>NZ_JAFYYT010000052.1 GCF_017549005.1 Ruminococcus sp.
CCCTGTGAGTAAAGCATAATTATTGTATCATACAAGTTTGGCTGTGTCAATGTACAACTGCTGCGACGATACTGTTCATTTTAAGCGACGCTACTGTTCAACTTCACCGGCCGTGGGTGTTCAACCGGAGCGCTATATTCAATATGGCGTATCCTGCACTTATGAAGCCGTTATTGAATTGCTCGGCAGGTGAGCCTTCCTTTCCTTCGCAGTATAGATCATAGAAACGCTGACCGGATTTTCCAGCGCTTTCTAATTCGTGTGTGGTACAGAAAATATGCGCCAGTTCATGTACGATTACTAACTGATAATATTTTTGATCTGAGAATTCCTTAGGTGGGTCAAGTCGAAGAAGGATTCCGTCGATATGGTTCGGATCATCGATATCGGTCTGTCCGATAAATGCTTCAGCCAGTTCAGATTCAAAATCGCTTAAAACCTTCATTTCTGAATGAAATCCGTATTCTGCCGTAAATCCCCTATATACATCAACTATGTTATCAAGAGTGCAGAAGGCTATTTTGATATTATCGAGAGAGTAGTTTGTGCCGAATTCTTCGTTATAAATGTCGCACGCTTGACTTATAAGAAGGGTGAGCAGTTCTTCTGTAGCCCATGTATTATTTCCCTTGGTGTTAAGCTCATAGTACTTGTTCATAAGCTCTCCTTCAGGTAAGAAGGTGAAGGGATCTAGTTTGAGTACAGCACAGATTGATAGTGCAGTTTTTAGTGTAGCAGTCTCAAGATTACGTTCTCCGCTTTCTATTCGCTGATACTGGCGTAGTTGCAGATGTGCTCCTGTAGCTACCTGCTGCTGAGTCAGTTTAAGCTGTTCACGGCGCGTACGGAGGATATCCTGACTTGTGAGTCTGTTATCAAACGGGAATGGAAATTCAATATAGTGCATTGTAGTTCTCCTGTGTTATAATTAATGCGACCAGTTGGCGAAAAGTTATCAACCAGATGTATTTTATGTTACGAGCACAAGTATATCAGAAGCCGGTAAAATAGTCAATCGACATAATAAACAAAACTGCCGAGGCATTTTTGACTACCTCGGCAGTATAATTCATATTAATGGCCTGTTTCCGTAATAGTGTATAACCATCACTACTTTTCCAAAGTGTTCGGCCTTTCTTTTTCGATTGCTTATTCGATATATAGGGGAGCGGGTGTATTTATAGACTGATAGTTCTCCCGTAGCAAAATCTGCATCCTGATCGACTAATACAATGTCTCCTGTGCTGATTCCATAATCCGGCAGATCTGGATTCTTAGCGGCTATGAAAGCTGCAGGATGACGTACATCTTTAGGAAGCAAGCTGGTAGGAACATTAATATCAGTCATAAATATAGCCTCCTCATTAAGCAGAGTCAGAAATGTGATTTAAAATATCACCGCTGATATCCTTTATTTTATCCATGTCAAGTTCCATGTAGCTTTGACTGGTGCCGACAGTTTTGTATAATTCTATTCTGTGATTAACGGTATCGACCTTCCTGACACGCTCTGTCATTTTTACATATGAGCCGCCTTCCTTCATTTTGTCGTTCAGGAAATATGTAAATGTCAGTATCGGATGATGTCCATCCTCCAGAATGTCTGCAATAAGGTTGATTTTCCAGTTCAATGTCTCCATCTCCTCTTCAGTTAGTTTTTCTTGTTTGCTTACGATTCTAGCCTCTTCGTTGACCATGTCCTCATAACCTGCGAGTGCGGCGAATGATGAAAATATAGAGGCTCTTTCATAAAGTGACATAGTTTTTCTGTTCGGTGACTGCCAGTGAGGCAGGTCAAATATATCTGCATATACTATTCTTGGGTCAGGTTCAGTGTTTTGGATTTCCTTTGACATTTTTCTTCACCTCCGGAGCTGCAGCTCGGTGTCCGCCGATTTGTCCGTTTCGTTCTATTGTTGTTCCACCGTCGATAAGGTTCATTCCCTTGAGAACAGCATTTTTTCCGTATTTACTCTGTAATAGCAGTGTTGCACGCTGCAGTGACCGTTCTCTTTTTTCTTTCTCTTCCTTGTCAGCTTTATTGCGTTCTTCTTCCTCATAATCTACGAATAGCTGAAGCTGCACAGGAGAGTCATCTATAGGGATATTGTTTTCATAAATAAGATTGCAGGCACAAATGTTGATTCGCCTTATAAGGAGATCTGGATCTACAATACGATCATATAGCTCCATCATGCAGTTGGCAATGTCCTTTGTTGATGAGGTCCAGTTGTCAAGATTACCTGTACCGTGAGCATGATAGGGGATAACTCTTCCGTAGTGATCCTTTGTTATTCTGCCTTCATACACTTTTCCGGTTGTTGTCACCTTATAAATATCATTTTTCGGTGTGTTGCCGTGCATCAGAAGCTGAAGAGAGCTTCTATCATAACCAATCGTAAGAGTTATCTTTCGTGTGACAACATACTTACTGACCATATCCAGTACAAGTAATTCGGTCATTTCTCTTACTATCAGCCGTGCCAGTTTACAGGTATATGGCTCTTTCAGTACTTGTCCTGATGAAAGGGAATTTGTGGATGGTCTGTAAGCCTTTATAGTACTGATTTTTGTTGGCTCCCAGCCCCAGGCGTGGTCTATAACTATCTCAGCTTTTACACCAAGTGCCTTGTAAAGCAGATCTTCATTTATGGTGCTTAGACGGGCAATATCTCCCATTGTGAAGCAGTTGAGAGAAGCTACGCGCGCTGCCGTTCCGCCGCCTATTCCCCAGAAGTCTGTCAGGGGAGTATGGCACCACAGCAATTCTCTGTATTTAGTTTCATCTAGCTCTGCTATACGGACACCGTCTTTGTCGGCAGGAACGTGTTTGGCCACTATATCCATAGCAACCTTGGCGAGATAAAGGTTTGTTCCTATGCCTGCAGTTGCTGTAATGCCAGTTTCATAGAGAACCTCCCGTATCATCGTCATGGCAAGCTCGTGAGCTGTCAGGTGATAGGTGTTGAGGTAGCCAGTGGCATCTATGAAGCATTCATCGATTGAATATACATGAATATCCTCGGCGCTGATATATCGCGTATAAATTGAGAATATTTTAGTACTTATCTCCTCATAAAGTTTCATTCGCGGAGGAGCTATGATATATGATAGTTCCAGTGACGGATCAGCAGCCAGTGCTTCAGAATCAAAAGAGGATGAGCTGAAGCAGTATCTGCCCTTATCATTCTTAGGAAGATTCTTTTTACGGAAAGCTTCATTGAATCGTTTCTGATTGATCTCTTTGACAGCCTGTATAACTTCAAATAGTCGTGCACGTCCTGGGATACCATATGCTTTTAGTGATGGTGTGACTGCCAGGCATATTGTTTTTTCGGTTCGTGTTTCATCTGCTACGACAAGGTTTGTTGTCAGCGGATCAAGTTCGCGATCAACGCATTCGACCGACGCATAAAAGCTTTTCAGGTCGATAGCTATATATACCTTGTCCATATTAACACGCTCCTTCTAATACGTGCCGCTATATAACAGTCGGACACTCCACATACCATCTTCCGACTCTGCTGGCATGCTGATTATTGGATTTCTGAAAGTACAGATATTTCGTTTCTCCTTTAACTACAACAGTATAGCAGTCACAGGTTGGGCTATCATGATGAGTGCCGGCAGGTCTGAAATCCTTGACGGCTTCAATCTGGAATACACGGCCATCACTCCATGTTATGGATCTTGGCTGCATATATCCTGTAGAGTCAAAATCAGAATTGACCTTCACATATACACGTTCCATTCTTATTACCGGTTGTTTCATACTTCAGACCTCCTTTGAACAGTCTCGTATATATATCTTAGTCTTCTGAGTGTATAGCCTCGTAATTGTCAGCATCTGCCTGACTTGCGATAGATTCAGGATCCAGAATTCCCAGCACGCGGCCAATGAGATACACGCTGTCATCATCATTGAAATGCATGGGTGGATATTTCTTATTATAGGAATGAAGACCGTCTTCCTCTAATACCTTAATATATGTGTTGTTGCCGACCATGAAAGCGCCGACCTCACCATATTGAAGTTCGGGACAACCGGGGTACTTTTCAACAAGAACCATATCGCCGTCATGATACTCGGGTTCCATACTATCACCGTTTACAGCAAATACAAGATCAGCCTGACGTATAGCTGTATTTGTATGAGGGTAGAGGTAGATAGGCTCGCCTTCATCCTCGAATTCTACGCCGCTGTCAAAACCTGCAGCGAGGCCCTTGTCACAGAATGTGAGTTTGATAATTTCCGGGCATCTGCCTGCAAACTCTGCTGCCTTAAGTGAAGAGATAAGATTTTCAACGGCAAGCTGATGTCCAAGCGTCATACCGCGATAGTCTTCTATCATCATCTGTTCTTTTTCAGTGTATACATTTATAGGATTATCTATGCCGTATAACTCATAAAGAGATATTCCAAGCAGTTCACATAATGTGGGAACGACACTGAAATCAGGCCTTGTTCTGCCGCTTTCCCAGTTGCTGACAGCATTAGGAGTTATACCTACTACGCTGGCTACAGCCTTCTGCTCAAGACCTAAGCGCTCCCTGTAATATTTAATACGCTTTCCGACAGCGTGTGCATCCTTCAGATGTACAGGATTCGTGATATTGCTTTTCTTGCTGCTCTTTGATGTATTAGATTTCTTGTCTTCCTGTTTCATAACAGACTCCTTCCACATAACGAATAGTTAAATGAGAAACTGTGAATGTCTACAAAGTTTTTCAATACAGTTTCAACACTGATAATGGTTTAAGCTTTGAAAAACTCCTTATTACGTTGTCTTTATATATACTATAACACACTAATCGTGTTTTGTCAATAGAAAATTATGCTTGCAAATTAATTTCTGCTGTGTTATAATATGGTTGCCGATATTCCGCCTATATAAAAATGAGCCTTTTGCTGTAGGGTGTGTACAGCAAAGGGCAGGGAAGTATACCGGTACACTTCGCCATCAACCCAATTCGCTACAGAAAGATATAGGGAATAACAAAAGAATGGAGTCATAATACAAGTTGCGAAACAGGAGGGCGTAAATGACAATATATATTAACAGAGGACCTTTTCTTCATATTCCGGATAAGGTTCATCCGGGACAGTATAAGGTTATACGAAATCCGGGATGGAACGGCGAATTGCCGGAGATAGTATCTTTTACAGATTTCCTCAGATGGAACTATACTGCAGACTATGGCCGTTTTATCCGTGAGCTTTATCTATACAGACAGCTTTCTCTGCCGTGGGGTATATCATATAAAGCAGAGATAGAAACTGTTGTAATAGAAGACGGCAGATATGACCGTGTTGACCATGATTCCTTTTCTATGTATGTAATCTGCAATGTAGTTTTGGTAGAGGGAGCGTATCGCTGCTGCCAGAAATATATAGTGCACGGTGTATTTGTATCAGGAGGCATATCAGACTTCCTTATTGATGCAGAGCTTTACGACGGTCAATATATACGGCTGTGTCAGCCACTGGATGAATATCTTGTACCGATACTGTCAAAGAAGGATTTTGAAATCATTGCAGATGAAATAGTCGATAAGTATTATCCGTATAAGGCAAATTATCCCTGCCGAGTAAATGCGGTTGCTATTGCAAAGGCTATGGGGCTTGAGATCAAGTATGCCCATTTATCGAAAAATGGAAATATTCGATCCAAGCTGATACTTGAAAAACGGGATACGAAGGTGTATAATGAACAGGGGAGAGCTAAAGCAATCCACGTCACAGTACCAACTATCTTTATAGATAACATCGTTGATGATGATGAGGCGCAGAACGCTATTATTCATGAGTGCGTTCATGCCTATCTTCATAACCTGTTTTATGAGCTTCAGAGCTATTATAGAAAAATGGTCGGAATGAAGATGCCTGAGTTCAATGATTACTTCTATTCTCAGTCACAGAAAAGCTGTCTGAAATGGATGGAAACGCAGGCAACTGCTATCCCACGATTCATTCAGATGCCAGTGGAGCAGACAACGGATGTCATCGTTTCTTACCTGGACAGGCAACCGGGAGAACCGGACTGGGAATGTTACAGAGGCCTTATAAATCTTGTAAAGGGAAAATTCGGAGTAACCAGAAATACTGCAAAGAAACGTATAGCAGAGCTTGGCTGGCCGGAAGTGCGTGGCGTCTATGTGTATAACGTATCAAGCTACGTCGAGGATTATGACGTAGAATATGATTTTCCTGATGACTACACATATACAATGTCCCTGCGCCAGATCGCAGACGTATATGCTTCCTGCAAAACCTTCGCAGACCTCATAAGTACAAAGAAGTTTACATATGTAGACGGACATGTTGTTATTAACAGCGATAAGTACGTCCATAGAGAAAACGGTATGGGCATTGGTCTGACTGAATATGCAAGGCATAATATGGCAGAGTGCTGCCTTGATTTTAAGAAGGTGTATGCTGAGTTCGACTACAGCTATACCTATGGTGAGCTCCATAAAGATGAGCTGACAAAGATAACGGATGAGAACCGTGTTCTCACAGATGAACAGAGAAAGAAGATACGACTGGCATTGTATGAGATCACGGATGAAAGCTTAAAGCTTGATGAACATCCTGTTCAGGACGAAATGGCTCGTGCTGTAATATTTCATATGCAAAGGTGCAAAGTGACAGTTGATGAAGTCGCTGACCGAAGCGGCATGGGCGTAGATACAGTAATGAAACTTCGTAAAGGAAAAAAGGCGGCGGGAAAGTTCAAGCTTGAGACGATTCTTGCGTTTTGTGTAGCTCTTGAACTTGAAGAAGCTTTCCGTGTTGATCTGATGCAAAAGGCAAGAGTAGAGTTCGATATGGAGAATCCGGCTCATAGGATGTATCTGACAATACTGGAGCTGCTGCCAAAAGCAAATGTATTTCAAATAAATGACCTGCTTAAAGCAGAAGGTTTTGCTCCGTGGACTAGAGACAATGAGGAACCTAAGAGAAAGGCGAAGAGGAAAAACGAAGCGGTATAAATATTTACTTAAAGGGTTGATAACTCTTTGAAACTGTGGTATAATACCGTATATGGAACGATACATTGACAGGAGGCAAGCTATGGCAGAAGAATTTGATCTTGCTTTATTTGAAAGCTATCGTGAAGATAATCGTCGTGAAGTCAAATCGGCAGAAGGTGGGTTACCACAGAGCCTGTGGGAGACTTATTCTGCTATGGCTAACACATACGGCGGAATCATTATTTGCGGTGTTAAAGAGCGACAGGATGGCACATGGTTTACAACTGGTATGAAGGATGTTTCTAAATTAAAGAAAAATCTCTGGAATCAGCTTAATGATACTAAAAGAATCAGTATAAACCTAACATCTGAAACAGCTATAAAAACATATACGGTAAATGATGATGTAATAATTGTTATTGAAGTTCCGGCGGCTGATCGTGAAACAAAGCCAGTATATATAAACGGAGATATGTTCAGAGGCTCATATAAGCGCAATAATGAAGGTGATTATCATTGTACCGAAGCAGAAGTGCGTGCAATGTTGCGTGATCAGACAAGGCGTACCATGGATATGAAAGTATTATCTAATATGGAATTGTCTGATTTTGATCCTGAGTCGGTAAAAACATATAGAGTCTGGTTTAGTACAAAACATCCTGATCATGCATGGACTAAACTGTCTGATGATAAATTCCTCGAAATGATCGGGGCTGCAAGCGATGACTGCGAAGACAAAAAACTTCATCCGACTGGCGCAGGTTTGCTTATGTTCGGAAAGGAATATAAGATAACGCGGGAGTATCCTGCATACTTCCTTGATTATAAGGACCATGCAGATCCAACTGTCCGCTGGACAGATCGCACATATTCACAGTCACCGGACTGGTCAGGAAATGTGTTCGATTTCTTTACTATAGTTTCGAGGAAGCTTTTGCGTATGCTGAAAGTTCCGTTTAAGCTTCAGAATATTGTTCGTGTTGATGAGACACCTTTGCATAATGCTGTCAGAGAGGCATTGGTAAATTGTCTTGTGAATGCTGATTACTATCTCTCACGAGGGATATTGATTGACAGCTACGATGATAAGATTGTAATGAAAAATCCGGGCCTGAGTATAGTTGGTAAACGACAGATGCTTCGAGGCGGCGATTCTGAACCACGAAACGCGAATATAATGAAAATGTTCAACCTTCTTGGTTATGGTGAACACGCTGGCAGCGGTGTGCCGGATATCTTTTATATCTGGAATCAGGCAGGTTATGCTGAACCTACTATAGAAGAGTTTTTTGGCGGAGATGCGCCTGATAAAACTATAATTACATTACCTTTGGTAGAGATGGATCATGCCGCTTTTACAAAAGGGCATGAAAAAAGGCATGAAAAAAGGCATGAAAAAGGTTCATTCATAGAGATACGAATAGAAGAAGTTCTTAAGCTTATAAGAGAAAAGCCTGAAATTACCCAAGCGGAAATATCGGAGATTATGGATATAAGTCTGAAAAGAGTCAGAACAGCAATGGAAGCTTTGAAACAAAGCGGACGTATTTATCGTGAAGGCTCCGACCGCAAAGGTAAATGGATCATAAATGAATAATATTATTAGAGACCTTCGGGTTAATGTCATTAAGCTAAGGAAAAGTAAAATAATCACAGGAATCAAAAAGATCCTGTGATTATTTTTTTTGTATATAATGTAAATTTTTGCAAAAAGGTATTGACAAATAGCCAAAAATGTGCGGCGCAGCTAATCAGATA
>NZ_JAFYYT010000053.1 GCF_017549005.1 Ruminococcus sp.
ATTGGATAACATTGATTGATAACGTGATCGAATTGATACACAAACGAACTTGCAAGTGGCTGTGAGATTCTTATTATTTTCCTACACTTTTCCTACAGTTTTAAGATTTTTCTGCAAAGGCAATAAGCGCCAAATCAGCTTTTCTCCCCGAAAAACAGGGACAAAACAGGATTATATTAAAACATGAAAAACTGCCGAAAATCCGTAAGCGTCGGCTTGTGGTCCCGAAGACCGTGGAGCATACAAAATCAACGTTATAACATGATGGCCGCCATTAGGCGGCCATTCGTTTTAAAGAGTGTACAAAAAAGCTCTCACAGCCGAAACTGTGAGAGCCTTGTTGTTTTATTCAGATAAACACATTAACGTGTATATCACGCCAGCTTAGTATCCTGCGCTTAGTGGATTTCGCATAAAGGTATTCTTTAGCATCGTCCAGATTCAGCGTAAAATAGCCAATCTGAGTATATTTTGGAATTACTTTCCTTCGTTGATTGCAGCCTGAGCAGCAGCAAGTGGAGCCGTCACCCACAATAAACTTAGGGTGACAAATGGGTGACAAATCACGTTGACGTTTCAAATAATAGTAAAATCCTGACAAATCATAAGACTTGTCAGGATTTCGCTTTTTTATCGTATTATAGCCGATTAGCTATTACTTCATAGCCTCTTCAACAGCAACTGCGCAAGCAACTGTTGCACCAACCATCGGGTTGTTGCCCATGCCGATGAGTCCCATCATCTCAACGTGAGCGGGAACAGATGAAGAACCTGCGAACTGTGCATCGGAGTGCATACGTCCAAGAGTATCTGTCATACCGTAGGAAGCAGGACCTGCTGCCATGTTGTCAGGGTGAAGTGTACGTCCTGTACCGCCGCCTGAAGCAACTGAGAAGTACTTCTTGCCAGCGTCAACGCGCTCCTTCTTGTATGTACCTGCAACAGGGTGCTGGAAACGTGTTGGGTTAGTTGAGTTACCTGTGATAGATACGTCAACATTCTCCTTCCACATGATAGCAACGCCTTCTCTTACATCGTTTGCACCGTAGCAGTTTACCTTTGCACGGAGACCGTCTGAGTAAGCCTTGCGGAATACTTCCTTTACCTCGCCTGTAGCGTAATCCATCTCTGTCTCAACATATGTGAAGCCGTTGATACGAGCGATGATCTGAGCAGCGTCCTTGCCGAGACCGTTGAGGATAACACGGAGGGGCTTCTGACGAACCTTGTTTGCCTTCTCAGCGATACCGATAGCGCCCTCAGCAGCAGCGAATGACTCGTGACCTGCGAGGAATGCGAAGCACTCTGTGTCCTCTTCGAGGAGCATCTTGCCGAGGTTACCGTGGCCGAGACCAACCTTACGCTGGTCAGCAACTGAACCGGGGATGCAGAAAGCCTGGAGGCCTTCACCGATTGCAGCAGCAGCGTCAGCTGCTCTCTTGCAGCCCTTCTTTATAGCGATAGCGCAGCCTACTGTGTAAGCCCACTTTGCATTTTCAAAACAGATAGGCTGGATTCCCTCTACCATCTTGTAGATATCGAGACCCTTAGCCTTACATACGTCAGCACACTCCTCGATAGAGCTGATGCCGTAGTTCTTAAGAACAGCGAGAATCTGCTTCTCACGTCTCTCATATGATTCAAATAAAGCCATTTTACAAGTCCTCCTTAGTCTTTTCTCGGATCAACGATCTTAACTGCGTCAGCAACTCTGCCGTACTGGCCCTGTGCCTTCTCAAATGCAGTATTTGCGTCATCGCCTGCCTTGATAAAGTCCATCATCTTACCGAAATTGATGAACTTGTAGCCGATGATCTCGTCGTCCTCATTAAGGGCGAGGCCTGTGATATAGCCGTCTGTGAGCTCGAGGTAACGGGGACCCTTCTTGAGAGTACCGTATGTAGTACCGATCTGTGAACGGAGACCCTTACCGAGGTCCTCAAGACCTGCACCGATTACAAGACCGCCCTCTGAGAAAGCAGACTGTGAACGGCCGTATACGATCTGGAGGAAGAGCTCTCTCATAGCTGTATTGATAGCGTCACAAACGAGGTCTGTGTTGAGAGCTTCAAGGATAGTTCTTCCGGGGAGGATCTCAGCAGCCATAGCAGCAGAGTGAGTCATACCCGAACAGCCGATCGTCTCAACGAGAGCTTCCTGGATAACGCCCTCCTTAACATTGAGTGTGAGCTTGCAGGTACCCTGCTCAGGTGCACACCAGCCTATACCGTGTGTGAAGCCGGAAATATCCTTTATCTCCTTAGCCTTTACCCACTTTGCTTCCTCAGGGATCGGAGCAGCGCCGTGAGCAACGCCCTGTGCGATAGGGCACATTGTTTCAACTTCGTGCGAATAAATCATTATAAATACTCCTTTCGGTTTTTAGGCAGCCCATATTGCCGACTGCCAAAAGCAGCGCTATATGCAGCTTTTCAGTTTCATGCACCGATACAGTGCGAATGTATCCTATTCCGTGCCGAACATACCTAATATATATTTTACGACTTTTTGGCTTTAAAATCAAGTCTTTTTTACAAAAATATTTCGCCATTTATTGTGGAGCTGCCGAACATGGCTATATTTCGCCATATGAAGCGTTAAAAAAATAACTTACTCCTCTGCTCTTGATTTTCTGCCCATAATAAGGTATAATATAAATCATAATTTTGCTTCGCAAAATTATGATTAGTTTAGAGTTTAGAGTTGAGAGTTAATGAATTCGCTTCGCTCACATTATTTAAATTATGTCGCCGCAGGCGACACCATAACTTTCAACTCTCAATTCTCAACTTCAGAATTTAGCATAGCTGAATTTCGATTTTTCGTAAGGAGAATAAATATATGGAATACGATCACGCTGATAATGCCTGCGAGCTCTTTGCAGGAGGTCTGAACTGCGCCCAGGCGGTTTTTGTAGCATTTACTGACGTTACAGGTATGGACAGAGACCTCGCCGTGCGCCTTTCCTCGTCATTCGGCGGCGGTATGGGCAGAATGCGTGAGGTCTGCGGTGCCTGCTCGGCTATGTTCATGATTGCAGGCATACTCTACGGCCCTGATGAGAGCTTCTCGCATGAGGAAAAGACCGGACACTACAAGCGCATACAGGAGCTTGCCGCTGAGTTCAGGGCAGAACACGGCACGATCATCTGCCGCGAGCTTCTAAAGGAACTCTCGGTAACAAGCACTCCCGAGCCGGAAAAGCGCACCGAAAAGTACTATAAAGTACGTCCCTGCGTAAGATTTGTAAGGACGGCTGCCGAGATACTCGACAGATATATTTCCGAAAATCCCCCGAGACTATGATTTTTTTGCAAAATATTGCCGTTTTAAAGAATATTTATTTATAAAATCTCATTATTAACAATTTATATATTGAAATTCTACGCTGATTGGTGTATAATAAATCATAACCACACCTGAGGGGAAGTGACAATTGTATGGATTCCCAGAAGAGCACTACTTTCCTAAGAGAATTCGTTTCTGACCACAAACAGCTCTTTGATAAAACACACGAAGTAACGGCATTTTCCGTTGGACTACTTGCCTGTCTCTGTGCTCATATCACGTATCTAATCATGTTCCGCATACTTGAAGTACGCGAAATGATGATATTCAATATTTTCAGCGTTCTGTTCTATATAGCGCTCATTATCTCCGTTCGTTTCGTACATGAAAGAAGCCTGCTGATCTACCTTTCGGATCTTGAGATAATAGTCCATGCTGCCTATGCAACGCACCTTATGGGCTGGCAGCCCGATTTCGCAATGTTCTTTATACTGATAATCCCCGCGACGTTCCTTACAAGTACAAAACGAATGTATATCCCGTTTATAGTCGGCGGTATATCACTGGGATTCTTCCTGTATTTCAAGATAACACTCGATTATGACGCAGTCGGCCAATACCCGTTCATGGATAACAAACTTATCAGAGCAATGCAGATAACCAACGCTTTCATTGGCGTTTTCGTTCTTGTTTGCGCTGCTATGACAAATATCCTTATCCGCGAATATATGGAGTTTCAGCTGGTGGACCAGCGCGAGAGCTTCAAAAGGCTCGCTTCTATCGACCCGCTTACCAATCTCTACAACCGACGTGCAATGAACGAGAACATCAGAAGTATCCGCAGAAGGAGCCGTTCACCCAAAAGTAAGTACGTCATCGGTATCGGCGATATCGACAACTTCAAGAAGGTCAACGATACCTACGGCCACGACGCAGGCGACAAGGTCCTTGTTTATGTGTCGAACCTCTTCATAAGCACCATTCCCGACGACGGATACGCCGCAAGATGGGGCGGTGAGGAGTTCCTGTTCATTATTCCCGAGTCCAGTATCGAGGAAGGTCTTGCCTTTACAGAAAAGATACACAAGTCACTGAGGGCTCATACCTTCGAGATCGATGACTGCGAATTCGGAGTTACCATGACATTCGGCATAAGCGTGGGAATTCCCGTCGATAAGATAGATACAGTCATAACAAAGGCTGACAAACGCCTCTATAAAGGCAAAAATAACGGTAAAAACCACACAGAATACACAGACTGAGCAAAATTCCCCGTACTCTATGTGCGGTACTCGTAAAGAAGTTTATATGGGACTTACCGGGGGAAACCTTTCTGAGGAAAGGTTCTCCCCCGA
The DNA here is from genome assembly GCF_017549005.1 of Ruminococcus sp. Classification (GTDB taxonomy): domain Bacteria; phylum Bacillota; class Clostridia; order Oscillospirales; family Ruminococcaceae; genus Ruminococcus. Next base: position 4,644 of record NZ_JAFYYT010000053.1, read on the forward strand.
ACCCCTTTCCAAAGACTTTTAACCCCAATTTTTGCAAACAGGACGCCCGACATAATAAAAACGCCCTCTGTATATCTTACAGGGGGCGTCCTGTTTGCAAAAATTTAAGCTGGAAGTTTTAGGAAAGGAGTTCGAGGATTACTCCCCGTTGTACGGGGAGATGTCCGAAGGACAGAGGGGACAGGTCCCTGTTAGGGAAACCCTTTTTCAAAAGGGTTTTCCTCAATAAATCTCACAAATACTTCTCTATGCGTATCACACAAAGTACGGGGACTTTTTTGTTATATAGGTAGCGCTTTTATGAGCTTCAGCAGGTATTTCTGTATTGTCAGAGCGTCATTCAGTGTTATTCCGTTTCCGCCGCCCTCAACATCGCCGTCTGCTATTCCCTGCCTTGTTATATGTGTTTCCGCCGTACCTTCCAGTCCGTATACATTCGGACTTGCAAGAGCCTGCATGATAAGTACTGCGTCCGACAAGTCTACTATACCGTCTCCGTTCGAGTCACCTGCAAGCTTCTGTTTTGGCTTTGCTGTGGTAGTTGTCGTCGCTTTTGCAGTTGTAATAGTCGGTTTTGCAGTAGTTGTCGTTGTTTTCGTGGTTGTAGTAGTCGGTTTTGCGGTAGTTGTCGTTGTTTTCATGGTCGTAGTGGTCGGTTTTGCAGTAGTTGTCGTTGTTTTCGTGGTCGTAGTGGTCGGTTTCGCAGTAGTTGTCGTTGTTTTCGTGGTTGTAGTGGTCGGTTTTGCAGTAGTTGTCGTTGTTTTTGTAGTTGTAGTGGTAGGTTTTGCGGTAGTTGTTGTCATTTTTGTAGTTGTAGTGGTAGGTTTTGCGGTAGTTGTTGTCATTTTTGTAGTTGTAGTGGTAGGTTTTGCGGTAGTTGTTGTCGTTTTTGTAGTTGTAGTGGTAGGTTTTGCGGTGGTTGACGTCGTTGTAGTTGTCGTGGTCGTTTCTGAAGCAGTTGTCGTAACAACAGTCGTGACCGCATTTATATTCGCCTCAAGTACCGATATTGACTTTCCTGTATACTTTACAGGAACACTTCCGGTGCTGTCGGCATGATGATACTCGGTATCCAGTCCGTAATACATATTCACTCCGTCTGAATACATACCGTAAATGTAACCCGTTTTCTTTTCAGCTTCCGAAAGCTCGTAGGCTTTTGACTTTTGACCGTCATACAGGGCATATATCACTGTAGGGGTCGAATAATACACTATACCGTTCACTATTTCGGGGACGGTAAAGGCCTCTGTCCAGTAGGAACGCGGATTTCCCCATACATACCATACAGAATCGGGAGAACCGATACTCGCCAAAGCCTGTACAGACGAGGTCTTATGAGCAGCTCCATCATATTTTGCCAGTTCTGCCGTGACCTTGCCGGGCTTGCCCTTTATTGTGAGCCAGCCGCCCTCATAGGGCTTGATAACAGCTCTCGAATCCAGCCAGAATGCGCTGCTGAATGTATCGGGCACCTGCAAATTATACAGGTCGTTTCCGAAAACGTCTTTCCAGTCATTGGTATCATGGTTCTCGACTGCGATTTCAGGTACAGTTCTCAGGAAATTTGAATGCTTTACGATACCCTTGTAGCCGCAATAGCCGTCGTCCCAGGCAACATCAACGAAATAACGGCTTCCGTCTATGGTAATGACGTTCCATGCGTGTGAAAGCTCGTCGCTTGTGACAAGCTCAGTGCGTATGCCGAGCTTATTCATAAGCTTCGCATAAAGCTCAGAATAGCCCTCGCAGACAGCCATGCCGTTCTTGAGCATTCCGTATGAGCTGTACTGCTCCCTGTCAGGGCGGGTAACAGCTCCGTAATAGGCAGGATAATCATAATCAAAGCTCACTGCAAGATAATCGTGGATATACAGGGCTTTTTCCTCATCGGACCAGCTGTCGTCAACTCCGGACAGGATATCGTCGAGCTTTGCCATATAGGCGTTGTACTGCTCCGTGTACTCGCTGCCGCTGAAAAGATAGGAAAGATTTATGGTACTGCTGCTCGGCAGATATGTGATTGTTCCTTTTTTTGCAAGCATTCCCACGTCATAGCAGGCGGCAACGTGCCTGTATATGCTTATAAGGCTGTCGGTATTCGCGGAAGTCATCTTTATGCCCTTATTCCTGAAATCCACAGTGCTGCTGTGTGAGTAAAGCGCCTCATATACCACCTCCGCAGCTTTTTTCGTCTGCTCAGCCGTCATGCCGCTTATCTCACCGATATACGAAAAATCGGGCATCGATGGAATTATGTACTCAGCAATGGCAACATCATTCGGTATCAGATACGTCATCATAAGGAATGAAACAGCCATTGCCGCTGCTCTTTTTGAATGCCGTTTGCTTGTCATACTCCATCACCCTTTCAGATACTGCATTTTATAGAAATAATTAACATATTTCTTTCAACTATTTATTCTATAATTGTATCATACCACAATAATAAAATTATTTCAATTGATATCATGCATGAAAAAAGAGTAAAATATGTATGCAAATTCACGGACACAATGAACTTTTTACGGTATACTGCGAAAAATCGGCTCGGCTCAAACCTGGTACTTATATAGCATTTTGTACTTTCTATTGAGGGAAGAACCTTTCCTCAGAAAGGTTTGCCCCGATATAAAGTATAAGTTTCTGTATAAGTATCAAGTTTGAGCCGGGCCGTTGTTTTTTATTTCAGGACTCCCACGACTATCTGCCGCTGAGTACCGTCGTCGGTACAGGTAACTATCGTTACTCTGTTATCACCGAAATCCCCAAGTATCCATGTTTCATTCGGTTCGACGATAAAGCTCTCGCTCACGGTATAGCTGTAGCAATTCTTAGCTGTGTCGTACAGCTTTATCTCCATGCCTGGCTCCGCTTTTTTGAGATCGTTGAAATACTCCTTGTAGATCGTACTGCTGTGACCTGCAATACAGTAATTTCCTTTTCCCAATTCGCCGCTTCCCATGAAATGCCCTGCCGCTTTGGCAAGTACTTCATTATCAGTTCCTTCCAAAATAGGAGCTTTAATATTCAGATCAGCGATCTCAATAACGGGATTTTCACGCATGAGCTTATGCTTGCGGTACTCTCTGTACAGCTTTCTGCCGCAAAAGAATCCTAAAATACTCGTTCCGAGAAGTATTGCGGCGAGCCCTGTTATAAACAGAGCCCACTGCTTTTTTGTTGGTTTTTCCTTTGTATTATTCTTCATTATCCTTATGGCGTTCAAATATTCCCGACTTCAGAACGGCTGCAAGACCAAGTGCGATCATGATAAGTGCTCCGAATGCCATTAAAATATTTGTCATTGTTTTGTTTCCTGTCTGCGGGAGCGAAACAGCTTCATTTGCTGAATTTGTTCCCTCACCTGTCTCAGGGTCGATAGTGTATGTATCGAGAACCTTGCCTGACTTGTCCCTGAGTACTATCTCAAGCTGACCGTCGGCGGTGGTCTTTACGTCTGTATCTCCGACCTGCTTGACATTCTTCTCCTGATAGTCGATGACTGCCCATTTAGCAAGCTGCTCGTCTGAAGCGATATTTTTATCGTCAGCTGTTGTTACGGGAGCTGTGGTGGTAGTAGTCGCAGTAGTTGTTGTTGAAGTCGTAGTTGTTGTAGATGTAGTTGTAGTTGATACAGCTGTCGTCGTATCGGTGACTACAGGACCATTTCCGCTGAGATCGTAATTTCTGCCCGAAAGGTCAGTCACCTTGCCCTCTGCTATGAGCCTGCAGCCTTCCTTTACGGTAATAACTGCATTATCCGCTATGAGAACATCAACATATTCGGGGATAGTCACGTCAGCTGTTACCACAACGTTTCCGAACAGTGTGAGCTCGGTCTTTTCGCCTGCTGTTACTGCATCTTCAACTGCATATCTGATATCAGCATATGCCTCATTGCTGCTGAGCATTGCGACTGCCTCGTGATGTATAGGACAACAGTCTGTGAGCTCTCCGCAAACGTCGCATACACGTACTGCAAAGCCCGCCTTTTCACCCTGTGGAGCATAAAGCACCCTGAATCCGCCTGTTGATATGCACTGATGCGCTTTGACGCTGTGTATCCTCTGCTCTTCCTTAGTACCGTCTGCGTACTCATATATGAGAGTTCCGTTTACTCCGTCTTTGAGAGCCTTTACCCTGATAATATCCTCATCGCCTGTTACTGCAAACTTTCCGTCTTCGCCTATTTTGCTGCCGTTGATGTCCGAAAGCTCAAATGCGCTGTCTGATACAGAGTTTGCCGCACCTTCGGCAGAAGGAGCTCCGTGACGTGTATCTACCTCAACGTAAATGTTTTTCAGCAGCTTGCCGTGATTACGATGATACACGAAATAGTCGCCAATTATGTTAAGAGCACCGCGAAGTCTTCCGTTTCCGTATCTTCCGTTCACATAATCGGTAAATGCATTGGAAACTTCCTGCTCGTCATTTATATTCATGTTGAATATAAAGTCATTCCTGAATTTTTCAAGTTCATTCCGAGGATCTGACGGTCCGTTGAAAATATCTCTCAGTCTGTTTCGTGCCGTGTCTGTGATAATGTCAACTTGTTTGCTGAATTTCGGAGCGTTTGAGCTGTCTTTTATCACCTCACAGTCTATAGGTGTCTGAGCGCCGTAGAAGTTCACAACTACATCGCGTAAGATGTGCTCCGTAGGAAGCTCGCTGAAATATTTCGCATACGCCGAGCGGACCAGGTCTAACCGGAAAAGGTCGGGATCGGCTGAGAGCATATCATACAGCAGATTTTCATTTGCGTCAAATATTTCCGCTGACAGATACTTTTCATAAACCGACTTCCAAAGATCCTTGACGCTGATCTCAAGCTTCGCCGCATTTTCCCTTCCCGGCAGCAGTTCTGAAACTTTCAGATCATAGCCGCCTGACCACTGGAGCGTTTCCTTTTTAGTCTGTGATTGTTCGCCGGAAATGTTGATAAAGCCTAAATCCATATCTACTTTGTCCTTAAGGGTTACCTTTGAGGTCTGCTTCAAGCTTTTCACAAACAGATCAAGGTCGTAGAGAGGTGCGTTGGTCCTGTTTTCAATTTCTATACTGAAAACATAATCCTTCCTGAAATACGAATACTCGGGAATAGTTATATACATCTTGATAGCGTCAGTGGTGAAAACCCTGAATTCGTCCTTGGTACTGAATTCTTTTTCATACGGATCATTGCGGTCACCGTTCTTGTAACCTTTCAATTCAGCTTTAAGCGGAGGATATACCCCTGCCTTGTCAGCACGGAGATACCAGTGAGCCACTCTCGGCACCCATGGATCAAGATTTTCAAGCTCCTGAATCCTTTCACTGTTAACAAGCGTCAGTCCGTCCTGAAAATCGAGAGCTGCACGGCAGTTTGTGACAGTACCGCCGCCTATGTTGAAAACAAACAGCTGAACATCGTAAAATTCCTTGAGCCACCTGCAATTTCCGTCCACGAACATATACATTTCTTCTTCCGCATTCTGCTCATGGTATACATATGCTCCGAGCTCTTCAATAAATTGACCGCCGTTATGCTCTGTATCATTGTCATCGTCGTCTTCCAGCTCGATTATACGTCCGTCTGCAAGTGTAAATTGTATTCTGCTGTAAAGATTATCAAAAAAGCTGTCGTAAATACAATCCCTCTGGATAACTACTCCAGCAGCGCCGTAAGTAGCGTCGATAGTATAACTGAAGCTGTTGAAGTTTTCCGCACCGCTGAGGTCGATACCTGTTTCTTCGATCTCTGTCTTGTTCATCTGCCTCATACTGAGACTGCCTACAATGAGAGGAGACTTTGTAGTAGTCGCTGCAGTCGTGGTCTCAGCGGTAGTTGTTGTAGTCGTTGATTCAGTAGTTGTGGGTGTTGTGGTAGTTGTTGTGGAAGTCGTTGTTGTAGTAGTGGTAGTAGTGGTCGTTGTGGTTGTTGTGGTTGTAGTAGTGATGGTCGTTGTGGTTGTTGAGGAAGAAGTCGTTGCTGTGGTAAGTGTAGTTGTTGTGGTGGTGGTAGCAGCAGTTGTTGGCGCTGCAGTGGTAGTTACAGGCTGAGCTTGCTCAGTCAATGCAATACAGAGCTCGCCGTCCTTATCAATACTGAGCTCGCCGTTTGCCTTTATCATCGGCATGAAGTTCTTCAGCACGTCTGCTGACACATATTTTCCGAGTCCATTGGTGACAGCTCCCGAAGCCTCTGCGTAAATACTGGTATCAGCTCCTGTAACTGCGCCTGTGATATTTACAGGCTTGTCCTTCGGAATGTAAATACCGCCGTTTTTACCTGTTATGCTGATATTTCCGCTGAGGTTGACAGCGCATTCGCCTAAGCACTTTATACCGTAATCATAGTCGCTTATGAGCTTTCCGCCGGAAATGTTTACTTTTGCGCCTGAATCACCTGTATAGACCGCAGGTCCGTAGTTTGAATGCAGCTCTGTTCCTGTGATGTTGATATTACCCGATACATTGCCTGCCAGCCATACAGCCGAACCATCTTCGTCGGATATATTTTCTCTGCTTCCGTTGAAAGTCAGTTTGCCGCCTGCAAGGTTTACATTACCCTTTTCCGTTCTGACAGAAAGCGCATTGCTTGAATAACCTATCACTTCTCCGCCGTTCAACTCGAAATCGCCCGCATTTATCCTTACTGTAGCATAGGTTGTTCCCTTATCATAGCCGTAGAATGTGCCGCCGTAAATGGTAAGCTTATTATACGATGTGATAAGATTATTGGAAGCTGTGCTCCTTACGGCACCTGTTTTTTCTGCCGAGCTGTCTCTTATGATGACCTCGCTGCTGTTGCTGCAGTTTATGGCAGGAGCATTTATTGTATGTCCGTTAAGGTCAAGGTCGAGTATACCGCTTATTGACGCTGTTCCGCTGAGAGTAACATCGCAGCCAAGCTTATAGATGCCGCCGACAGGAAGTCTGTCAGACCTGTTCCATATCCTGCCTTCGCTCTCAACAAACTTCAAATTGTGTTCGTTCGCATATTTTTCGGCAGCAGTACCCTTGTAGCCGTAAATGGTGTCGATCTTGCTTCCGTCAAGGGCTTTAGGATTGATATTCGTTACACTTGCAGGGATAAACAGAGACGTAAAGGTAGTTCCGCTGAATGCAAAACTGCGTATATCAGTAACATATTCAGGGATATCCACTCCCTTAAGCTTTGCACAGTTGCCGAATGCATAATCGGATATTGCCGTTACAGATGTGGGAAGAGTTACAGATTCAAGCTCTGTACAATCCATAAACAGGTAGGCAGTATTAATTGACTTGACCGCCTCGGGGATAACAACCGATCTCAGGCTTGTGCCTCTGAAAGCACTATTTCCAACGGTTGTTACTGTCTCGGGTATCTCTATCTCTTCAAGTGCCGCACAGTTATGGAATGCGGCATCGCCCAATGCCTTTAAGCCTGAAGGCAGTTCCACTGATTCAATAGAAGTGTTAAAAAATGCTGAAGCTCCCAAAGATTCAAGATTTTTCGGAAGCACTACAGATCTTATGCCGCTGTTCGCAAAAGTACTTGTGGCTATACTTTTGACATTATCAGGTATCTTTATGCTTTCAAGCGCAATAGTATCATAGAAAGCATAATAGCCGATATCCGTAAGCGCCTCGGGAAGCTCAATGCTCTTCAGCGCACTACAGCCATGGAAAGCACTATCGCCTATACTTGTAACCGTTTCGGGGATATCTATGCTTTCAAGTGCAGCACACCAATAGAAAGCATGATTCGGCAAAGCAGTAAGCTTCGACGGTAGCTTTACAGACTTCATGTTTTTGAGGCAGCTGTATGCATTATCGGGAAGTGTTGTAAGACTGTCATCATATATAACAGTTTCAAGATTTGCCCCCTCAAACGTATACGTATTCAGCGTTTTCAGAGAAATCGGCATTTTTAGCTCTGTAATGCCGCATTCTCTGAATGCCTGATAACCGATAAGCTCCACGCTGTCGGGAATATCCAATGTTTTGAGAGCTGTACAGCCCTTGAAGGCACTATCGCTTATACTTGTCAGGGCAGAGGGCAGCTTTACGCTCTCAAGCGCCATACAGTTGCCGAAAACATGAGTAGGAAGAGCCGTTATGCCCTCGTGGATTTCAACAGCCTTGAGCTTTGTGTTTGCAAAAGCAGAAGGGTATATCTCTTTGAGTCCTTTTGGCAGCTCAAGCTCTGTTATACCACTGCCGTTCAGCGCACTCGCACCTATGCTCGTTACAGTTTCGGGGAACTCTATGCCTGTGAGCCTGGAGCAGCCGTTGAACATATTATCAGGAACAGCCGTAAGCTTTGACGGCAGCTTTATGCTGCTGAGCATACCATCGCTATTGAACATACCCACAGGAAGTTCCGTGAATCTTTCGGGTATCTCCATAGATTCGATCTTTGAATATGCAAAACAGTAAGGCTCAAGTGTCTTGACAGAATCAGGCAGCGCCAATTCCTTTACGCCGCAGCTCTGGAAGGCATACTGACCTATACTTGTTACATTTTCGGGAATATCAACGCTTGTTAGCGAAGCACAGTTGTAAAATGCATTCTTTGGTATAGCTGTCAGCTTTGAAGGAAGCTTTACGGTTCCCATATGTGAAGCGCCCGAATAAGCATTGTCGGGGAGCGTAGTTTTGTCATCGGGATAGTTTATGGTCTCGATGTTGGAGCTTCCGAATGCATCTCCCTCAATATACGTCACAGAGGCAGGGATATCCAGCTCCTTTATCTTAGTAGCTTCAAATGTCCAGCGTCCGATATAAGTTAAGGTATCGGGGAGCTCCAGACTGCTGAGGGCTGTTGAAAAATAGAAGACATTATTCATAAGCTTTTCCAGCTTTGACGGAAGTGTCACTTTCTCCAGTGATTTACAGCCTGAGAATGTGTATTCTTTAAGAACTGTCACACTGTCGGGAATTTCTACAGACTTGAGCCCACTGCCACGGAAAGCGCTTGCCCCAATGGAAGTAACGCTGTCCGGGATAGTCACTGACTCAAGCGGACAGCCATTGAATGCGCTTCCACCTATAGAAGTAACGCTGTTTGGGATAGTTACTTTTTCGAGTGGGGAATTCAGGAAAGCAAAATTACCGATAGAAGTAACCGTATCGGAGATGACTGCCGATTTGATCTTTGTGTACGCAAAAGCAGAGTCGCTGATAGAAGTTACCTTTTTTCCGTTTATTTCAGACAGTATCTCAGCCTTTTCCGCTTCGTATTCGCCGTAAGCTACCTCAGCGTGGTCATCGTACACTGCATATGCTATAGAGTCCTTTACGATCAGGTCATATTTCTTTACAGTGCTTGAAGCCTTTGCCTCCGACTCAGGGTCGATGAGGATATATCCGTCGTAAGGAGTGCCGTTAAGAAGCTTATCACCGCTCGTATCGGCTGTTTTCGGCTTCTTTTCACTTTCATACAATATATTGTCGGAAGCATTTGCACCGTACATGGTAAGGCGTGTAGCATTATTGACCGTATCGCATATATTGAAGTAGAATATGTCGCCCGGCTTGGCATATTCGGGGATAGTTACATCAATAGCTGCATATACGCCGTTTTTGCCGTGTCCGCTGGTGAAATACATATGAAGCACCTGTCTGTACCCCGAAGCAGACAGATTTGAAGCTGAAAGATTAACTCCGCTCGTTCCTCCCGACTCAGGCTTCCTTACAGAAGCTGCAAGACGGGCGTCCATATCAATGTTCACGTTTCCGTATGCATAGTACGCGATTTCGTCACTTATATTTTCGTCATTGATGTAAACATTCATTGTCACCTTAGAACCTGCGGCAGACGCAGGAACTGTCAGTTTGTCCATAGAAAGGCATGGATCGGCTGTGATCTTTTCATCAGCAGCGCCTGCTTTTCTTTCTTCATCGCCCAACCAGTATGTATTATGGGACGGTATCTCAGCTGTGGAGCTGAGGTCGGCAGCTGTCGCGCTGAGGAGCATTGTCCCTGCCAGCTGTCCTGTTATCACAGAAGCTGCTGCAAGTAATGAAATTGCTTTTCGGGCAGGCATTCCGAGAATTTTGCGGATCATTTTTAATTCCTCCTTTTTCCAGTGCCGAATATTCAAGAAGATATGAACTATAGCACCTGTTATGGCTTATGATGTGTATGAGGCTTGGAAGCGACCGCCTCGTGTATGTGATTTATTTTGCATAATAAAATATAACAACGTAAGTAAATTATATCGCTTTTTATACAACAAGTCAATATTAAAAATTGCGCTCTTTCTCTTTCTGTTGTCTTTTTGTGCTATTTATTAATATTATTTAGTAATTCTGAACCGATTTCTCGTTTTTCCCGAAATATTTTCAGCACAAAAAAGCCTGTCATGCAGCAAGTCCAATGACTTTTCCTGCAAAACAGGCTTTTTATTATTACCCTTCAATAACGATAGTATCAGCTCCGTTAAGCGTAAATACGAATTTTCCGTGAGCCGAATCAATATTTTCGCGCTTGAAGTAGTTTCCCACATTCGCAGCAGAATTGAGGATCACATGAGTATTGGCGTCAGTCTGCATAATTCTCGTATCCCCTGTAAATCCGCCGATACCAAGGGATTGGCTGCCCTCCACCGTAAGTCTGACGGCAGCCTGTTCAAAGTTGATATCGCTTTTTCCCTCAAGAGCAGCAACAGCCGAGCAGCGCTCTCCCTTGATGTTCACGAAGCAGCTGGCTTCATTTACTGTAAGCTTCACTGTTTCACCGTCAAGAGTTCCTATGCCGACAAGCTCTATGCCCGACATGAATATCTTCGCAGAGGTCTTATATATCCTGATATCGACGCTTCTGCCGATAGTGCCGATAGCCGTTCCGCGTGCCGAGGTCATTTCCATGCCGATATCACAGTCATGTATACACAGCTCCGTAGACGCATACAGCGCTCCGATGCCCACTGCAACATCTCCCTGCAGATTCAGACGGTACTGCCCCGAGTTTATCCTTATGATACCGCCGTTTCCGGAACCTATGGCTACGCCCGTCTGCCCGTGGGAATTAACGGTAAGTCTGCCCGACTGCTCAAAAACGAGCTCACCGTGCAGAAGTCCTGCACCGTTTCCGATACCATAGTACTCCTTATCGTCGAGGCTTATCTCAAGTCTTCCGTCTCCTGCAAGGGTGAACTTCGAGGACTCGGGAACTCTTATTCCGCCCATATCGAGCTTATTGTCCCCGACAAGAACGACTGTTATGTCATTTTCCTCGCCGATGTCTATGCAGGGTTTGTTTTTTATGCTTGTGAGCCATGCGTTTTCGAGGATTATCCGGCCGCAGAAGCCCTTCCGCGTTTCGATACGTATCTGCGAGTCAACGTTCGGATCGCCCTCAACAGTGACATCGCCGTTTCCGTTTGCTCCCACTACTATACACTTGATACCCGACGGCGCAAGTCTGTCAAGGAGTACTCTCTCCGCACTGTCCGCAAGATAGACCTGCTGTCCTATGCCCTCCTCGCGTTCCTGATGATAGCGCTTTATGAGCTGCTTTATATCATCGGGAATCGAGCTGATTATCTCAGGAACAGGTCTTGCCGTAAAATAGCCCTGTATAAGGTCAGCTCCCAGGAGTATCACCGTATGGAGCTCCTCTGCGGTCTCAACTCCCTCTGCGAGAGCGAGGATATCATTATCGTGGCAGAACTGGATTATTTCTCTTACAAAATGGCGCTTTTTCGGGCTTGTATGTATCTCATGGAGCAGAGAACGGTCTATTTTCACGAAATTCGGCATATACCGCAGGAGATTTCCAACGTTGGAATATCCCGAACCGTAATCGTCGATAGCCATTTTTACGCCCATATTCTTGTAGCGTTCCTTTAGCGCCTCAAGGCTCTCATCGTCGATCTCTGACTGCTCTGTCATCTCGACAACCGCCGTATCTGCGTGCTTCAGAAGCATTTTCGTGACTTTTCTGTAGTCCTCTGCATCGAGCTTTGCCTCCGGAATGCTGTTTATGAACACCGCTCTTCCAAGGAACTCGCTTTTCCGCAGGTCTATGATACCGAGCACGTTAAGAAAAGTGCCGCGCTCTATATCGGGAAGTCTGTTGACAAGCCCTGCGTATTTCAGTATATGGAGCGGTGACAGCTTCATGGAGCTCTTTGGTCTCATAAGGGCTTCGTATGAGAATATCTCACCGTCCTTAGCGCTGACAATCGGCTGAAAATAGTAATCGAACTGGTTTTCGTCTATAATTCGCTCTGTTTCTTCGAGCTCAGCCCTCTCGTGATCCGTAAGCGACATCAGCTTGTGGTTGACAATGCCGCTGTAATTCCTGAAACGTACAAGCATTTCGGCTATGCTGTCCGCGTCCTTCAATATAAGTTCTTCTGTTTCCCCTTTATGCTCACTGCAATACTTTTCAAGGAGCAAATTGCGATCCCCGTCCGTAGAAAGCTTTAAAATGTCACTCAACAGGTCATGTATCCAAGATATATCGGGATTTTCGTTGCGTTGCTGTTCCAATTGCTCTCCCCCCTGTCCGAAAGCTATAAGCATTTTCCTTATTATACCACTTTTTTAAACAATTTTCAAGCATTTTAACCAAAAATTCATATTCTTGCCGAAAAAAATATAATATTTTTCTCCCTGTATAAAAATATCCCCGAAGTTTAACACGATTCTCATATAGGAGCTTTGTACCTTATACTGAGAGAAACCTTCTTTTAAAAGGACTTCTCCCGTTATAAAGCATAAATAGCTGTATAAGTATCGCGTTAAGGGCTTCGGAGATAACTGAATATATGAAGTTTGAAACTATTTCTCACCGTTTTCGAGGAAATCTACTGCCCAATCGAGCTCATAGTCCTTATTATCGCGGAATATTGCCATTGCCGCGTCATAGTCAAGCGGGATACGCACCTCAACAGGATTACGGCTGACCATATCGGCTCGGGTGTCTATGTCGGGCTCGCAGTCCTCATTGAGCGTAAGTCCCACAGGATAGCCAACGCTGACTACCCCATCTGACAGGATACAGCCGCCGCCTGTCATCTGACCGCTGCCGCTTGGGTCAGTGATACCTGCGAGAGTAACATTCGGCAGCTTTGAAAGCTGATACGCTGTTACGTCGCCTGCACTTATACAGTTCATATTTGTCAGCGCAACTACCTTAATATCGGCAAATTCTCCGTCGCCGTGCAGGCTGTGGTAAGCTGTGCGGACGTATTCTCCGTTTCTGCGGAAACCGACTCCCTGCACATAGCTGTCCTCGTTGGTGAAAAGGTCGCAGAGCGCGCAGCCCACCTCGTCATGACCGCCTTGATTGTTCCGCAGGTCAACTACAAGGTACTCCATTCCCTGCTCTTTCAGCCTGCGGAGCTTTTTGCGGAACATCTCCCTTGCACTGCTGCTTTCGCCCCTGAAAAAGTTGATATAGTCACGTATGTTGCTGCCCGTGGTCTCAGCGCTGAGCCTCAGGTAGCCGCATTTTTCGTTCAGCATTTTCGTGCCGAAATTGGACACCAGTATCTCCCTGCGGCTATCGGGACTGTGGGTAAAGGCGTCTAAAGCTTCGTCGAGCGTATGCTCGTCCTCACGCGCCGAAAGTACGGCAGTCTGCTCCGCACCCGAACTGTCGATGAACGTGACCTCAGCAGTTTCGCCGCCCGTTTGCGAAAGCTCAAACATAGCAAGGCGGTCAGCATTGGCTTTTACGGGAACTCCCTCATACTCCGTGAGCTCTTCGGCAGCCTGCAAAACAGGCTTTCCATTCCATTTCGTTATTACAGTTCCGTCCTCTATCCCGAGCCTGTTTACCTCTTTTTCGGTGCAGACCGCAATAACTTCTCCGCTGTCCAGCTGTACCATTGCAAGTCCGTAATCGTTCATCTCGAATGCAGAATGATACTTACTCTCGTCATAATCACTGTAGACCATTACGTGACCATCGTGGAGCTCACTGCAAAACATGAATACAGCGTCAGAAAAAACAGCAGGATCATTATTTTTCTCGGCTTCTCTCACAAGGGGCATATATTTCTCTTCAAGAGCGGAAAAATCCAGCTCCTTCCACTCCTTGAGGACGTAACTCCTGTCCATTTCCCTTACCATTGCATGAAAGGACTTTGTGTAGCTTTTCCGCGTGAAATTGTGCATATCACCGGAAAAAGTACAGGAAATAACACCTAATATTACCGTCATTACTCCTGTTATCGGTGCAAATATCCTGTAACCCTTTTCCATATCCGCGCACAGCATCGGCACAAAGGCAATGAGCGCTATGAGGTACATAGGCGTGTAATTGCTCAGCAGATGCGGAGCTCCCGAAACATAGATTAAATGATGGGCAAGCATTATCAGGTAAGGTATGAGGCAAAGCTTTCGCCAGCGTCTGATCTTGCCGTCATAGTCCCTCCAGCGATGATGAAGCACGGCAAGCACCAGCATAGTCAGCATTAAAGCTCCGCACCATAGAATATGTATTTTATTCGCTTGTGCAAGAAGGAACAATAGTCTTCCCCATAAATTTTTCATATCAGCTCTCCATAATCAAAGAAATTGCAGCCCACAATGAAGCTGCGTCGAAAAAGACAGTCACAGGCACATTTTCAGCTCCCATGACTGTCCGCACAGCTCTATTCTGACGAAAAGCGCTTATTTTCTGCGCTCCGTACCGAAAAATACCTTGTCAAAAAACTCTTTTGTCTTATCCTCGCCGAGAGCTTTTTTGAAAACATCGGTTGAAACTCCGCCCTTTGAAATGAGATTATCAGAGTATTCCCGGGTAAGTGCAAGCTTTTCAGCCTTTTCCGCGTCGGAAAGCTCCTCAAGCTCGTTCGCCCTTTCCATATAGGTTCTTATTGCATCGCAGAACATTTCCTCTATCACGTCATCGTCAGCGCGCTTTCCTGCCTTGTGGAGAACTACCGTCATAAGGTCGTCATACCACGCAGGGTCTGTAGTGATATCCTCAAGACTGCTGTATCTGTTCTCAAACTCCTTCAGCGAGTCAAGAACGCTCATAAATGCGCCGTCTGTCCTATCGGGAACAAGATCGTAGAACTCAGCATAAGCCTTGCGTTTTCCGAGAATATACATGAAATCCATGGACATCAGCGGCATATTCTTTTCATATGGCGTGATAACGTATGAAACCATCTGCATGAAGCCCATATTTACCGTCATAACGGAAAGATTTCCAACTTCGCTTACGTCGTACTGCGAAACATTGAACTTCATCAGTCCGTACATTTTTATCTGCGAAAAATCACCGGTATCAACAGGTGTGACCTCGGCGTACTCTGAGAGAGTCTTCATTCCCGCGTCGAGAGTCCTGTTCATGACCTCCATGTTCTTTGAGGCGTTAAAGGCGATAAATCCCGTAAGAGCTCCGCCTATTACAGCTATGGTCAGAAGCACCTTCGGCCACTTTTTCTTCTTTTTGACATCCTTATCCTTCATAATTTCTCTCCTTTTCGTCATTATATGACAGTATATCAAGCAAGCTTATTATATCACCGCTTTTGCGGTATGTCAAGAAATAATGCAGAAAAGCAGACCTTACGTATTCTTTATGAACTTCACCTTCTGAAGCTTATCCGCTTCAACGTCGTAATAATATCCGTCGCCGAGCTCGCATATCGCATATTCTTCTTTAAGATACTTTACGTCCATGTTGCCGAAAATGGTCTTCTGTCCGCGTTCGCCTGCAAATTCCGCAATATTGTCAAGCAGGAACGAAGCAGTGATAAGATTGTTGAAGAAGGCATTCTGCTCGCCGTCGCTTATCTTCTGAACGTCGGAAAATATGAAGATGTACCTCTTTTCATCAGCCATAGCAGCCATTTGCGGCATTATATAGTTGATAAATCTTCTGCATTCCACGGAATTGAGATATATCTGCTTACTTTGTATCACAAAGACAGTCAGCCTGTCATCTGCGGCATTGCAGTCGGGCACGAGCTCGTAATCCTTTTTTAGTTGGTCGCTAAGGTCATAATACGGAGCGAGGAACTTCTTGTCAAGCTCGATATGACTGCTGTTGAGATAAATGTAAAACTGCTGCAGCGGCGAGAGCTTTCTCTTCACAGAAGTGCCGTCCTTCCTCTCAAGCTCAGCTGTTTCAAACTTATTTATCATGACCGTTTCGTGAGAAGAAGCCATCTCAGAGCATATCTCCTTCAGCTGCTCTCTTCCGTCGTCAAAGAAAACGAAACGCGCAGAAGATTCTTTTTCCGCAATGCCATTGCAAAGCAGCCTAAGAAGATTGGTCTTTCCGAATTCCTTTTTGCCATAGACCGCAATAACGTGAGTTTTTTCAAAATCAACGGAAACAGGCTCGAATTTCAGATAATCGAGGCCGACATTTACCGAAAGCCCCGGCTTTTCCGCAGCATTTCTGTCGGCAAATATATCAAAATCCTCCATTGTCAGCTCTTTCGGAAAGGTCTTGTTCCGCTTTACATGTTGCAGGAACTCCTTCTCCTCTTCGCTGTATCCGAACTTTTTTCTCAGATTTATGCTGAAATCAGGGTCACTTATCCCCTCGGGCTTTGAGGTCTGGACCTCGTAGGGAAGGTTCATCTTGAATGTACCCGTGATATTATCTGGTTTTATGGTAACGTTCGCAAAGCCGTGGCCTGCGTTGTTTCCGATGATACCGGGCTTTGACACGAATATCTCGGAATATGCGTCGGCAGGCATCTCATACGCGATCTTCTGTCTGAAGCTTCCCGAAAACATTGCTGTTCCGCGTGTTTCCGAAGCAGTTACAACTATAGATATGCCCTTTGAGATACCGTCACGGGAAATTCTTGCAAATTTCTCATGATAGGACGAATAGCGCTGTTCGTCCATAAATGCATTGAAATTGTCGATAATAAACGTAGTATGGACAGGCTGTCTGCCCTCTGCCGCCTCACGGAAATTCTTTCCGTCCAGCACTTTTATGTTTTCCTTGAGTATGCCCTCGAGTATCCTGAATATCCTCTTTACGTATTCTTCGTTTGAATTGTCATAATATGCTGAAACCAGCGGCATACTGCGGTATTCCGAAAGTGCGCCGTCAAAGTCGAGGATAAATATCTGCTCGCACTTCTCGTCATACTTTTTGTGAAGGATATTGATGAGATTTTTCAGAAATGTCGTTTTTCCGCTCATAGACGAACCGAAAAGCATGATATTCGAGTCAAGAAGGTCGACTCTGAAAGGCGGCTGCTGCTGTATTACGGGTATATCGAATTTTCCAAGCGTACAAATCATTTTATCCATGATCATTCTGTTCCCTCCCATTCGGTTTTATCCATAATAACTCCCGGAAGTGGCGGAAGGAATATCTGGACAGGCCGCTCAAAGCTCCTGCCTGCCTCGGTTATGCATTTTACAATGTATGCAAGCTGGGTATCGTGCTCGCTGATGTTCCTGTTCTTGATCATTTCAGCCTTATTGTCCTTGTCTGATGAATAGAAGCTCTTGTCGTTCCTGCCCGAATTGGGTATGCATGAGACCTTAACGGCAGGAGAAATGTCCATATTTTTGTTTGCTCCCGTGTAAGCGGACTGGAAATACTCAAATCTTGTTCCCGTTCCTACCAAAAGATACGCACGTCCGTTGAGGGGCATTGTGGGTGCGGCAGCTGCCGAAGTTCCCAGCATTTCCTTTGAAGCCTGCTTTGTAGCGACTTTAAGACATATCCTTGCCTTTGAGTTGACTCTGATATCGTCGGTTATGGCACCCTCGATGTTCTGAGAAACAAGGATTATATGGAATCCCAGTGTACGTCCCACTCTTGCGATAGTTGTTATCTCAGCTATGAAATCAACGTCGTTGGTTTCGTTCGAGAACCTTTTAAGTTCGGTAAATTCGTCGACTACAAGTACAAGATGTGAAAGCGATCTCAGCTCCTCAGGCTTTCTGCCAAGCATTTCTTTCTGCTTTTCGTTGAGCTTTTTCCTGAGGTCATCGGTATTCTCGTCAGGAGCGGAGCTTTGTATCTTCCTTATTATCCTGAGCGCTCTCATATAGGCGTCGGTATTGTCAACACCGAACTCCGAAAGCAGAAGCTTTCGCCTTTTTATCTCGGCGTTAAGGGACTCAAGGAACCTTTTCAGCATATATGCCGCAGGAGTTCCCTCCTCCTCGCCTGCCGTATCGGTAACGACTCCCACACAGTGCGGTAAACTGCCGAGTCTGTCGGAGAAGCCTCCACCCTTCATATCGACCAGCATCAGATTGAGGTCCGCAGGGGAATACTTCATGCAAAGCCCTATAAGGTAAGTTATGATAGTCTCGGATTTGCCCGAGCCTGTCGTACCTGCCACCAGCATATGCGGTCCGTCAGCCTTTTCGTACAGGTCAAGGTACATATTTCCGTGTTCGTTCTTACCGATAGGAACGCAGAGATCCCGTGTAACGTCGTTTGCAGAGCTGTCGCTCCAGTTCCTTATGATATCCTCGGATATCCTGCCGCTGTTAACAAGCGATGAATCATAGCCGTAAAGCTCGAAAAGCGAGACCATTGACGGAACATTTCCGTTTTCTGCTATCCTTTTGTAATATATCGAACTCAGCTGCCTGTAGGCAAGCTCAAAGTCGCGGTCGGTCTGAGCGTCGCTCTCAAATATATACTTGTTCTGAAAATGCTTGTATTCAATGAGATTATCGGTATTATGAGCCTTGTTTCTGTCGTTCCTGTCCTCGCTGAGAAAGTTGAGAGTCTCACGGTTAAGAATATTGTAACGCAGACTTACCTTTCTCTCATTTTCATTGCCGCTGCTTATATCAACGATATTTCCGCAGTATTTAGGGAGCATCTCCTTGTGAGGCTGGATAAAGATAAATGTAAGTCCGAGACGGTTCACATAGGGCTTGCCCTCCTCGGGAACTTCAGGGAGATACTTTGAAAAGCCTGTTTCCTTGATGTCATAATCATGGAAAACTATGCAGACTATCTGCGTAAACTTGTTTTCCTCGCTCTGCTCTTCGTTTTCATTTTCCTTTGACTCGTTTCTGCTGCCGTTGCGCTCGTTCATAATGCTGAAAAGCTGTCCGAAAACTATTCCCGAGCTCTCCTTGTCAAAAACGAACTGCGAAACTCCGTCAAGAAGCTCATTTGTATGGGGAAGGTATCTGTATTTGCTGAGTATCTTATTCTGCTTTTCTTCGTCGGATTCTTCATTGAAAAGGAAAACGAACTGCAGATTCTCGGGAGAATGATAGAATGAAAGCTCATATACAACGTGTCTTATGAATTTCTCCGAAACGACATCATCATCTGATATCACGCCGAGAGCTCCGCAGCTTTTCAGGTCAAGCAGCAGAGGCGGCTTCTTTTCCTTGTTCCTGCTTCTCAGGTAATTGAAGCCGATAGTATTGTCATCGGCGGTAATACCCTTATTTGCAAAGTTATACGCAAGGTCGGTAAGCAGAAAACGATTCTTGTCCTGCTCGCTGTTCTCCTCGGGAGTAAGCTTTCTGCTTCTCTTTTTGCTTCCAGGGAGAAGTATCTCTATACCGTCGCCGCCGGGCTTCATTTTATAGAAGATATCGTAGAAAATATTGTCTTTTCTGTCATACTTTATCTCAAACAGTGGCTTGACTTCATCGGACGTGCCGAGAGAGATAGTCATAAAGTCCTTGTCGTTTCTCGAACGTGAAAAGATCATGCCGCTGATATCCGCTGTATTCCTGAAAAGCTCGCTCATTTCGGGATAGGTGGTATTAAGGTAAACTATGTCGCTCTCCTGCCATGTCCTGATAGTTTTTATCATTCGTGCAATGTAGTTTTCGTAGTTTTCCTTCCATTCCTTTACGCTGCCCTTGTGCTCCCTGCGCTTCTTGAAGAAGTTATACGTGGACGTAACAAGAGCAACAACGCCCATTGCCCCCGACATCATCAGCATTGTACTGCCCATTCCCGCAGCGGAGGGAGACAGCTTCATTATGAGGAATCTCGCCCCCAGCATACCGCCTGTGGACAGAAGCGTCGGTATCATGATATCGAGAAGCGACGTTTTGTCAGGCTTCGGCATTTCGTTAGGCGGAATGATGTCTATCACAGACGGCTCCACAACATTGAGTCTTCTTGTGCTGATATTGTACTCAAGACTGTTGTTTTCCTTAAGAATAAACCCTGATGAGTCCTTCGCACTGAAAAGCGAGGGGACGGTGAGCTGAGTTCTGAAAGTAATAAGAATGCAGCTTGAAGTAACAAATCCCAGCTTTTCAAGAGCCATGTCATAGACCTTTGTTCTTTTTTCACCGTAGACCTCGTTAATATCTATTATACTGTGATTTCCCTTTGCGGTATAAAGCACAATCAGCTCTTTTCTTGTTTTCAGATATCTTCGGAAAAGCTCGAAGCGTTCCGCATATTTCTTATCCTTTTCAAGTCCGTAATATACCGCTTCTATAAAATTTTTCAGAGTGATATCCTTAAGCACAAGAAAAGACATTTCATCGTATTTGTCAGCTTCTTTTTCAAATCTGACAGAAATCATTATCTCATTATTTTTCATTTATCCTGCCTTTCTTCCCGAAGAGCGGTTTTCTTCTCCCATTGCAGCCGAAACTGCCTTGCAGAACGCTGTTTTGTCCACAGTGCGCCTGTATTTGTAAACATACAGGATAAGCCCGAAAACAAGAACGACTGCCGCAAGTATCAGCGAAGCCAGCATCGGAAGCACAAGAACAGGAGAATCAAATTTAAGATCAAGCCTGCTGTACATCCCGCTTACAAGCAGAATAACAAAAAACAGCGCCGTAAACGGTATCGAAAACAGAAATGTCCTGATATATGCATTGGCAACGTATTTGAATAGCAATAAATATTTTTTTCTGTTCATATTCCACCTCAGGTATAGTCCCCTGTTTTTTCAAAAAGTTCCTTGATATCCGACTTGCCTACGCCCGTTTTTTCGGAAATAATGTCTATCGTATCATCATTGTCAAGAATGTTTTTAAGCTTCACCGCAGCGTTTCTGAACTGCGTATTCTTGTGATACTGACTGAGGAGCTCATAGGCTTCGGCGTAATTTTCCTTTTTTATCTCTGTATTGTAGATAGCACAGGCAAATTTGTGTCCGAGGCCTGCCTCTTCTATGTCGAGCTTCATTATTTCACTGGATATCTCCTTGAATTTGCGAGGATCTGCAAACTGCATTATCTCGTCGATATACTGCTCGGAAATACTGCTCTTTCTCTTATCAAGGAGACTTACAAGAAGAGCAGCCTCCTGTTCGTCGATCTCTCCGTCAAGATATGTAAATTCGGCGATCTTTCGGTAAACGTCGCCGAATCCCGAATTAGGAACAGTTTTCACAAGGTCGGTTGCTATAGTTTCAAGGCGTGAAAACTGCGTACTCCTGTAGTTTTCTGTAATCCGCTCCCACTTGCTGTATGCGAGCCTGTAGCCCAGCAAACGGAACACAAAAATAACGATAAGTATCGTGGTAAAGACCGAAAGCGCCTTTCCGACAAGACTGAAAGCGCTTCTTACCCTGATATTCTCGGCACGGACTATATTTGGCACGGAGTTTTCCGCTTCGATTATATCCCTTTTTATTTCGCTGTAGAAATGATAATATCTCCTGTCAGACGGGTCGGTATAGCCCTCGCTGCGCTTTCTCGTACATTTCCTTATTATGTCTTCCAACTTCTGATGATAATGGACTGACGTAAGGGAAAGGTCTCTTGAAGTATATGCGTCGTCATTCAGGAAATACTTCCTGTAAAACTCATGGGAATCTCTCGAAAAACCGCTGCCCTTTGTGACAAGATCAAAAATGTTGAGACACTCCCAGAAAGAAGCTCCGAATGAAAAAATATCGCTCTCTATGCTCATTTTTCCCCGCAGGCTTTTCT
The DNA here is from genome assembly GCF_017549005.1 of Ruminococcus sp. Taxonomy (GTDB): domain Bacteria; phylum Bacillota; class Clostridia; order Oscillospirales; family Ruminococcaceae; genus Ruminococcus. The sequence continues at coordinate 26,445 of NZ_JAFYYT010000053.1, forward strand.
GCTCAAAGGGGTATTCCGAGTTTTCGGCTGCGGGAGCATAGCACTCGGGAGCTGCATATCCGATGGTGCTGTACGAGTACATCCTGTCTATGGTCTCGTCCGTGCTGTAGTCCGCACGTTCCATACTGCACTGAAAAAACTTTTCCGAAGACGGCAACCTCACCGATCTTCCGAAATCAATGAGCACAAGCTCTTTTCCGTGCTTTGTGACCATAATATTTTCGGGCTTTATATCAAGGTGGAGTATCCTCTTTTTCTCTGTTACAAATTCAAGTATCTCGCAGAGATTTCTCATGAAATGTATCATCTGATTCTGATACATGAGGATATTGTCGTAGTTTTTATAGTAAGTGGCGCAGACGTTTTCCTTTTCGTCATCTCTGAAATCATGGTACTCTATGACTTTTTTCAGTCCGTTTCCTGTCTCTTCGTACTTTCTCAGCTTCCAGAATTCACTTCGGCAGTACTCCTCCAGCGACCAGCCGTCTATGTACTCCTCAACTACGCAGAAATAAATCTCGCCTGTGATAACTCCGCTGCTGACTCTGTCGCATTTCAGCGTAAAGCTGCCCATATCCTCGATAACGTCGAAGATCTTTACGACAGAACGGCATTCCTTCAGCTCCTCGAATATTGAAAATTCATCTTCCTTGAATTTTTTTACCTTGTCTTTGTACTCGCCGTTAAGGTAAGAATGTTTCGGCTTGAATTTAAGTACGCAGGAGAACTCGAGATTGCCGCTCTGTGCGACCTTGATACCCTTGTAAACGATACTTTCCGTACCTATTGCGATAAATCCGTCCTGATTGATCCCGTATGATACATCGACTATGTATCTGAAATCAGTGCCTAAAATCTCATTGCTCATTTTCCTTTTTGCCCTTATCGTATTTATTGAGTTCAAGAACATTGAAGATACTAATCTCCGAGTTTTCATCAAGCTCCGTTATTTTTTTATTTACAATCTCACCTGAGATCCTTTCAGGTATGAATTCTTTTTGTCCGATATTAGGTGCAGACATTTTACACTGTTCCTTTCTTAAAGTTTGGGACAAAGCCTTGCATTATCAAGATCATTTTAACTGTTCTATCATTTCCTTGCTGAAATAACATCCGTTTGGATTTTTATCGGAAGTATTTATCACAATATCGTATTTATCGGTAAATAACGAAATTTTACTTGCTATTGCGTCGTATTTGTCACCGAAAAACGAAAGCAAATGAACTGCATCAGTAAAAACCGGAACTGCATATCTGTTATCACCTGTCTTTACAACGGGAATATCAGGTCCTTCTGTTTCATTTTTCTTGTCATCAGAGCTTACAGGAACAAGAACGACAGCTTCGGACATTCTGTTTACAATGAGCTTGCAGTAAAATTTCAATATGGTATTTTCATCATCGTTCTTTGGCTGCCCGATCTGATTGATAAGAAGCGAAAGCGCCTGTATCTCTGGATTTGTCACAGGCAGAGGGAGAGGATATTTCTTAGTGTGCTCCTCCTGACTTATGAAAGTATGTGCAGGAATAACAACGTCATCGTAAAGCAGAGAAATACCTGAGGCTCCGTTAACATAGAAACTGAATCCAAGGAATTTTTCGATACCGTTTTTGTCTTTTCCGTTCTCTATTTTCCGCAGCTCAAAATCCTCAGACGAATACTTCAGCTTTGCAAACGGCAGAAATGCTTCTGTTATCAGTATCAGCACAGGCGGTGCAGCTGAAAGACTGTCACCGTTTTTATACACATCCGACTTCATATACGGTTCGCCTGTGGATCTGCTGTAAACGCAGTAAATATATTCGGAATCATAAAGCTTTTCCCTGATAATTCCGTTGATTATACTGCTTTGCTTCTGAAGCTCAGCATTGGTCCGCTGAATATTTTTGCGCTTGACAAGAAGATAATCCGTTCTTACTATCTCCGCACATTCACTGAGGCTTGCATTTCTTAAAGTCTGCTCCTTGAGACCGACAACGTCCATCTGAGCCATAAATGCAACTGCATAATTATTGTACATATCCTGCATTTCATAGTTTCCGCTGTAAATTACGGTGCCTGTTTTCAAATTATATCCGTTGCCGCTTTTTATTCTGAGCTCAGCAAAGCTGTCTGTAACCGAATCCGCTTTATTGTTGTTTGTCTCTATCCCGCATATCTCAGCCGAAAACATCTGTGCATTATCATCTCCGAAATTGATAATGCTAACTATATCCCCAACATTAACAGTTCCGGAAACATTGCCGATAACAGCCATATCATCCGTCCCATTAAAGGCGAAAATATCGGCAACTCCCATAATAAATCTGTTGTTTTTATTATTCTTTGCAAAAAACATTCCAAACCCTGCTTTCTTTTATTATTCAGGTTCTTTTAATCTTTGTTACACGCTGTGAACTACCTCGGATCGTAACCTGCGATTTTCAATTTATACGTATCCATGTCCAAAGCCATACGCCATGTCAGATAATCTCCGCCGACGGTCTCTCCGCCTATCACCTGCATACGAAGTTCGACACGATCATTAAAGCATAAAACTCCGCAGATCCTGTACCTGTTTTCTTCAGGAATATAGCTTTCAGCAAACATTTTCGCATACTTAATATCGGAGTCCTCAATATCTATTTCATAAACACTATGTTCATCCAAAGTTTTTACAAGTTTCCGATCAGTACCATAAATGAAGAGGCATGATCCTTTTTTACCTTCTTCTTTGTAGCTTCCACAGACAAGAAGCTGATTTTTGAGCGGATAATATGCCACAACTCCAATTCTGATACCGATCTGAAGTTCATGCTTCATAAATATAACTCTTGATTGACGACGATAGAATTCATATATTAACTCACCATTAAGATCATATAATAGTTCTTTTTCGTTCGGTGTATTTGCGTCTGTTAATACACATACAAAATTATCGTTATATAACTTTGCTCTGAAAATATTATCTGTCTTTATCACAAAAGACTTGTCTTTATCAGATACTTTTATCTCACCCGATAAAGTATCCACGGTAATTTCTGCCATAACTTCTCCTATTTAATTGTATAATGTGAAACATAATCAAGATAATTCGCCAGATCATCGCCACGGGACAAATTGGCAAACAGTTTATATTGGGTAACAGACATATCTCCCGGATGATATATATTGTTAGCCAGATCAATCTGAGGACCAACCGGACCATATTCGACTTTCAGGCTCACTCCAGGCTTAACTTCAATAACCTTAACAACACTTGGATCGTTTTTCCACCCCAGTTTAACAGCAAGATTATTCCTAACAAAATCAATATCGGGTATCCTGGTATCCGACGCCCAGCCTCCCATTTTTGTGAATGGATCATCAGCACCTTCAATAGCCATATACAACTTCTGACCATGTTTTAACTCCATAACCTGTGGCTTATACCCTGGGGGCCATGGTGATTCAGTCTTGATTATATCCAGATATTCCGCATAATTTCCTTTGGGATTATCACTAATATATGCATTCCATGTTTCTTTTGTTCCAATATTGCTTGGATCGTCAAAGAATGCATCATTAATAACTTTTCCTCCATACATATGGTCTGCATTATGTACGAGAATACCTGTATCTGATACAAAATACGTATGATACTCTTCGACCTGAAAATTATAGACCGTAACAGGCGAGGCGGTTATTTCGGTTCTTACGGACTCAATCGGCATTTCGTTTCCGTCGCTGTCCGTCAGTACGTCGCCCTCGGAAAGCTCCGAAGCGACCACAAAGCCGAGCTCCCTGACGTAGAAGGGGTGTCCCTCCGTAGTAACTATCTCTTCACCGTTTACTATCAGGTGTACGAGCTTCATTGTTTCGCGGACATAGGTCTCGACTACCTTCTTGAAGCCTCTTTCGCCTGTTTTTTCGTCAGCCGAAAGCACGATATCTCCTGCACGGATATTTTCAATGGCTGTCAAACCGCTGACTGTGCTTATCATCGTTCCTGCAACGAAGCACTTGGAAATGCCGTTCTGCAGGTCAAACTGAATACCCTTGAGCATTCCTGCGCCGAACGCACCGACTGCTCCCAGACCTAGCTGAACTCCGTTGTAGAGCTTGCTTGAATGCAGCATCTGATTTAACTGCACAAGCTTGCACTTCGGATCTATCATCATTGCTCCCAGTGACACCAGATCAAAGCCTGCCATTCCGAGATTGAGGATATTCGCCGACAAAGTTACATTCTTTATGGCAGGTCCGAACTTTGCGATGAGATCGCATGATCTGCCGAGAGCCTGTCCTGCAAGCTCTCCTGCACCGCCGATACCGCCGAAAATAGCTCCCGTGATAGCTCCCGAGAAAGCTCCGTCTTCAAAGCCGTCAAGGAATGATCCTTTTCCCGTGGCTTTTGCGGAGATACCTCCGATTATTCCGCCTATAACAGCTCCTGCAATAAGACCCTTTGCTGCGCCGATAGCAAGAAGTCCGAGACCGGCGGCAGGGCACACGCAGATTACGACTATTGCCGCGATAACGAGAACTACCGTTACGATTATCTTCCAGTGATCCTTGCACCACTGACCTGCCTTTTTGAAGCCGCCCTTGACCTTTTCCCAGGTGCTCTTTTCACATTCGGGTTTAAGATATGAGTATTTTTCGTAGAAGTCCTTCTTGTTCTGCCTGATCAGAGCTGCCGCGTTATTGTCCGTTTCCACCGTATCGCTGATGAACTCGTCAAGGTTATCGTTGAATTTCCCGATGGAATCCGCAAGGACTTCCTGTGTATTCACCGAAGCACGAACAATTCCCGCTTCATTATATACATCGCAGGCAGAATTGTCTATATTCAGTATTTTCTTGTTGAGATTTTGCAACTCGTCCTGAAAAGCGGTCACTTTTTTCTTTGACGCTTTCAGAAGTTCTGGCATCTGATTTATCTTTGACGCAAATAATGATATTGTTGCCATAAAACATCTCCTCGCTGTTTTATCACAGTTCAGTTACGCTGTATGCAAATTCTATGCAATAAAGCTCATTTCTTCATCTGCATAATTTTTACCATCAGCTCGTGGGATTCTTTTGAAACGGAGTTATTTCCAAGCTCTCCGTTTTCATACTTTACAAGCAGATATTCAGCCAAAGTGTAAAAACCTTCCATACTGTGATTCAATTCAAGTTCATTGCTGTCAGTATAGATAGTTATTTCGTATAATGGTCCCAGCTTTGGTCTGTTATGATCTGAACACTCAATCTCTTTTATGTCTTTAAGGTCAAATCCGTAGCTTTTTCCGAATTTTGTCCTTACTTTGAAAACGTCATCTGAAACCCTGAGATGAAATAAACAATTTGAGAGTACCGTCATCACAAACATTACGGTTAAGATAACGAAAAAAACAACATTGAACTTAAAATGCCTGCCAAATACGAACATAAGTACGCACAATACTGCAAAAGCAAGATATATTGCCCCTGTCACCAGCAGATCATTTTTAGGAAATCTTACTTCAAACTCTTTCATTATATCACCTGCCAATATTGTTAATCGGATATTGCCTCTCTGATCTCATTGACGAGATTCTTCGGGAATTCAAATCCGTAATCCCATATACCATTAACAAAATCAGCTCCGAATCCTTTCATAATAGTCTTGATCTGTACACGAGTTCCGTTTCGGAGCGACCTGATTGACTGCGTCTTCCAAACGTGCTCCCAACTGCCTCGCCCCTTGTTTATTCCTTTTATCTTCAGCGGGAAGTAATTGCTCAGTTTACTTGTTATTCCTGTTGCAAGAGCACCGACGGCAAATGAGAAGCCTGCGTCGAATAAAACGTCCAGTACCGACAGCTTTTTACCGTTTATCGCAATATCACCAACATCTCCGAAGACGGACGCGACCATGTCTCCCAGTCCTCAGAATGTCATCTGTTTTCCGAGGGACAATGCTATTTCGCCGCTGCCCGAAAACCATGAACACAATCCACCTGCAACCGCGCCCGAAATTGCTCCGCTAAAAGCTCCTTCCTCAAAGCCTTCAAAAAACGATCTACCGCACATGACACTGAATATTCCTCCTGTCAGTCCGCCAATCGCCGAACCGATGATCAGACCTTTTGCCGCAGCGACTAAAAGTGCAGCGACAGGACCAAGCGCAGTACCCGCTGTTGCAACTATCACTACCACCGCAGCAATGACTAAAACGACAGTAGTCAGCAGTTTCCAGTGCTCCCTGCACCATTCGCCTGCCTTTTTGAAGCCGCTCTTGACCTTTTCCCAGGTGCTCTTTTCACATTCGGGTTTAAGATATGAATATTCTTGATAGAAGTCCTTCTTTTGCTGGCTGATAAGAGTCGCGGCTTTATTGTCAGTATTCACCGTATCATCTATGAACTTTTCGAGACTGTCATTGAGTTTCCCGATAGAGTCGGCAAGGACTTTCTGTGTATTCACCGAAGTCTGAACAATTCCTGCCTCATTATATACGTCACATACGGAATTGTCAACTTTAAGAATTTTTTTATTGAGATTTCTGAGTTCGTCCTGAAAAACGTTCACTTTTTTCTGCGACGCTTTCAAAAGCTCAGGCATATGGTTGATCTTTGAAGCATATAAGGATATTGTTGCCATTTCCGTGATCCTTCCGCTTATTTCTTTTTAGTCAGTTTTTGTAGTATGATAAATATGATAACGCCTGCTGCCAGTATTCCGCCTGCAACCAATTCAGATATATGGCTCTTCTTTTTTTCTTCTGAAGAGACAGCTTCCTCAGAAGCTTTATCCTGCGAAACTCCCGATGTTTCAGCTGTTTCTGACTGTATCTCAGTCAACACCGTAGTTATTTTTCTGCTTTCAGATGTCGAAACTTTAGAAGTGGCAGAAGTAGTTTTTGAAGTTGACGTTGTTGTTTTACTTTCAGAAGACTCTTCAGTCGCTGAAACTGTAGTTGATTCAGCAGCATTTCCTTTATCGGAGTTATTGTTATTGCTACAGTTATCAGCTTCGTTCCTCATGCTGTTATCGCTGTTTGTAGCAGCTTGTTCTCCATTCTGCTGCGGCTGTTCCTGATCCTGCGGCGCAGGCTCGTTGGATACCGCCCCCTCATTATTCGGTTCGGTTATATAATCCGTTTCAATACGATATAATGGGGCATCTTCTACTATCCTTACTCCGCCGCCTGTCAGTTTTCCAAAATTTTCTATGGAATAAATCACTCCATCTTTTTTAAAACTGAATTCCCGTTCATCTTCCATAAACTCAGGAGCAAATTCTACACCATAAAAATCGCCGACTTCAGCATTATCAGGTATATGAATAGCAATATAGCAAATAATATCGTTTGCATCATAATATACATCTTCACCATAAGTCGCAACTCTAATACCGTTTGTAAATCCTGACCATGATGAACTGTTAACTCCGCCAAATGGGATCAGGCTTTTTCTATATGTCGCAATAAACCTTCCCGGAACATTATCAGCTTTCCTTACAAGGAATGACAAATACGATATTCCGGGATTATTTGATACCCTTACAGGGAGCTCCACCTTATAATCGGGTTTGATTATCCAGTTTCTCGGAAGTTCCCAGGTGTCTATGCTCATCTCGATCGCATACTCTGCTTCTGCAAATGCTTTATCAGTTTTTAAAGTTAATGGAAAAATAACCGAAGCTGAGAAAATTACAGCTGCTAATAGTGTTTTGATTTTCATATAATTATTCCTCATTTTGTCATATGTCTGTTGCTGTACAGCAATTTAAATTATAGTAAGCGGTTTTTCCTGCGCTTTTTCTTCCTGAACAGGATAAGTCCGACTGCTGCCGCAGCAACCGCTGCAACTCCTCCGATGACCCATGACCAGAAATGTCCCACACAGATATTTTCAGCCTCCTGCATATCAAAAACATTTCCTGCCGTATCAACAAGATGTATGCCGATATTGTGCCAGCCCTCGTTTATGGAGAAACTGAGCGTCTTTGCTCCTTCTGAATAATCAAAGGGGATCTCCTCGTTGTTGTCGTAGATCTTGCAGAGTGCAACGTCAAGGACCTCGCTGATATCGGAAAGCACAATATTTCTTGGCTTTTTACCTGGATACCATTTCCACGACCTGAGTTCGGAAGGTATCTTAGCTTCGGGCTTTATATTATCAATGTGAATCTTTCCGAGGTCGATTCTCTCACCGTTATCCTTAACAGAAAGAATGAGCTCCTTATCGGTGTCGTTCTGATAGTTTTTCTTGAAGAAGTCCGATTTCAGAGTATAATTGTATATCCTGACACCGAACATATCGGTATTGACGCTGTCAGGCGACAGCTTTGTATCTGTTTCATCGCCGTTAAGATCGCGGAGAACTATCTTCTTGTCCGTTGAAGAGCCCGACATGATAGTGATATTGATATCACTGAAATCATCAGGCCGCTTGCTTATCGGACTTCCATTCTCGTATTCAAAGGAGAATAATCCGCTCTTTGTTTCGATACTGCTGTTGGGAATGTACGCAAGTATATCCCTTTCAAGCATTCTGACATAGGTATTCCTGTTGAGGAGACTCTTGTTTCCTGCCTTGTCAAACGCACATATCTCGATATAGTATATTCCGTCGTCATTGAAGTCTTTCAGTACGAAATTCCTGTCTTTGATATTCTCGCTGAATTCCTTCATACCAATATTGCCGAGCTCGTTTTTCTGATTGTACTTTGGTACGTACTTTTTCACCGTATAGCTGATATGGTCAAAATTGATATCATCAAACTCTACTGTGGGAGCTTCATCGGCAGCTCTTTCCGGCGTGTATGTGTCAAGAAATTCAAGTTCGTTTTCTTTTCCTTCAACTCTTTCACCATTTTTGCTTACTACCTTCGGAGCAACAGTATCTATCTCAAACACCTCGGTATTCGGCAGCGAATCAGCAAATACCGACCTGTTTCCGGCCTTGTCAAAGGGGTCTATGCTTATCCTGTACACGGAATCCCTGTCGACATCGAATTCAAGAGTGTATCTGTCGTTGTTGGACGGGTCTTTTTTCCAGTCCGAATGACTTACAAATGAGTAGGTCTCATCGTTAAAGCCGTTCTGATCGTGAGCAGAACCGGGCGATTTCCTGTAAACCCTGAGACCTGAAAGCTCAGGAGAGAAATTGTGCTCTGTTACGCTGATAACGGCGCGTTTTCCTTCCTTGTAGTATAATTTCTCGCCCGATCTGCCGAACTTATCAAAATTAGTTGTTATTACGGGAGCTGTTTCATCTACAAAGAACCTTTTAACTCCGTCATATGGCTTGTTTACAGCCGCCTTGAAGCCTGCAAGATCTTCGCCGCTGATATCGAAAGTATAATCGCCCTCGCCGAATCTCAGCACAGCCGTATGCAGCGACTTATTGTCCGGATCATCGGTAAATGAGATCGTCGGAGCACTCGTACCGTAAGAATTGCTGATATCCGCCTTGATAAGTGAAGGATCGAAGTTCCTTTCAGTAACGCTGACAACTATTTCCGCCTTTCTGTCGGCGTTGTAGTATTCCGTTCCGTTCAGTCCCTCTGAAACTCTTACATCTATGACAGGCGCAGTCTTATCGACTGTGAACTTATTGCTTTCCTTGCTGTCCGAATTTCCGCAGTTGTCGTTTGCCTCTATCTCAAGCGAGATGTCGTTGTCATCAGAACTGAATACAAAGGTCTTTGAAACAGCCGTAATGAGATTTGCGTCCATTTGCTCTATCTGCCAGCCGTTTCCTATCTCATCACCGACATTGTACTCACCTGCGGTCACCTGAGTTAAAACTGACTGATCTTCACCTGCTGCCTCCGACCTTATATTGACCCTCCAACTGTTAAGACCCGATTTCACGTCCTTTATCACGACCTTAACAGAAGCGTCCTCGGTAAACAGTGCATTGCCGTCTGCGGACTTATGGGCTGCTTCAGGAACAGTAATAAGTATCTCAGGCTTTTCATCTTCGGAAACTATTGCAGAGCTGAGCGTGTATTCTCCCGAACGGTTTCCAACGTTATCTAACGCCTCAACGCATATCCTTCCCTTGAAGCCCTTGGGAATATTTACCGGAGCATACCATCTGCCGTCCTCGTCGGCAACGATCTTTTCGGTATACACAGACGGATCTGCTTTCTCATCGGCAGTATCGTCTGAGATAAGCCTGTAATTCAGCTCTTTAAGTCCCGAAGAAGCGGCTTCATCGTCTACAAATATCTTCGCAGTAAATCCGTCCTGATAAAAAATACTGTAGCTTAACTCAGCTGAGGGCTCCTGCGTGAAGCTTTCGGCGGAAACTTCCTTCCCCTTATCATCGGAAACATCGCTTTCCCCGGCATTTGTCTTAGGAAATAAAGCACCTGTAATGCCCGGATTCCTGTTATCTATGTAATATTCATATATAACGGGAGTGCTCTTGTTTCCTGCATTATCTTCGGCAATTACCTCATACCTGTGAGCACCGCTGATATCAGTATTCTTATGGACTGCGGAGGTCCTGAACTTATAGGTATGCTCTTCGCAGTCTATCTCCTCAGCTTTTTCGGATATCTCAGCAGAAATTATCACGTTCCTGTCTTCGCTGTCATCTGTATCGAACTTTTCACCGTTTTCCCTGATGATGACCTCGCGCAGACCAGAATCTTCGTCCTTAACCGAATAGGTTATATCCTCGGAATCAGCTTCGCTGAACCATGAACGCTTTTCATTCTCTGAAACTTTCTCCTCATAATGCGCTGTCGGATAGCTGCAGGTCACGATTGGAGCGCTTTCCTCAACTACAAGGTCGATAAGCTTATCCTCGCTGATATCAAGGCTCTGCGAACCTCTGCCGCTTTTTGACGACGAGCTTATAACGTAGTCCGTACTGCATTCTCTGCCTGTATTATCGCAGACTGTAAGCCTGAATCTCTTTTTGAATGCATTTCCCTTTGAAGGGAGCGGTACAGTGAAAAAGGCGTTATATGTGCCGCCTAGCTTATTGTCTTCGGCAGGGGTCAGATCGACTGTCTCCTTATTTTCAAAGGTGACATAAACCTTTTTTATCTGACTTTCATTTCTGTTATGACGGGTATCACTTTTCGCCCTGTTTTTGGCGTCGCTGTCAAAAACAGAAACATTTACGGTTATACCTGTGTTTGCAAAAATGCCGTGATTTAATATATTTACGACCTTTCCGGAAACGTTTGTATCAGTTTGTGATACAGTAACATCATTTATCCACGGAACATAACGGTCGATGTGTACATCAAACTTCGCAAGTTCATCGGCTGCGAGCTCGTTTCCTGCTTTATCGCTTGCCTTGACTTCGATATGATAGCACTGATCGCTGTTAAGAGGAATGTTCTTTAAATGGGTGCTTTTATTGAGAGTATAGACAAGAGCATTATCTTTTCCGCTGATATGTTCCTCGTCAAATTCTATTTTTACTCCGTTTACGGTAATGACAACTGTGTTCCTGTCTATTCCCGAAAGTTTGTCGGAAAGACTGATATCTACCTTAAAATCATCACTTTCCCTGAACCAGCTTTTGTCATACACAGGATCGACAGCTTCGATGCTGCACGAAGGAGCCCCCTTATCATAGCCGAAGCTTACACTGCCCACATCAGACTTGTTGCCAGCGTTGTCCTCTGCATAATAGTAATAAGTATGCTTTCCTTCAGTTAATCCCGACATTTTAAGAGAATAGGAGTCCTTTATTTTCCTTTCGGAAGCAAATTCGTTATCAACAACTATATTATCTTCCGCTTCGGATTCGGATAAGCTTATCGAGTAAATACCACTTGCATCTCCTGACGCATAGGTATCATCAGCATTTATGACCAGCTCTCCGTCCTTGAACCATACAAACTCGTCATCTTCACTTCCTGTTGTTCTTCCCTGTGAAGTATCGGCTGAAATAACGGGTTTTACAGTATCTATCAGGATATCATTTGATTTTATGTTCTCTTCTTTATTAAGGAAATATTTGCCCGAACGGCTTTTATCAAATACCGCTATAAAAGTATCATGATATAATACATTGGTTTTATTGAAAACCAGCGTTGTTTCTTCTTCATCTGATGGATTCTCAACAAGCTGTTCATACCTTTTATCCCAGTCAGAATTGATGTCGATAATTTCTTCATCCGAGGACTGTACAGGCGACAAAAGACAATATTGAGTTATTCCCAAGCTTTGGTCGCTTTCACTCTCATCCTTAGCTTTAACAATAAATGTAATATCACTTTTGGAATAATTTCCCGAATTAAGATATCTTATTTCATCTTCGCCTGTCAGTTTAACGGAAGTTACAACAGGAGGCTTGGTGTCAAGAAAAGTCCTGCCGTCCATATAGGTTTTAGGCTCTGTTTTTAATACGTTGCCTGCGTTGTCCGTAATCCTGAGCGTCAGATTGTGCTGCCACCTTGAATCGGGAAGGCGGACTGACTCATGGTATGGAACCAGTATCTGAAATGAAGTATTGCGGCTCTTGACATATTTTACATTGTTTTTATCATTATACAGATTGCAGCCTTCCGCTTCTATCATATATCTGCCTCTGCTGTTGGTCGTCGATTCCCCTCCATATTCTTTGAAATCAGACTGTTCAACATCTTCATCCCATTTGTACTCGATCTTCGCAATACCCGAGCCGCTGTCAGTAACATTTCCATCAGCGATAAAGTATCCGTTGGAACCGTTGATCTGGCCATCTTTTTGGTAAAATATCTGAGAATTGAAATAACTAACTTCTATATTACCTACAGAAGGAGCTTTTTTATCAACGAAAACATCGCAGGTATAAGCCTGACCGTTATTATTTCTGAAAGAAAGTTCTTTGCTGACCTTCTGACCGAATTCGTCAGTGAGTTCAAAATCAAAGTTGTATTTTCTCTCGTCACCGTCTTTCACATCGTTGATATCAAACGTGTAGGTATATGAATATGCTCCGCTTGTACCGTTTAATTTCGCACTTACAGAAGAAGCTTCAAATACATCTTCGCCGTCCCTCAGGACTGCATTGTTTTTCTGCATGATACCATCGCCGTCAACGGTCACATCTATTCTCGGATTCTTGTTGGTAACGAGCATATATACGTCTTTTCCGTCAGCTTTCTGTGAAACGTAATTCAGCTTCTGTCCGTCAGATGCTTCAATTTTTACACTGTCCGACTTAACGCTGTACTCCGACCTGTCAAGAACATATTTTACCGAGGAGATCTTTTTGCTTCCCTTGCCCTGTTCGATAAAGAATGATATGCTGTCATCATCTGCAACATCAATATCAACGGCTCCGCCCATGTCCTTATCATTACTTCCCACGCGGTAAAGGATATTTCCGTCCCTGTCCTTAGGCGCACTTACAGTTACAGTATAGCCTGTTATTTCCTTATCCTCAGAGTAAGAAAACGATTTTAAGCTTATTTCAGGTCTTTCATCAACATAAAAGTATCCGTCCACAGCTAATTCGATATTTCTGGAAGGCTGACCGTTTTTCTTTACGCTGTAAGTATATTTGCCCGTACTGCTGTTTTCCGCACAGTCAGGCTGAATGCTGAGCGCTGCCGCGTTGATCTCCGAAGCCATATCGCCTGACAGTGAAAACGGAACTGACGCAGGAACTTTATCTCCGCGGAAAATAGTATCAGCCGCAGGATCGGGAACTATCTTAACTGTCGCATTTCTTATAGACGCAATTTTGCTTATCTCGTAAGTTTCACCGCTCAAGCCGTACTTTTCGGCATCATTGCCTTTAAAACCGAACTTTACGGTAACAGTTTTGTTGTCACCGACATCAGCCGAGTCAAAAAAGGCTTCCGCAGTAAGCTGCACATCGTCATCAGCGGCAACTCCGGGAATATGATAATCCTCCGCACTGCTTACGCCCAGCGGCGAAAAATCAATGACCGCTTTATCAGTGCCGTCGTATGTCTTATCAGCTACCCTGACATTATCCAGAACGCCTGACTGATACCATTTATTCTCTCCGAAAAAGCTGTTCTGTGTGCTGTTGACTTCATCATTTGCTGTCGGTTCCGCAAAAACCTCGGAACGGCAGCAGTTTGCAGTGATGAGCAGTGCAGAAACAAATGCTGTGATCTTCTTTAAATTCTTCATGGTATCTCCGCTTCTTTCTGTTTTAAACTATTTGTATCGGTGTCTGATGTTTGATTTTTCAATGATGTCAGGCTGTTATTGAACTTCTCTGAAAATGCCTTTATTCCGCTTTCGATATCATCTGCAGAACTGACGCACGGCATTTTGATCTCAAGATCGTGCTTGGGCATTTTCACATTTTCTGTGAAAAAAGGCTTTTCGTCTACAGCTGTATTGAGGGATATTTTTTCTATCCCGGGCATTTCAAAATCACTGCCTGCGAAATCATCAATACTGACCTCGGGCAGCTCTATTTCTGGACGGTCTATCACAAAAACGTCGTGCTTTTTCACCTGATTGACCTTAATGTTCGGTATTGCCCCCGCCTCTGCTTTTACCGGTCTGTGTTCGGGGATCGAAACATGACATACATTGAGCTTCGGCAGCTTTGATATTTCAGGTTTTTCCGCTTCAAAATGCGAGATATTAACCTTTTGGACAATCTCCATGCTCGGTACCTTTGCCGAAAACTCGGGTACCGTGAAATCACGTACTTCAATATTGCAGTTTATCTTCGGCTGTTCGATATCAGCCGCTGAATGCTCCGGAAGCGTAAACTCCGTTACTGCAGGAGAAACCGCCACATCAGTATCAAGAACAGGACTTGATATTTCCGGTCCTTTGAAACTGTGTAAAGTTATCTCATAGTTTCTCTTTATATTTTCCGTTCCCGAAATGGGATACTCAGGCGTTTCGTAGTTAACTTCATTAAACTCGGGAACGACATCTGTATCGACTTCAATACTGCCTGTCCCTGGCATTTTAAAGTACACCGGCTCAACATGAAAGTCTTTTGTTTCGGGTATATCAGATAGAAAAAAATCCATCTGTATTTCGTTTTTCAGTTCGGGAACTTCTGCTATCTTTATATTATTGCCATGCACCGAAAACTGCGGAAAATCAAAACCGTGAGGCAGCTCGGAATGTTCTTTTATCTCTATGTCATTTCTTACATCAGGTCTCTCAGGCTTGGAAAATTCAAATTTTGTCTCCCGAACTGTACCGATAGGTCTTATCTTTTTCAGTTCAGGCTCATATTCATCTATTTTCACATTTTCAAGTGCCTCGAGCCTGTCAACAAATCTGTTCCTTTCAAGATAAAGCTCGTACTCTTCGTTATAAATGCGAAGGGACTCTTCATCGAGAAAGCTTTTTTCTTCATCACTGAGAATTTTAAAAGACATTTTCTTTCCTCCGTCTGTTTCTTCCGTTTTTTACTCCGTTTACTGTGCCGACTAATCGTAAAACTCCCGAAAAAATAAATACAGATACAGAATATGCAGTCCTGATACTATATTCAGAACTGCATATCATATTTATTTTCCGCCGGAAATGCTTTCCGCGATCTTGAGGTCAACGCTTTCAAAATTTGATCTGTTGGCTTCAAGAAGCTGTGACATTCCATCAACAGCAGATGGAACACTGTCCGTTACGAGTGGAGCTGTCTGATGGTCGAAAAACTCCATAAGAGCGTCCTTTGCAGCGCCCTCCATGTTCGCGATAGCAGCTTTGAAGTCTCTTACAAAGTCTTCTCCTGCTGTTTTATATTCCTTTGAATAACCTGCAATTTCTTCAACTGCTTTTTTTACTGCGTCGTTTACGATTCTGCATCCTGCCATTTTGATCTATCTCCTTTGTATTACTTTGAATTTTCGTTTCCTAACTGATCGTCGAGTCCGTCTGTATCGGGGATTGCTTTAAGTATTCCTTCGCACATCTCTCTTAAAGCCTTTACCATACCCGTAAGACCTTCACCGATAAGGGGCTGTATCTTGTTCTCATTGAAAGATCTGAAGCCTTCAGCCGCATTGCCGCTGAAATTTCCCGGATAAAGCTGACTGAAAGTATTGTCGAGCTTTGCCTTGATCGAATTAGCCTTTGTTTCGTACTCGCTGATAGCATTAAGAGCGTTATGCAGCATTTCAGGTGTGATATTCACCGTTCCGGTTGTTCCCATTGACATAATCTTGTCCTCCTTGTAATTGATCGTATTATAAATTTATATTTTGATTAAGCTGTTCATACTTAATAAAAACATCTTTGTAGTATCCCGTATTTATTATCTGCTCCAGCGTGTTGGAAATGTGGTCGATGACAGCGATCATATCCTCTATCGGCTTGACGATCACCTTTTCTCCCGTTAACTCCAGCTGTTCTCCTGCGGGAGTATTGAGCGCCGTAGTCAGATCGTGATACATGGAATGAAGTTTTTCCTTTAATTTCTCGGTTCTGGTCTTGAGCTGCTTCATATCTGCCGAAGCAGTATCAAAAGCAGCATCATTCAGAACGATATCCTGATCAAGAAAAGCCATTATCCGTTACCTCCCGTTTTTGCCTCGGCAATGCTTTTCATAAAGCTTTCTTTCATGTCGTTTGAAAGCAGATCGCAGAGCTCCTCCGCTTCACTGTATCTGCCAATATCGGTCAAGCACTGTATCCTGTAGGTAACGGCTGTGATATCCGCTGGATCCCTGAGGACAGCATTGCGGAAGAAAATAATAAGCTTTTCATACTCGCTGTCTGCTTCTGCCCTGCCAAGCTTTTTCAGAGCGTTTACATAAGTATATCTGCCCATGTACTCGCTGAACGGCTCGCTGCTGCCCTGAAGCCTTCGCGCATATGTCATTACCTTTTCAAAGTCGCCTTTAAGTGTATATGCGCCGATATACAGGCGGTTTATCTGATCGGTCAGAGTACCGCCGAACTCGGGAGCATCCGCTTCGTCAAGCTTATAGACCGTATCCTCCGCTTCCGCGGGTTCGTCATCAAGAACGGTAAAGTAATCCCTTGCACCGTCTTCATCAGGCTCGACCTGAGAAGCAAGAGCGTCGATCCCCTCTGCACCGTATTCGTTTTCAAGCTTTACCCTGTCTGCTTCCAGCATTTCCTCAACGTCATATTCGGTGAGCTTATGTGGCTCAAACTCTTTCTGACCGATATCAAATCCAAGATTGAAGCTCTGTACTGGATTGAGTGCCGCATTAAGGCAGTTTATTGCGCTGTCAGCCTCTTCGAGCTGTAGATATATCTCCGCTGCGTTTATGTATGTTTCCGATACCTCCTGAACTGTAGGTTTCAGTTTCTTCAACGACTCATCAAGATAGCCGAGAGCTTTTCCAAGACATTTGACGTCCTTTGAATCACGGTACATATCAAGCTCACAGGACATACAGTCGAAATAGTAATCCATACCGATCTCAGTATATTTCGCAGCTTTTCTCAGCTCAAATTCCGCTTCCTTGTAGCGTTTCAGCTGACACAGGAATCTGAAAGCCGTTCTGTATCCGATATAGGACGACGGAGAGATCAGCTTCATCTGATTTGCTGTGAAGATACCGTTTTTCACATCTTCTTTAAGTCCGTAGATGACCGCCATTCTTTCAAGGACTTCCATATCGGGTCCCATTATCTGCTCGGCTTTTTTCAGATTTATGAGGGAATCATCAAGCCTTCCTATGTCAAAACATATGATACCGAGAAGATGATAAAGCTGAGCCGTGTTTTCCTGAGAACAGCCAAGCTCGTCAGCTTTTGTGAATTCCTTCAGTGCCTCCGCCGTTTTCTCACAGGCGCAGAGCGCATAGCCAAGATTAAAGTGCCTGTTTCCGTTATTACGGTCGTTTTCTACAGCCTTTAAGTAATAATCTGCCGCCAGCTCATAATTATCAAGGGACATTGCCGAATTTCCCGCAGCCTGATAAGCATCTGCGCTGTCTGGTCTGACCTCTATTGCTTTTTTTGCAAATTCAAGTGCTTTTCCGAACTGTCCGTTTACAAATGCAAAATTAGAATCCGAAAGTAAAGTTTCAAAATCCATATTATGTGTCTTCCTCCATTTTTTTCTTGTAGTATTCCATATCGATTGAAGAATTGTGTTTTACAGATTCCCAGTAGCCTATGTCAGAATTCGCATTCCTTATCTCGGACTCTCTCAGGGAAAGCGCTGTCTCCGAGTCACTTTTCTGCCTTTTAAGCTCAGCTATCTTCGTGTTAAGTGATGATTTTTTTAAGTTGAGCTGTTCATAAACTCCGTTTATCTTATTACGGGTATCGGTTTTATAAACATCACTGAGATTTTTGGCAGTTACATTGCTGCTCGCGACCATGCCGCTGAAATTGACATTCGCCTCTTCAATGGACGACTGCGACTTGTCGCATGAACGTACAACATCGTCCCTTGTCTTTACAGCTTTTTCAAGAGCATCAAGAGCTGCCGTATATTTCGTTATCTCTGCGCTGTATCCGTTTATATCGTTTATCAGTCGTTTTTTTTCATTTCTCAGCTCGCTTATCCTGTTTTCCTTTGAGTTTATCTCCGAGCAGGCGTCATAATATCTGTTTTTGGCGTTGTTATAGTAGTATTCGTAATCCATTTGCTCACCTCTCAGCTCATTTCTCTGAAACAGGATTCCTGTTGAATTCAGCCAGATCGTTGTCCAGCTGATTGTAGCTGTCGATAACGCTCTTGATGACTTCATCGTTGATAGTGTTAAGTACGTCTTTGAGGCTGCCTATTTTTTCAAGGATATGGTCAGTTTCAGACTTGTAAGCCTTTGCTCCGTGACCACTCCAGCTTGAAAGGAGCGTGGAATTGATCTCGTTGAATTTTGTCTTTATTTCCTGAAATTCTTTGATAGCTTCTGCACTCTGACTTACAAATCCTTCAAGTTTTCCGATATCAGCTTCAATAAATGCTCCCATAGGCAACTCTCCTTTTTATGCGATTTCAGTTCAGAAATATATACTTATATTTATTATACTTTCTTTTGGAAAATAATACAAGATTATTGGCTGATTATTGTATAATAACTCATTTTTTTCAACATACGATAAATTTTTATATCATTTATAGAAGTCAAAAACTGCTTTTATAATCTGGTTTTCAGCTTTTAAAGTTAACGCCTGCCGATAAGAAGTCCGACTTATAATACAATGCTATATCTTCCGCGTATTACGGCAACTTTTTATAAAACCAGAATAATCATGAAATAGTACTTGACAAATGGAAAAAAGTATGCTAATATATGAATAGATATTCAAGTGTTCAAATAACTACTCTCTTATATTCATATGTTTAACGGTAATATAAGCGAGGTTATCGGACATATAAGGGAATATAGGAGCTTTACGCTCAGAACTGCCGGAAAACGGCAAAAAATAATGAAAGGAACATGATTATGAAAAAGATTTTCAAGCTTATTGATCTTGACTGCGCTAATTGCGCGGCAAAAATGGAGAACGCAATAAAGGAGCTCCCAGAGGTAGAGGACGCAGTTGTCAGCTTTATGACGCAGAAAATGACTATCAAAGCTGCTGATGATACCGATTTTGACGCACTTATGTCAAAAGTTGTCAAGCTTTGCAAAAAAGTGGAGCCTGACTGCGAGATCGTACTGAAATAAACCCGTAATAGCAATAAGGAGTGCTGTATCATGAGCAAGAAGCAGAAAAACATACTGATAAGGATAATTGCAGCCGGTATTCTTCTGGTCATCGCTGCATTGCTCCCGCTTGAAGAGAAAAGCCCTGCAAGGCTTGCGGCATTCCTTGTTCCCTACGGCATCATAAGCTGGGACGTCCTTTGGAAGGCGATAAGGAATATAAAGAACGGACAGGTCTTTGACGAGAATTTCCTTATGGCCGTAGCGACTATCGGAGCTCTTGCGGTAAAGGAATACCCCGAAGCGACCGCGGTTATGCTGTTCTATCAGATCGGCGAGCTTTTTCAGAGCGTTGCAGTCGGAAAGTCGAGGAAAAATATCGCTTCGCTCATGGATATCCGTCCCGATCACGCCAATATCGAAGTTGACGGAAAATTAGAGGAAGCCGATCCGGAGGAGATCGAGCAGGGACAGATTATCGTTGTCAAGCCCGGTGAGAGAATACCTCTTGACGGCATAGTAACTGAGGGAGTTTCGTCGGTGGACACCTCTGCCCTTACAGGCGAGAGCGTTCCGAGGACTGTCAGAGAGGGCGACAGCGTAATAAGCGGATGCATAAATCAGAGCGGTATGCTCAAGATCAGGGTCACAAAGGAGTATGAGGATTCCACTGTATCGAAAATACTCGACCTCGTCGAAAACTCAGCTTCAAAAAAGGCGAAAGCCGAGAATTTCATTACCAAATTTGCGAAATACTATACTCCTGCCGTAGTTATTTCCGCACTTCTGCTTGCAATTCTCCCACCTCTTGCAACAGGCGGTAACTGGGCGATGTGGATACACCGTGCTCTTATTTTTCTTGTTATCTCCTGTCCGTGTGCGCTGGTGATATCAGTTCCTCTCAGCTTCTTCGGCGGAATAGGCGGCGCCAGCAAAAAAGGAATACTCATCAAGGGCGGAAACTTCCTCGAAGTTCTTGCAAATGCAGAAATAGTCGTATTTGACAAGACAGGAACCCTTACAAAGGGTGTGTTCGAGGTGAACGAGATACACCCACACATCATCGAGGAGGATAAGCTCCTTGAGCTTGCAGCCTATGCGGAAAGCTATTCCGACCACCCTATCGCTCACTCAATTTCGTCCAGATACGGAAAGGAAACTGACAGAAGCCGTATAAGCTCCAATGAAGAGATATCGGGACATGGAATAAAGGCGGTTATCGACGAGCATGAGATATGCGCAGGAAATTCAAAGCTCATGGATAAAATGGGCGTGGATATCGTGCCCTGCGATAAAGCGGGAACAATGGTGCACATCTCCGATAACGGACAGTATGCAGGTCATATCGTTATATCAGACAGGATCAAGGAGACCTCGCAAAGTGCTGTAAAACGCCTGAAATCACGCGGCGTGAAGCAGACGGTAATGCTTACGGGAGACTCTTCGTCAGCGGCAGAGGCTGCCATGAAAGAGCTCGGTCTCGACAAGGCTTACAGCGAACTTCTGCCTGCGGATAAGGTAGATAAAGTTGAAGAGCTGCTGAAAGAAAAAACTCCGAAAGGAAGCCTTGTATTCGTAGGCGACGGTATAAACGACGCGCCTGTTCTTTCAAGAGCAGATGTCGGTATCGCAATGGGCTCGCTTGGCTCTGACGCGGCAATAGAAGCTGCCGATATAGTTCTCATGGACGATGATCCTGAAAAGATCGCTCTTGCTATGGACATCTCAAAGCGAACGCTGGGGATAGTTTACCAGAATATCATATTTGCTCTCGGAGTCAAGTTCATCGTTCTTCTGCTCGGAGCTCTCGGTATAGCCAATATGTGGCTTGCGGTCTTTGCAGATGTGGGAGTTTCCGTTATCGCTATACTCAATGCTATGAGAGCTATGAAAATAAAGGATATCAGCTCAGAACAGGACTGATATGACTGCCATGTCATAAAAATAATGTTTTATAAGGAGAAAATGATGCGTATTTCTCAAAGCTGTGCCGACTGCCTGTACACGCGCCAGAAAAACAAGACCGATAACGCCGGATATCTTGCCGAGATAAGATCGCTTCTTGACAACAGAAGTGAAAACGATACCAGTCCGTATATGGTGTATCTTTTCAATAAAGCTCATATCAGATACTTCGGCAAAGCCGCGGATTACAGCGGCATAAAGAAACAGTACAACGACCTTGTCCTCTCAATGGAGGAAAAACTGCGGCGTGTGATAAGCTCTGCGGAGGATCCTCTTGCAAGTGCGCTTATCATAGCTCGTATAGGCAATTATATCGACTTCGGAGCTATGAACAGCGTTGATAATGACAAATTTCTCGGACTCTTTTCCGATACGGCCATGCGGGAGGACGACAAAAAGACCTATGAAGCTTTTCTGCGCGAATGCGCCGAAGCTGAAACTTTCCTCCTTATATGCGATAACTGCGGCGAGATAGTTCTTGACAAGCTCATGCTCGAACAGCTGAAAGTACGATTTCCGCAGCTCACTGTAAGAGCTATGGTTCGGGGCGGAAATGTTCTCAACGACGCAACTGCCGAGGACGCGGTATATGTGGGGCTTGACGATGTGGCCGAGATCATTGCCAACGGCGAAGCCATTGCAGGTACGGTCTACGAAATGCTCTCCGAAGATGCGAAAAAAGTGCTTGATACTTCCGATGTGATACTTGCAAAGGGGCAGGGAAATTTCGAGTCTATGTCGGGACAGGGGCGTCACGTATTCTATGAATTTCTGTGCAAATGCGAACTGTTTACCACTCGTTTCAATGTTCCGAAACTGACAGGTATTTTTATCGAAGAAAACTGAAAAAAACGACGTCAAAACTGACACCAATAAAGTGATTCCATGAGATCTTTAACAGTTATTGACTGCCGGTAAGAATCAGCCTGTTATAGGCTGATTTTTCTGTATATACTGCTTTTCCCCAATAATTCATGATGGATTGACTTATTACTCCATATATGGTACAATAAATCAATAATAACTGATCATGTTTACAGCTTAAAGCTGATTATATCGGAGGGAATATGAATCTGTCATTTACTGTTACACAAAACGAGTTGTCTGATATTCTTCTCAACCTTTCCCCTATCAGACCTGTTTTCATCTGGGGAGCACCTGGCATAGGCAAATCAGCGCTTGTGCAGAAATTCGCCGATGATGTGGGACTGCCCTGTGTTTCACTGCTCGGAAGCCAGCTTGCTCCCGAGGATATCATAGGTATACCGCAGATAAAGGGCGCAACGTCTGAATTTATACCGCCCAAAATGATTGCACGGCAGGAACCGTATGTACTTTTTCTTGATGAACTCAACGCCTGCTCTCAGGAAGTGCAGAAGGCTTTTTACAGCCTTATCCACGAAAAGCGCATAGGCGAATATCATCTTCCAAAGGGCAGCGTTGTTATCGGCGCAGGAAACCGCTCACAGGACGGTGCTATCGTAAAGACCATGTCCACCGCCCTTGTGAACAGAATGTTCCATGTACAGCTCGTAGCCGATCCGCAGCAGTGGATTAACTGGGCATATGAGAATGAGCTCCACTCGTGGGTCATCGACTATATAACCCAGCGCCCCGACCACCTCTTTTCGGAGCCGCCCAAAACTGAAGAGCCTTATTCCACTCCGCGTTCGTGGCATATGCTCAGCGACGCTCTGAAAGCCTACGGCGCAGGAGAAAAGGAAGTTCCCGAAAGCATATTGCGAGTTCTTGCATACGGCTCTGTTTCGGCAAGTCATGCAGGTCTGTTCCTTGCCTTTGTCAAAAATCTCAGCAACAAGAACCTGCTCAGCCAGATAATCAAGGGCGACGCGAGGTTCCCGAGCGACCCCAAGGACAGAGATGTGCTTTACTTTGTTTCCCAGAGCTTCCGTGCAAAGCTTCTCATGGAGCTTCCCGAGGACAAGCAGAAAATGGACAAGAACGCTCAGTTCCTCACTCACCGCGCAAAGGCTCTTATCAAGGATCTGTCCCACATCAGCCTTGAACTTGCTCAGATGATAGTATCATCAGACGACGGCAAGGTACTTCCCGAATGGTTCATGGTCGAGATAGTACGCGACCTGCCGCGGCTTATTCAGAACGACAAATAATATGGCTAAGAAAAAAGAAGATAAGATATCAAAATGCGAGCAGCAGCTTCTCGACGGTATTGAGCTGATAGATAAGCACCCTCTTTTCGGAAAGCTGCGTATAAGTACCATAAATGTCCCGAAAAGCAAATTAGGCAGGAATGTCCCTGCAAAAGTCTCCTCATCAGGCTATGTATACCTGAACAAGGACTGCGATAAAACGCCTAAGGAATGGGCATATATCATTGCACACTGTATGCTCCACCTGTCTTTCGGACATTTTGACGCAGACCGTATGCCAGGATACTGGCAGAAGATCAGCGAAAAAAAGGAGAAGTGGGTAAACGACTATGTCCCTGCACTATGGAATATGGCCTGCGATATTTTCATAACCCGTTTTCTTGCAGATGTAAAATTCGGCAGCAGCAATATTGATATGACTCTGCTCAATACATACGGCTCGGCTTCAAGTGAACTTAAAATATACGATCAGCTCGTTGAAAGGCACATCTCCGCAGACAGCAACGTTTTCGGAACAGCAGGCGAATTCCCCGATATGATAGGAACAGACTCGCCGCTCACATACCGCTACGGAAAAAACCATCATATAACGGATTTCGCCTATGCACTTGCCGATTCTGTACGTTCCGTGATCAATGAAGCTGCCGACCGCCCTGCTTCTGACGGCAGACACAGATCAGTAATGGCAAAGGCAGCCGAGTGGTTCATCAACCACTATCCCCTGCTTGGCGGAGTCGCCACAGGCTTTAAACTCGTCGAAACGCATCAAAGAAATGACCTTGACGATATCGAAATAGCCGCTGTTAATGTAGTAAACGGGGAAATATACGTTAATCCTGCCGCCGGCCTCACTCTTGAGGAGTGGAAATTCGTACTTGCTCATGAGTACCTGCACGCCGGCTTGCAGCACCATGCCCGCAGAAACGGTCGCGAGCCTTACCTCTGGAACATTGCCTGCGACTTCGTTATCAACGGCTGGCTGAACGAGATGCAGATAGGCATCATGCCGCAGAACGGTCTTATGTATGACGAAACATTAAAAAATCAGTCCGCCGAAGAAATATACGACCGACTGATAGAGGATCTGCGTAAGAACTCAAAGCTCTCGACCTTCCGAGGCTATGGCAAGGGCGATATAATCGACAAGGGCTGGTCGCCCGATAAGGGCGGCGCAACTTCACTGGACGACTTCTGTAAAAGTGCGCTGCGAAGCGGTCTTGAATACCATACTTCAACTTCACGAGGATATATCCCCGCAGGACTTATCGAAGAGATAAAGGCACTTTCAATGCCGCCTGTTCCGTGGGATGTTGAACTTGCAAAATGGTTCGATACATGGTTTGCTCCCCTTGAAAAGCACCGCACCTATGCACGTCCCAGCCGCAGACAGAGCAGCACTCCAGATATTCCCCGACCAAGCTGGGTGCAGGCTGATATTCCCGAATACTCACGGACTTACGCAGTAATAATCGACACCTCGGGCTCAATGTCTCCCACTCTGATTGGAAAAGCCCTCGGAGCTGCCGCAAGCTATTCGGTAGCAAAGGACGTTCCGCTTGTAAGAGTAGTTTTCTGCGACGCACATGCATACGATATCGGATACGTTGATCCCGAAGACATTGCAGGCCGAGTAGCAGTCAAGGGCAGAGGCGGAACTGTATTGCAGCCTGCTGTCGATCTGCTCGAAAGGGCTAAGGACTTTCCTAAGGACGGTCCGATACTCATAATTACCGATGCAGGCATCGAACACGACCTTAAAGTTCATCATGAACACGCATTTCTCATACCCAACGGGTCAAGACTTCCCTTCCGCGCCAAAGGCAAAGTGTTCTATTTCAAATGATTTTTTATAGCATATAAAGGTATGCAGCCTTTTAGTTGTGTAAATCAGGAGCTGGTACAGATGATCACTGTATCGGCTCCTGAGCTTTTTTAATAAGATGTCAAAGGCAGCCAATATTTATGCAAAGTAACAGTTGCAATCATGTTTGTAAAGTGGTATACTATACTTTGTGATTCTAAACAGAAAAGGTGACCTGATTGCAAACATTCAGAAAAGCGCTCCCTGTTATCCTGTCACTCATACTGGCGACCGGTATGGTGGCTGCATCGGAGCTTTTACACGATAAAGAGATAATCTTCCCTGAAATAACGGCTGTTGCCATAGGAGCACTGGCAGCTCCGAAACAGTCATGGAACGCATCAAGGCTAAGGCTGCTGCTTACGATAACCGCGGCAGCTGTAATAGGCGTAGGACTGGCATTTGTACCGCTCCTGACCGTTATTAAGATACCGCTTGCAATACTGTGTGCAATTGCTTGCGTTACCGCTTCAAAAACTGAGTTTCTGCCTGCTGTATCAGCCTGCGTACTGCCAGTGCTGCTGGGCACAAAAAGTCCCGTCTACATAGGCTCGGTAATCGTGATGACTTCACTGATACTCCTTACACAGCTGACACTTGAGAAGTGCGGTCTACGTGAGAAAAACGTTTTTACGCCCGTAAATCCCGATAAGCAGCTGTTCGCACTGCGGATAAGACAAATATCAGCTGCAAGTATCATCTGCATAATCCCGGCGCTGACAATGGAGATATTCTTTATAGCACCTCCGCTCATCGTAGCATTCTTTGAGATGTCAAAACCGCACAGCAAGCTGCTGGAGCGTTCACCGCAGGCAGCTTCGCTTATAGTCATCGCCTCGGTCAGCGGAGTCCTCTCACGCTTTCTTCTCACAGAAAAGCTGAATCTTCCCCTTGCAGTACCGGCTGCAGTTTCGTGTACAGTAATACTCATCGCCGTTTGCAGAATGAAGCTCTATTTTCCACCATGCGGAGCGATAGCAACTCTGCCGTTCATAATTCCCGAAGAAGCTTTGCTGATATTCCCGTTCGAGATAGCAGCTGGCACATTGTTCTTCATTGCTGCAGCTTTTGCGCTTTCAAAAGAACGCCGCATAATATTAAGAGTAAAGAAAATATTAAGGCCGCAGAATTAACTGCGGTCTTTTTACATCAGAAATGCATATTATCACTCTTTGACCAGCCCTGCTTTAAGCCTTGTCAGATAATCCTTTGTCTCAGCTGAAACTACACCAGAGAGAAGTATTATCGCAATAACATTCGGAATAGCCATCAGGCCGTTGAAAATATCCGCAATGTTCCATACTGCTTCAACTGCGAGGTACGGACCTATGAAAACAGCGGCAATGTATACCCAGCGGTATATATTGGTGACCTTTTTATTTGCGCCTGTAAGATAGGACAGGCAGCGCTCAGAATAGTAGTTCCAGCCAAGGATAGTCGTGAATGCGAATACCGCCAGACATGACATCAGAATGAAAGAGGACACTCTCTCGCTGAACGGCAGACCGTAATCAAAGGCGTCCATAGTTATCATTACGCCTTTAAGCTCAGAGGTATTATGACTGCCCGACATGATTATAGCAAGTCCTGTCATTGTACATACTATGATAGTATCGATAAAAGTACCTGTCATTGTAACAAGTCCCTGGCGGACAGGTTCGCTGGTCTTTGCTGCGGCAGCTGCGATAGGAGCTGAGCCGAGACCTGCTTCATTTGAGAAAATACCTCTTGCTACGCCGCTCTTCACAGCATACATCATAACAGTGCCTGCTGCACCGCCGGCAGCGGCTTTAAGGCTGAAAGCCCCCTTGATTATTGAAGCAACCGATGAAGGTATCTCGGTTATATGACAGAAAATAATTGTAAGGCAGCAGCCTGCGTAAGCTACTATCATAACAGGCACTACGACCTCGGAAACTGTAGCTATACGCTTAATTCCGCCGATAACGATAAGTGCTGTCAGCAGAGTTATAAGAGCTCCTGCAATTACCGTTGTCCATGTATATTCCATGCCAAATACAGAGATTGTATGGATTTGCTGAGGATCGAAGAAATTGTTTGCAGCCGAGGTTATACCGTTTATCTGTGTTATGGTACCGATGCCCATTATACCTGCAAGCAGTCCGAACAGCGCAAACATTTTGCCCAGCCATTTCCAGTTCTTACCGAGTCCGTTTTCAATGTAATAGAAAGGGCCGCCGAGGATATTACCGTTTTCGTCCTTGATACGGTACTTTACCGCGAGGAGCCCCTCTGCATATTTTGTAGCCATACCAAGGAATGCGGCAAGCTCCATCCAGAAGAGCGCACCTGCTCCGCCTGCGGCAATAGCAGTAGCAACTCCGACTATATTTCCTGTTCCGACCGTAGCGGACAAAGCTGTACACAATGCTGCAAAGCTGGAGACCTCACCGCTTCCGTTTTCCTCGTTTTTCACCATGTATTTCAATGCTTTACCAAGCTTGCGGACCTGCAGAAACCTCAGTCTTACCGTAAGCAGGATACCGCACGCCATAATTAGGATTATCAGCGGGAGTCCCCATACATAGCCGTCTATCTGATTTATCACATCGTTTATCTTACTCATTGACACCTCTCCTGTAAAGTAAATAAAGCCCTGTCCTCATATTTCATAGAGCAGGGCTTTTTATAGTTTACTCTATGCCGACAAAAGTGTAGTCCTGAGCTTCAACAGCAGCTTTTATGACATCTTCGGGAACGTCCTTGCTGAGTGTTATAACAGCAGTATCTGCATTGTGATCGGGAACAGCACTCTCGATACCGTCAATCGCTTCAAGAGTTTTTCTTACCCTTGCCTCGCAGTGCTCACACATCATGCCTTCGATCTTTAAAGTCTTTGTCATAGCTTTTTCCTCCGTTTTTATCACTGTAGTTTTTATTTTCTTATCATGATCTGCGTCATGTATCTTCACTAAATTCAGCCTGAGAGCATTCATGCATACACAGAAGCTGGACATCGCCATAGCCGCCGCACCGTATGCAGGCTTCATCTCGATACCGTACAGACCTATGGCAAGGGGTATGCACACAGCGTTGTAGATGAACGCCCAGAACAGGTTCTCGTGAATATTCCTTATAGTTGCACGGCTGAGACGTATCGCAGCGGAAACGTCCGTGAGCCTGTTTTTCATGACAACTATATCAGCCGCGTCAATGGCAACATCTGCACCCGCACCTATTGCAATGCCCGTATCAGCCGTAGTCAGTGCAGGAGCGTCGTTGATACCGTCGCCCACCATGATCACTTTGCCCTGCTTTTTAAGCTCTGAAACTTTCTTTGACTTGCCGTCAGGAAGAACTCCGGCAATGACCTCGTCAACGCCTGCCTGTCTGCCTATCGCTCCGGCTGTGCGTTCATTGTCTCCTGTGAGCATATAAACGTTTATACCCATGCCTTTAAGCTCTTTTATTGCAGCTGCCGAGTCGCTTTTTATTGTGTCGGCAACAGCAATGATACCGATAAAGCTGCCGCCCTTTGCAAAGAGCAGAGGTGTTTTTCCCCCGTCGGAAAGCTCCGTAACTTTTGCGGTATATTCCGGTGAAATATCATAATTCTGAGCGATATACTTATAGCTGCCGCCTTCAAGAATCTCTCCGTCAAGCACAGCCGAAACACCGTTCCCTGCAAGTGCCTTGAAATCCGTGACTTCGGGAATGGTCATGCCCGAAGTTCTTTCCGTGACAGCTTTTGCAAGAGGGTGTTCGCTTCTGGCTTCAAGGGCCGAAGCATATGTGAGCAGTTCGTTTTCGGTGATACCGCAAGGAAGTATATCCGTAACATCTGGCTTGCCCTCGGTTATAGTTCCTGTCTTGTCAAGTGCTATCATGTTCGCTCTGCCCACAGCTTCAAGAGAAGCGGCAGTCTTGTAGAGTATGCCGTTTTTGGCACCAACGCCGCTGCCCACCATTATAGCCACGGGAGTAGCAAGTCCGAGGGCGCATGGACAGCTTATAACAAGTACTGATATTGCCCTTGCAATGGCAAAGCTGAACTCCTTGCCTGCTATGAGCCAGCCGATCAGCGTCAGCAATGCTATTGCCATAACAGCAGGAACGAATATCCCTGATACCTTATCGGCTATTCGCGCGATAGGAGCTTTTGTAGCTGCTGCGTCCGATACAGTCCTGATTATCTGCGAAAGAGCAGTATCTTCACCGACTCTTGTTGCACGGCAGCGGATATACCCCGATTTGTTTATAGTTGCTGCCGAAACAGCAGAGCCTTCTTCCTTGTCAACCGGTATGCTTTCACCTGTAAGAGCCGATTCGTCCACCGATGATGAACCGTACACCACAACTCCGTCAACCGGAATGCTTGCACCGGGCTTTACTGCGAAAATATCTCCCTCTCTGACTTCTTCGATACCGACTTCGCGCTCCTCGCCTTCCTGATAAAGAACTGCCGTTTTCGGAGCGAGCTTCATAAGACCTTTCAGCGCGTCCGTAGTCCGACCCTTAGACATGGATTCCAGCATTTTGCCCACAGTGATAAGCGTGGGTATCATGGCTGCGGACTCGAAATACAGGTTCATTCCGTATTTCATGACTGTCTCATGGTCGCCGTTGCCCTGTGCAAGTATCATTATGAACAGCTCCGCAAGCGAGTATCCGAATGAAGCACTCGAACCCAGTGCAACGAGAGTGTCCATATTAGGGTGCCCGCTGAAAAGCGACTTGAAACCGTTCGTGAAGAATTTAGCATTTATCATCATTATGACGATAGCAAGAAGCATTTCAAATATGCCGAGGAATACGTGATTATCAAATGCCGCAGGTGCAGGAAATCCCCACATCATGTGTCCCATTGAAAAATACATCAGCACTAACAGAACTGTCACTGATTTTATCAGGCGTTTTCTCAGCTTCGGAGTTTCTGTATCCTTCAGCATATCATCATCAGCCGCCGCAGTTCTGACCGCTGCTCCTTTTTTGGAAGCTCCGTAGCCTGCATTCTCAACGGCACGGATTATGTCTGTTTCCGAGGCAGTTCCCTCAACTCCCATTGAATTTGTGAGGAGACTGACCGCACAGCTTTTGACTCCCGGAACTGCTGATACTGCTTTTTCAACTCTTGCACTGCAAGCGGCACAGCTCATTCCTGTCACATTATATTGCTCCATTTAAGTTCCTTTCCTGTTATTTCATTATCTTCTGCAAAGTAGACACAAGTTCGTCTATAACTTCATCTTTCCCTGCACGGATATCGTTTATGACACAGCTTTTCATATGCGAAGCCAGCAATTCCTTGTTGAAGCTGTTCAGAGCGCTGTTTATAGCAGATACCTGCGTCAATATGTCAGGACAGTAAGCGTCGTTTTCAAGCATTTTTTCAACTCCGCGTACCTGTCCCTCTATTCTTTTCAGACGGTTCATCAGCGACTTGAATTCTTCTTCACTGCGTTTTTTCTTACGTTCACAGCAGCAATTCTGTTTGTCCATATTATCCCTCCTCAAATACCCGTATGGGGTATCTTGTGATTATATTATATACCCCCACAGGGTATTTGTCAAGAGCTTTTCAAAAAAACTTTCTGCTTATATCGCTTTTTCACGCAAAAGCTGTTTCGTGTACTATATTGAAGAAATAAAAAGGAGCCGACAATGCGGCTCCTTCTCTTTCAATAGATTGTCACTGTTATTTGCAATGCTTGATCAGCTTTAGCATATCATGCACCGCCCATTTTCAGCATATCAATATCATCACAGTTAATGAGTTTATCAGGTTAGGTTCAGACTGCTGACCTTCCCATGTTGAAGGAATGCTGCCGCTGATCTGACCAATAATAGAATCTGAATGCCTTTGTATTACCTGACCAAGAACCGACACGCCTTCCATGAACTCTTCATTGGTAAAGAATGCATTTTTCTCTGTGCCTGTAATATTGCCGATCTCCTGCATTACTGCTCTTACTGTATTATCAAATGCTCCGCCTTTGACATATTCCGACGCAAGTTTTGACAGATAACTGTAGTATCTCACTTTATAATCATTATTTGCAAGCAGCTTCATAAAGAATGATCTTTCGGAAAGCTCGCAGGTAAAAGGAGTATCGACAGGAAGGTTTACTACCATTGACGGCATTGCCGCAATAGCTGCTTCTTCAGCTTCCTGCATCTTTTGTTTTTCTTCGTCGCTCAGATTGTTATACCATTCTTCCCATTGCGCTTCCCACTGAGATTCGTCAAGTTCTTCTTCACTTTCAAGTCCATCTTCATAGAACATCTCTTCTTCGCCAAAATCTACATAACCGCCCCATGATAGATTATAATCCCATGGAATAAGACTTATCTTTCCATTGTTTTCATACAGGAAATAATTATGTTCATTTCTGCCTGTCAGGCCATCAAAATTCACGGTCATGGTCTGTATCGCAAGGTATTTCAGTACTGAATCAACGTCAACGTGTGCTTCGATATTCTCGCCGCTGTCAAAACTTTTCAATGCAGCAATAACCTTTTTCAGTGAATCTTTATCCCCTTCAATAACTGTATCTTCTGTTATGCCCTCATAATCCTCTTCGTTATCTCCTTTATATGAAAGATTGTGAAAAGGCTTGTACAGCGCCCCCTTGCTATCCCCGTAATTTCTCTCACAGAAATCATTGTCAACAGGTTCTACCGCAAGATAGCAGCCGAAGTATTCATTATTAAGATATATCTTCACATAATTGCATAACGGAGCGTCAAGGTCGATATATCGGCACATATCATATGCAATAACATCTTTCATCTGTGTTGCATCGCCAAGATTGTTATTCAAAGAGAGCTTGGTAAGTCCGTTATAGTTCTGCCCGTCTGTATATTTGTCAAATTTAAGCATGAAGCTGTAACGGTCTGAGTTTCCCATTGCCTTGACATCGTCAAGACTGCTTCCGCCCTTGGCTCTTATACCGACCTTTGATAGTTTTTCGCCATTTATCGTAATATCACAGGAAGAATACTTTTTCTCCGAAGCATTTTCAAGAAGTTCCTTCCATTCGTTTTCTCCTATTTCTATATTGAGCTCATTGATTTTTCCGGTTTGGAAAAGCTTGTCCTTATATCTCATTTGTGTAACTTTAGTGTCTTGCGTGGCAGGAGCTTTGTCTGAACATGAAGTCAATGAAAACATTGATATTATTGATGTGATAAGTGCTATAGCTTTTTCATGTTTCGTGTTCCTTTCATTATTTTTTTTGCAGAGTTTCTTTTATTATAGCTCATAAGTATTGAATTAGTATTGAAATCATAATAAAGGTATTGCATTTTTCAAAATAGTATGTTATAATACTGCCATAGAAGTAAATATTATTGGTCACCGGAGGACAGTGTGCCGTAGCACGAGGGGCGATAAATATCGTCCGCCTGTCAGATAAGGTGTCGAGTGCGCTCGGTTTTTTCACAGTATATGCTGTGATAAGCCGGGCTTTTTTTATTGGAGGATAATATGAATTCAGAATTATTTGCTAAACTTCCGCCAACAAAGCTGTTTTTCCGCTGTGCAGTCCCTGCTGTTATAACATCTGTCTTTTGTGCGCTGTATTCAGTTGTTGACGGTGTATTTGTCGGCAAGTACCTCGGCGAAGATGCTCTTGCGGCTATCAATCTCATAATGCCAATAATCATGATCGTTGAAGCGATATCCAATATGACAGCAACAGGTGCTTCGGTCAATATGTCCATGCTTCTCGGTCAGCATAAGCGTGAAGAAGCATCAAGAGTATTCTCATTTTCAGTCAAGTTCATTTTGATATTCTCGTTTGGAATAGGTCTGCTCGGTTTCTTTTTTGCAAGACCTTTTGTGACCTTGATATCTCCAGGGGCAAGTGAGAACGCCATTATGCTCAGCACGGAATATCTCAGGGTTTATTCCTTGTTTGCTCCGCTGATACCGATATATTTCGCAACTGACAACTATCTTCGTGTATGCGGACGTGAAAAGCTCAGTATGATACTGAATGTCACATCGCAGTTTGCAAATGTGATACTGGACTTTATACTTATTGCTGTACTTCATCAGGGTGTAAAGGCTGCCGCAATAGCAAGCTGTGTATCTATCAGTTCAGGCTCGTTGGTATCGCTGTTTCTTTTCATGGGTAAGCGCATGGACGTTTACTACACAAAAGAGAATATCCCTATTCCGCAGTTCTTTAGTATCATAGCAAACGGTTCAAGTGAGTTTTTCAGCAGTATCGCCACATCGGTAATGAGCGTGGTCATGAACCTGTTTTTGCTGAAATACGGCGGCACCACCGCCGTTGCAGCATTTTCTATCGTGATGTATGTTGACAGTATCATCGGTATGATGAATTTCGGTATCTGCGATTCGCTCCAGCCTGCGATCAGTTATTGCTACGGTGCAGGTATGCCTGAAAGAATGAGGGCGATTTTCAGGCGCGTCATTACAGCAACTATTACTGTATCGGCAGTATCATTCCTGTTTATGCTATTTATCGGACCTCATGCGGCTGTTCTTTTCATCAAGGAAAGCGATACAGAGCTACTGAAAGTAAGCATAACAGCAATTAAGCTGTTTTCATTCTCATACCTTGTCGGCTGGATTGATATGTGCTTTTCATCACTTTTCACGGCACTTGACCGTCCCGGGCGTTCTTTGCTTGTTTCACTTTTCGGAACATTGTTGTTTCCCATCATATTTCTTTTCCTGCTGACTGCTGTATGGGGACTTGACGGTGTATGGCTCATGGCAAGTATTGCAGCCCTTGCAAGCGGCATATTGACATTATTTCTCTTTAAAACGATGAGAATTAAAAATACTTGATTAACACACAGCACGATTTGATATGCTTTCAGCGCTGTATTTACTATTCTACCGGTAAATCTATAAATGCAGGCTCATGTTTAGCTTCACGGACATATCTCAGCATATCGTCACGGAGAAGTCGGACAGTAGATGTGTTTATGCCCGGGTGGCCGCAGATGTATTCATCCTTCATAAGGTCATTATCAATTACAAGCTGAATATCGTTATCGTCATCAAATATAAGCTCCAGTGCAGATACAGAGCCTGGAATGGTGTGAAGATACTCCTGCATCTTATCAGCTTCAGCAAACGAAAGACGGGTGCAGTTAAGCTGCGAGGTCAGGAACTTTGTCTTGAAAGGTTTATCTCCCGGCATGAGCAGCATATAAAAACTGGTCTTCTGACGGTTGCAGAGGAACAGGTTCTTGCATATCTTAGCACCGAGCACCTTTTCAATAGCAAGGCAGTCTTCCATAGTATCAGCGTGGTCATGATCGGCTCGCTTGTATTCTATACCAAGAG
Source organism: Ruminococcus sp. (assembly GCF_017549005.1). Lineage (GTDB taxonomy): Bacteria > Bacillota > Clostridia > Oscillospirales > Ruminococcaceae > Ruminococcus. Next base: position 61,163 of record NZ_JAFYYT010000053.1, read on the forward strand.
CATCAAGTTTATCGTATATGGCCATTTCAACGTCTGAACGCTGATCTGTAGGTCTTCCAGTGTAAAGTGTGTTATCAATATTCATCGTATCAACTTCTATACTTATATTATACTTGAAAAACTGAATAGATTCAATAAGTTTTTACTCTTTGTAACGAAAAAACTGCTAATATCAAGAGGGTTCGTAAAAAACGGCTCAGAGAGCATTCTCCGAGCCTGTTCCCTTTATATATTTCCGCCGACACCATAAATCCGGATCCGTGAATCATACAGCGTCCCACGGTTGACAAGTTCATGGTCATGGAATATATGCAGTCCGCATTCCCACAGCCAGCCGATCAGACATAAGACAAAAAACATAAAAATATAGTCAGTTATGCCATAGCCGCTGTTTTTGCCTCTTAGCCGCGAAGGCTGATTATGAGGCCTTTCAGGACATATTCATGATCAGCAGATTTTTTGATATAAGGTTCCTGTGAAAATTCAGGTTCACAGGATAATTAGCATTGTGTCCCCATATCGTTTCGCATTGTAAAATAGAATTCAGCGACATTTAAAGCAATACGGCAACAAGCAGAGCTACAAGCGGTATCACAGCTTTATTTATAGTTTCATTTCATGATCTTACCTCTGGAAACAGCGCAGCCGCACGGCATTTCGTGCGGCAATACGCTGTTTATTTGTTTTCTGTTTTCTCATACACCTTGTCAACAAGGTCAAGTCCGTAGTCATTCAGCTTTCCGTTGATTGCGTCGGTCAGCCACTCGGCAACGGATTTGTTCTGCTCCTCGAAGGTCAACCATACCACGGGCATTGCGATGATCGTGTGGGAGGTCATATTCCTTGGATCGTCATAGTAGCCGAGCCCGTCCCAGATAAACAGGCTGACATTCAGCTCCTTGAACTGCGGTATTGCCTCTTTCAGCGTCTGCTGATATTTGTCTGCAACCGACTCATCTACATCCATAATGCCGTTCTGAAAATAATTCTGGACCTTTGCAAGATCACCGTCCCTTGTCGATGTGCCGTAGAGAAGATGAATGTCGTTGCCGTATTTCTCACGAAGATGGCGTAGCATATCCATTGTCAGATTATCAGTCCTGATATTGTCCGTGATAGATTCTGGCGACTGCCAAACATTGACGGCGGTATCATGCCAATCATCAAACAATGCCATAGAAGAATCCACAAACAGATTTTTGTTTGCGGCATTCGGGAAATAGTTTGTATAAATATCGTCTGCAAGTATCGCCGCACCCCAGCCGCCTGCGCTGTAGCCTGTCACAAGCACCGTATCGGCGTTTTCGATGCCAGCCTTTTCCATGATCTGCTTCATGGCGGCGGTATAATTCGTATAGCCGTTGTGATACAGAATCTTCTCCTTGCCGTCCTTGTCGGTGTAGTGGAACTCGCCCGTACCCGAATGGAAATCTCCCGTGGCATAAGGGAACAGAATCATGCTCCAGTTTTCAAACGGACTGCCCTCAACATCGGAAGCAAGACCGCCCATATTCATGGTGGTATTCGCAAGCAGGTCGGGCTTGACGAGCTTTGTGTTGTAGGTATCGTCACGGGCAGTTTCCTCGTTGACGCTGACACCGCCGCCTGCAAAATAGATCATGACCTTATTTTCGCTGCCCTTTTTGAACAAGGCATGATAGCTGCCGCCCTCGGAGTCCTTCATCACGCTGTCGGATACTCGATACCATTTGCCGATCTTCGGGCCTTTCTTCAATTTCGGGTAATTCAGAATAAAGATATAAACGAGCAGCAGTATCACCAATATGGCCGCCAATATGATGCCGATGATCCTTAATGCCTTTTTCATATTATCCCTCCAAATCTGCTTTCTGATCCTGATATAAGCTGTTGCTCAGGATTTCGAGGTTATCTCCGATAAACGCCTTTGCCGCTTCGGTATCACCTTGTAATTGCCACATGAACCACGCTGTCACATAGCCGTCAGCGGAATAGAGCATATCGCCGTGTGCTGCGCCCTTGCGGACTGCCATAGCCTTTGGCGAGGTGACTTTTGCATAGGATTTCTGCATATTATCGGGAGTTATTACATCATTTTCAGTACCCGACAGCATCAATACGGGTATCGCTGTTTTTGCGGGATCATACGGAATATGAAGCACCTGCTCTGCAACCTCCTCCTGCGTAGGCGAGAGCGATACAGCGCACTTGTAAATATCCTTGTGTTCGGTTTCATTGATCGTATTGTAAACGCCGACACCGCCCTGCGAATGTCCCTCAACACCAATATTATCCATATCGAGCCTGTGATAGAAAATACTGTTTTCGTCTTCATTTGCATTCAGAAGATAGGAAAGCGTCAGGTCAGCCTTTTTGCCCTCCCATGTAGACGGATCTTCGTTGCCGATTGCGATAAATCCCCATGAAGCAAGATGCTCAAATACAGGCTTGTATCTCGATGCGCCGACACCCGTGCCGTTCACAAACAGGACAGCAGGATATTTCCTGTCGCTTGTTTCAAGCTCGGCAGGATACCATATGCTGATTGTTTTGATTTCAGCATCATCAGGATAATCTACGGTAAAGCACTTTACTTCATAACTGCCCATAGCCAAATACATTGCTTCAATATCACCGCCTGTTTTTACTTCGGAAGTGTAGTTGTCCGGTGCCATTTGCGCTGTCATGATATTGTTCCATATCTTTTTCAGACCAAACCAGAGCAATACTGCCAGCACAGCGATGATAAGTATTATTATAAAAATCACTTTCATAACTTTTTTCACCTTTCTCATTCCTTTCGTACTTGACATTATGGGATTTTTGTGGTATGCTGAATATGGTTCATCTGTATCATAAGTATAACATGAAAGTGCCCGAAAGTCAATAATATCGTGCAATTTGGTACACTTAGGGAGGTTTTGTATCATTTATGAAACGTGCAAAAAACAAACGCCCGCTGACGGTCAAAGACCGTATAGCAGGGGCGTTCATCAGACTGCTGAAAAAGCGTGAATATCACGAGATAACCGTTGTGGACATCATCACCGAAGCGCAGGCAGGACGAGTGTCCTTCTACCGCAATTTCAATGAAAAGGACGATGTTCTGCGCTATTATATCACAAGCGTCACAGACGACTGGCTCTCGCAGACCGAGGAAAACTACCTCACGCTGACGAAAGAAAGCCTGAGTCCCTACATCGTGTGGCTGTTTGAGCATATGTACGAGCATCGTGATGTGGTGAGTATCCTGATGAAAACGGACAAGCTGTATCTGCTCGAAGAAGAATTTGACAAGCGGCTGTTCGCACGGCTCTCCGATACCGCTTCGCCGTGGGAGATCGTCTACAAGATCGGCGGCGTGTATAAGCTGTTCGTGTATTGGGCGAAGAACGGCTATCAGCAAACACCACAGAAAGTGGCAGAGCTTGTAAAATAAGGAGAGAAACGAATATGGGTTCAATGCTGCTTGCAGTGATTTATTTAGCGTTCATAAGTCTCGGACTTCCCGATTCGCTCCTCGGTTCCGGCTGGCCGACTATTCAGAAGGACTTCAGCGTACCGTCAGCTTACGCAGGGTATGTGTCCATGTCCATATCATTCATGACCATAATTTCCGCACTTCTCGCCCCGACATTGATACGGAAGCTGCGCACACACCACATAGTAACAGGTTCGATACTGCTGACTGTCATAGGTCTTATCGGCTTTTCGCTGTCGAAGTCCTATGCTATGCTGTTTTTGTTTGTTGTACCATACGGTCTGGGTGCAGGCTCGGTGGATTCGGCACTCAACAACTATGTCGCAAAGCATTATTCATCGTCGGTTATGAATTTCCTGCACTGCTTCTACGGCGTGGGTGCAATGATAAGTCCTTACATCATGTCAATTGCCCTTGCCAAATCGCACTGGAACGAGGGCTACCGCTGGACGGCATACATACAGTCGGGAATAATGCTTGTATGTCTGCTTTCAGCCCCTTTGTGGAAGAAAAACGCCGAAGCCGATAATGACAGCGAGGAACATTCCGCAGGCATAACAGAAGCTCTCAGAATCAAGGGAGTTATCCCTACGCTGATAGCTTTTTACGCCTACTGCGCTGGAGAAGCGACCTGCTTTCTGTGGACTTCGAGTTACTTTATCGGCACAAAGACGATATCCGCACAAACAGCGGCGGCTTTCGGCTCGCTTATATTCGGCGGTCTTATGTTTGGCAGACTTATCTCGGCATTCGTTTCAAACAAACTGAACGACAGGCTTCTCATACGAATCGGAGTTGCCGTTGAAGCCGTCGGTCTACTACTGATATTCCTGCCCTTTGAGAGTTATGTCCCTGCTGCGGTGGGCTTTGTGATAACAGGCGTCGGCATGGGACCTGTCTATCCTGCGATACAGCACATGGCTCCCGAGAATTTCGGCAGGCAAAACAGTGCCGCAGTTATCGGTCTGCAAATGGCTTCTGCTTATATCGGCAGTACATTTATGCCTATGGTATTCGGCCATTTACAGCAGGCTGCAGGAATCGGGATAATGCCTGTATATCTGACGGTATTCGCCGCACTGAACATCGGCTTTCTGGAATATGCGTACAGGCATATTGAAAAACAAAATGATTAACGGCATTGCACTGCTTCTGCATATAAATTATTTGAGGCTTGCTCTCTGATTTGAGTGCAAGCCTCATTTCGTCAGAAAACTATCTCATCACGGCGTGAAGAACGTCAATAATAATTCCGATAATATGAAATCCACAGGTATATGAAGACTCTGTATCCGGCAACACATGAAACAGCTAAGAAATGGACTATGCCGCTGAGGAACCGGGGAGATAAAGTCCTGGGCGGGCTGGAGATCATGTATCCCGACAGGCTCGGCTGATATCCTTAGTATCCTGACAAATTACAGTATCCATTGTATACTGTAAAAAAATCTGAGCGGCTGAATAAAGTCGCTCAGATAATAACGTTTTTACCACAGTTTTTGAATTTACTGATTTTTCGCAGAGCCTTTCAAGCTGATTTTACGATATAATGTACAACAGCTCCCGAATTCGGGAGCTGTCTCTTTGGGGGCACAGAAAACGTCCGTTGCAGCTGTTATGCTTTCAACGGACGTTTAAATTTACTCTTTATTAATGAATTCTTCCATAGTTTTTATTGCGTCATCTGATATCGAAGTGTAAGCATAATATGCAAGTATATTGGAAGAATCCACAGCATTTACCTCGCCGTCCTTATTAACGTCAGCGACCGCCTTCTGATCGTCTGTGAATTCACTGTCCTGATATGTGGATATAATCGCATAGTGCCTAAGGACTTTTGATGCGTCAACAGCATCTATAATACCGTCACAGTTTACATCTCCGAGTGAAAGTTTCTTTTTCAGTTTTATTACAAGATCTTCATGCTGTCCGTATTCCTTAAACGAGACCTGATAGCTCTGTGACGAATATTCATACCCCTTGGGAGCGTCTTTTACAAAGACCTTGTAATTGCTTCCCGTATACAACAGATTATCGTATTTCATCACGGGTATATCTGATGTATTCCACGAATAGGAGTAGCTGTTGTTCTTTGAGCATACAAATTTGAGCTGTACATCGTTTATCGGTTCACCAGTAGCTTCGTCAACTACTGATATATCGGCAGAGCAGGCGGTTTCAGCTGTAGGAGCTTCCTCGATAAGGATGATTACCTTATCGCGCTGCAGGCCGTTCTCGACCTTGAATCGGATACCGCTGCTGCCTTTTTCGCTGTTCTGCTCCAGCTCATCGAGTGAAAATCTTTCACGCAATGATGAAACGCACATATATTCACTGCCTGTTTGCAGTACTCTGTAGCCTTCCTTGGGCACTATCCTGAAAGTGTACTCCCCGTCCGGCAAAGCGCCATTTCCTAACTGAAATGATGACAGACCTGATGCATAACAGTATCTGTAGCCGTTATCATCATAAATACCATATGATTCAAGCGGAAATTCCTTTTTGCCGTAGTTGTATACGCTTCCGTAGCTTGTAGCGTTATCCTTCTGGGTACAGATACAGCAGTCAACATCTACATTTCCGTACATATATGAATCATGAAGAGGTACTGCTATTTTATCAGTATCTCCGCCTTTCACGAAGTTTAGTTTTATACGTCCCGCATTATTGTACGATGCCATTGTTATCGGGAACTTTAAGTAATATTCAGCGTCGGGATCGTATTCTATGTCTGTGAAGGTTTTTACAGGCTCTTCGCTGATATCCCAGCTTGCAAGCTCAGTCTCGTTTTTACTTTCATCATTTAATTGTTTTACAAGCGATGCAGTAAGTGATTTCGGCGGCAGGAAGGTATTAAGATCATAAGTCGCTATCGTAACGGCACAGTGCTCGTTATCAACAGGGATCGGGTCTTCCTTGGGAAGTTCTACCTTTTTCAGCTTTGCCGCTTCTTCCTCGGAAACAGTACGCTTTGCTTTTATAACAATATCCTTGTGCTCTCCGAATTCGGTGAAAGTGAAAGAATAATCGGTCTCGGCTTTATAAAACGGAGGAAGATATTTCAATGATATTTCATACTTGTTGTTCAAAGCACGCAGGTCGTCAAATTTTATCGGTTTATCTTTGGCTGTTGACATCATTAAAGGCGCGGACGAACTGAATCTGTTTGCGAATTTAAGAACACAGCCTTCAAGAAGCTCTCCTGTGTCCTCATCAATGACGGATATCTCTGCCGAGCAGCTGTTTTCAGATGTCGAAGTTTCTTCAATATAGAATTCGATCTTTTTGTCTGCCACACCGTTTTTTACGTTGAAATCTATGCCTTTTGAAAAATCATAGTCGAAATAATCGTCCTCGTAATACTTGTGCGGGGCGACGTATAATGCAGCTTCTGAATTCTTTTGTACAAAGCTGTACCCCTCGGCAGGCTTTACATAAGCGGTATAATGACCGTCAGGAACTATGAAGGCTTCTCCCGAGTCAGAAAAGGCATTTATGTATCTGAATCCCTGATCGTCTTTTATATATGCTTCTTCGATCTCGTCTTTGTCATGTGCGCTTGTAATTGATGAATAGCTGCTTCCGAAGGATACGAGTCTTCTTGCAAAATGAAGTTCTGTTCCGTTTGAGATACCAAAGAAAAAGCCGGGGTACATTTGCTTATTAAAGCCACAAATCACAATTTTGTCCGTGCTGTTTCCATTTCCAATATTAATATCAGTTTCTTCAGGCAGATAAAAGTATTCAGGAATGTTTTCAATAATTATTTTGTAGCTGATACCATCACTCAGGCTGAGCTTGGAAAAGGTCTGCATATGGGTTTTTGCAGGCTCCCAGTCAGCCAATACCTTTCTTTCTTCCCCGCTGACTTCCACAAGCTTCGCTGTTATCCCCTCAGGAAGCTTATAATTTGGCGCGATAATTGATATCATCGCACAGCCCTCTGAAATTTGTTCTTCTGCTGACTCTGCGGCATAAGAGCGGAAAAAGCTGTACTGAGCTCCGTTATAAACTGCTGAGTTCCCCATAATTGCGATAGCTGACATTGCTGCTATCATTTTTCTGATCATCATAGTGATCCCTCCTTATATCATGATAAGTATATTATATAATACTTCTGATAAAAATACAAGCAGAATCTGTGATTTTACAATCTGTTAATAAACTTATAAAAAATAGAAAACAAGTAATTTAAATGCGCTGTAAAAACGAATTAAAGATAAATATTGCCCCTTAATATTGCACTTTACTATATCTTGTCATAACCGCCAAAAATTCAGGTAATTTGAACGAATCAAGCAGTATAAACAGAAATAAAATATGGACTGCAGTTATCCGCCGACATCTCACACCACTGTATGCACTGTTTGATACGCAGCAGCTCAATAAACTTAACAAGTAATGCACTTTTCAGTGTAGTAATCTAACATTAAGACTAATCCAAATCAGGTTAATCTCTTGTTGCTTATATTCTGAAAAGACTCTCTCTGCAGTAGTTCAATTAAAGAAAGAGCTATCAAAGATACAAAAAAGTTCTCCTGTGAAATTTCACACAGGAGAACTTTTTATATTATGTTATATTAAGATTATTACTTCATTGATGAGTTTAAACCAAGGTTGACTTTGGGTAACTGAATAGTTACCAAACAAGTAATTATTTATATATATGCTCATACGCTATAAAATAATGATAGGCATATTGGCAGTTTGAATATTATATCATGTCTATTTATCAGTCGAAGTTCCTGAGATACTCTGCTATTACAGGGAACGCCTTTTCAAAGCGTATCGGCAATCCGTGTCCGCAGGCTAACCACTCGGGAGACAGTTTTACTATCCGCTCCAGTGACTTCCGCATAAGCCGCGGACTGACTGCATGAGGCGTGATATCAGGACGTTTCCACAATGCTGTAAAGGCATCACCGCAGTACAGTACGTTCTTGCTGTATACCCCGACAGAACCGTATGTGTGTCCCGGAAGCTGTATAATATCTGCTTCAAAACCGAGCTTTCGTAGAAGTGAGCGCTCTTTTCCGTCAAAGTAGATATCTGCATTGTAGCGAGGGCTTTTGAACAGACTGCCGTTTATCCATTGTGTGTAATTCCTGAATCTGTATTTGGGCAGAGTGGGCTTTACCCTTTGTGACATATAATTTTGTCGGAGAGTTCTGTCACGCATATCAAGCAGAATTTTCGCTCCCATTTGCTGGAGCTTTGCCGCATTCCAGTCATGGTCAGCGTGGGCATGAGTAAGCAGAACGTACCTGATATCATACTCTTTCAGCCATTCGTGCAGTCCGTGCCAAACCTGAGGCATTCCTGTATCTATCAATATGTCTCCATGCTCTCCTCGGATCACATAACAGGTCACATCGGACTGAGCGTAGTAGCATATATGGCCATATTTCCGCGATCTGTCAGTGACAGGAGGAAAGACCTTGTTTACTATTAAATTAATATCAATATTCATAGCTTTATTATAACTTTGATTTCGCCGTCAACGGCCTTGCGGAACGTCTCTCCGTCAGCAGGACTTCCTGCCACTGTTCCGTAGTGTATCGGGATTGCATATTTAGGACGGATAGCGTTTACAAGTTCCGCAGCCTGTGAAGCGTCAGTAGTAAATGTACCTCCCGCAGGAATGAGAGCAATGTCGCAATTCACCTGCTTGTTATCAGGAGTTATGTCCGTGTCTCCTGCGATGTAGACGCGTCCGTGGTCGGGACTGTCGATGATGTATCCAAGCCAGCCGTTGGAATGCGGGTGGAAGGGTTTGCCTATATTGTATGCAGGGACAGCCTCAAATCTGACTCCGAGGACTTCGGACTTCTCGCCTGCGGACACCTGCTTTACGGTCAGACCAAGCTCCTTCGGCTCGTTCATTGAAGCCGGACAGACGATAACGGTACCAGGCTTCATGATCTTGCGGATATCATCGGGGGAATAGTGGTCGAAGTGACTGTGAGTGATGAAAACGATGTCGGCGTCGTGAGGAGTGCCGCTGATGTTGTACGGGTCTGAGTAAATTATCTTTTCCTCGTCGATTCGAATGCTGCTGTGTTCGTTAATGGAAATAAAGTCAAGCATGATGTGACCTCCCTGTCGGAATTATTTTTCAAATTATAGCATAAATTCTCAGAAATAGCAAGCGGTCTCTGTTATAATTCTTGCAAAAGGTCATTTAGTTGCCGTGCTGACTTCTGCCGAGTGGCTGGAGAACAGGAACAAGTTCGATATGGGCATTGAAATGGACATCGACCTCTCCGCTATCCATTCCACCAAAGCCGAGATCAACTACGATTCGCTGACGGTCACTTTTTCTATCCCCGACAGGGAAAACACCTCTCTGCTTAATACATATTTTGCATTTGCACTTGACGAAAAGGGCATAGTTTTTATTGATGACAGCGGCTTCGTGGACAAAACTATAAGCAATATTATCAGCTCAAAGCGCTGGACTATGCCGAGCCTTGAACGCTTCATTTATACTAATGAAAGGTCATCTATTTTCCATGGCTTGTCTTCATATCCTTCATAATATGCTTCATTTATTTCCAACATATGGAATCACCATTCCTTCTTAAAATCCAGTCTTACAAGTGCCTTGCCGTTGGGAAGAGGATGGGACTTCTGAAATATCAGTGTGTAACCTATCTCGACCATAGCGGCCGTCAGCACCTTTTCCTCCATTTGATGATGGACCTCGTCCAGCCTGTCGAATGCGTGAAGGTACGGCGACTCAGACACCCACTGTTTTTCGTCAGTATTTATCTGTATCACGCAGGAAACGTAATCGGGAGCGGTCTGCAAAATGGATTTCTGAAACGCTCCATAGCCGATGTATTCGATGAGCAGATTCGCTATCAGTAGCTGAGTCCGCGGCAGTTTTTCGGCTTCGTTCACAAGGTCGATGTGCAGGCATTCCAGTACGCCCGAAAGCTCCGTATATCGCCCGAACACCGCACGGAGATAGTCCGCATTTATGTCCACGCCGTAGACCCTGCGGAACTTCTCGGGGCGGACGTGCTCAAGACCGTTTCCCCCTGCGATGCCCAGTACCATTGCGGTCTCGGCAGGGTAGGCGCTGAACTGCTCTTGCATTATGGAATTCATTGCCTGAAGCTGCCGCACAGAATCAAGGCTCATGTGTTTTTCGTAGTCGTCAAGACTTATTTCTTCCCATGGATTGCTCATATGCAGCACCTCTCCAGGTCATACTCATTCTCTATCAGGAAGTATTCGAGCCCGTACCTGATACAGCCGCGAAAATACTCCAGATTGTCCTGCTTTATCTCCTCAATGTCGAGGTCGTTGGAAAGCCGCTTTTCGATAACATTTCCGAAGCTGACAATGTCATTGAAATGACTGTTTATATAGTTTTCGCTCATAACAAGGCAGATGTATTTTATCTGCGAAAGGTAGTCGGCGTCGAAGCTGTTCTGCCAGTCGAAGGGAATATAACAGCCCTCGATTATGAGGTTCTGTCCGTTCTCAATAGCGGTTTTTATAATTTCTTTCAGAATGTCCCAGAGGTATGCCGTCAGCTTGTCGTCATCATAGGGCGTGAGCTCGGTCTGACCGCTTCTTATAAGTCCCATTTTCAGGTGATCAATCGACAGGTAGGAATACTTGTATTTTTCAAGCAGCTTCTGTGCAAGTAGCGTTTTCCCCGTATGAGAAGCACCTGTTATCAGTATTATCATAAGTTAAACCGACCGCCTTTCTGTATTTTCCATAATTATACCATATTCGAAGGCGTTTTTCAAATCCATTGTATCAAGTCATATCAGAAATATTTTCAAAGAAGGTGAGTGTGATCAAAATTCAGTTGTTGCAAAATTTGCGGCAACTGCCGCTGACGGTAAAACATATCAAGTTGACTATTATAACCTTGACGTTATTATTTCCGTCGGCTGCCGTATAAAGTCGCAGCGCGTTGTCAAGTTCCGTAGATGGACGAACAAGGCACTGAAAGATTGCATAATCAAGGGTTATGCCGTTAATAATAAGCGTATCTAACAGATAGGTGTGGTCATACGTATTATGAAACTTGCAGAAAAACAGCTTGAAGCAGGACAGGTCCTGTCGGTTATAGAGAAGTTTAATGAGTTTTTTACAAACCGAAATCCCCTTTCCTTAACGGAAAGGGGATTTGATAGTTAATGCTAATTATTTCTTGTAAGGATGCTTTCCCAGTCCAATACCCATTCATTAATCTTTTCGTTGAATACATATGTTTTGATTTGAATGTCGAAGTCGTTTCCTTTCCATATGATTTTACAGGCATCATCGAAAACATATGCGGTATATTGCCCCTCGTTTGTCTTGATATATTCACGGTTGAAGACGTCTCCATAATATGCATATCCGTCATAGTATTCCCCGAGATAAGTATAAGAACCGTCATTTTCTATCTCATAGAATGTATACTGACAGGTATCGTCCATAAAATGATCTTCTGCCACGGTGATGTAGAGCTTGTGTTTGCCATCGGGAGAATCATATTGATGAGCATAGTAATCAGGAGTGAATAATTCAAAATCGAATAATACGCATATACCGTTTGATGTTTCTCTGACTGTTTTGGGCACAGTTACCTGGAACAGAATGATATTCTTTTTCTTTTTATATACCATAGGGTGAGATTTATACTCCTGCCGAGTATAAAGACAGTATATAGCGGATTTCCTTACGCTCTCGGGATCAAATCCATAGTATTCGAAGAACATCTCACTTTCGGCTATATCCAGAAATTTCCCTTGCAGATAATCACATACAGGAGCCATGAAATGAATACCCTCACCGTATTCTTGTTCAAGTGTACCGAGTATAACGTCGCTTTTTTTGAAAAAGTCACCGTCATAGATACCGAGGTATTTCTGTATTTCTTCATCATCAGTGCCGATATTCTCAAGATATGCTGTGAGTTCCCCAGGCGAACTTATGAAAGCTGATTTTATTTCAGCCCTGTCTGCTGTAGCAAGGATATCAACGCTGCTAACCTGTTTAAATGCTGTTTCCGGAGCTATAACTGCTTTTCTCAGTTCTACAAGATCAAAAATGTCGGCGTTTCCGTCCAAATTTATGTCGAGATAATTCAATTCATCGGCATAAACCATCGTATCTTTGTATTCCCTTGAACCATGGAGATAAAGCACCATAGTGACAAGGTCGCTTACATTCAGCTCGTCATCGCTATTTACATCGCCTATGATACGTGTGCTTGAATTATGAAGCATCAAATCATCGGAAGTATCAGGATAGATTTTTTCCTGTGCTTTGGCACTTATAGGATAGATGGATATTAATGTGAGTAAAGAAATAAAAATAGAAACTATCTTTTTCATATAGATCCCACCTTTTTAAAAAGAAGACGGTTGACACTTTTCCTTATACTATTATAATATTAAATATGGTAAGAAATCTATAATATTGTATTTCTTTTTTGTAAAGCTTTTTCTAATTATTAAAAAATACTATTCCGAAAAATCGTAATGGCATTAAGCTAAATAAAGAGATGTATGAGTCAAAACTTCTTGCATCAGTATTTGGCATTGCCTCAATGTCGGTTAAACTAAAAAGATGTAAGAGTATTTGCCTCTTACATCTTTTTTCTTAGGTTAATGACATTACCCGATTAAGGTGTTTCCTCGGTCAATTTGTTCTTTGCGAGTTCGGCATCATACTCCGCTTCAAGCATGGAATCGGCTGTGACCTCACGGCACAAAAAGCAGGCACGATAAAACGAGTCATCATAATCCAGCTTGATGCACTTTTTACAGGTGAATAAGAAATAACATTCATCGACATGATCCAGTGCATCGTGTTGTTGAGGATATGGTGCATGATGCAATCACCTACACTGATGTAGAGAATATCGTTGATGAGAACAAGCAGGTAGACTTATTCAGCGAAAACTTCCTTGATGAACTGAAAAAGGTCAAAATGCCTATAACACGTTTTAATGCCTTATTGAAGCTTTTATGAAAAGCTATTACTGCGTATGGACGCACAACAAAGTTAAGGCTATCGCGTTCGATGAACGATTAAAACAGGTCGTTGACGCCTATAACAGCAGAGATAAACTCGTATTTACGAGCGTAGTTGTAGCTGACTTTGTTAACGACCTTTCTGATCAGCTTATACAAATACTAAAAGATTTGCAGGAAGATAAATCATCTTTCGAAAAAATGAGTATCACTTATGAAGAAAAGGCTTTCTATGATATTCTTGTTAAAGTATGTGATGTTCATGGCTTCAAATATGAGGATGAAAAGTGTATTATTCTCGCAAAGAAAATCAAAGAACTAGCTGATGATAAATCACAATTTGCTGATTGGTCTACTCGTGATGATATAAAAAATCAGTTGAATATGGACTTAATAGTGCTTCTATATCAAAATGGCTATCCGCCTGAGTGGGATGAAGAGGTTTTTGAAAAGGTTATGGAACAAGCTGAGAATTTCAAGAAATATAATTAAAAATTAATTGCCCTGCATTAGCAGGGCATTTATATTATACTTTATCTGAATATAAATAATGTGTTATCATTTCTGCTGTAACGATGTAAAAAGTTTGAGAAATGTATTAAAGGCTTTATGTAAAAATGATATAAGTATTTTTATAATAACATTATTAATTATAGCGAGTGTGGACTTAACAGCAATAATAGTTAAAAAATAAATTTTTCTTAAATCCCTTGACAGTTAGCATCTATTCTGATATAATTAATGTGTTGCGATTGACCAGCGCCATTTTTTATAGGGGTATAGCTCAGTTGGTAGAGCAGCGGTCTCCAAAACCGCGTGCCGAGGGTTCAAGTCCTTCTGCCCCTGCCAGTTTTAAAGTAGAGGAAACGTCGATATATCGGCGTTTCCTCTTTTTGCTTATGGAGTAAAAATGGGGTTTGTCCTTTATCTGTCCTTTATTTATTCATTTAACAGTAAATTACGCACCCTTTGTTTTTTCTCGGTTTAGTATACATTTTGCTACATCGTCCATTGCTCGTGCCTGCGCTTCCTGGAAAGTATGAGCGTAAATGTTCAAAGTCGTTGTAGCGCAGCTGTGACCTAAACAGCCCTGCACAGTTCTGATATCTACACCGTTGTTGATGAGAATTGTGGCATTGAAATGTCTGAACCCTCCGTTTGCACACTACTCAGAGATTATCTCACATTTTTCCACAGTTACGCCCCAAATATTGTGCGTATGAGGAATTCTTTCGTTCCGATAGGTCAAGTGAAAACCGAATGGAATACAAGATAGATAAAAGTCTATCGTACTGTTATCATATACTACTATCTTTTTGAGCATGGAATTATAGACCTCAAAGCTGTCTGTATCCATATTCTCTGTTTGATTGATCTGAGCAATATATCCGCGTATTGCTTCAAGCTGCTTCTGATGATAACGACTAATATCACTGTTATTTGCAATCTGCTCGGATAACTCTGCGATTTCAGCATCATACTGATTCACCTGAACTTTCAGATCGTCTTTTGAAATGATGCCCTCAAGCATAAGATCAACAGAATTGCGCTTCTTTTCAGAGATTTTTTCAATTCTCTCCTGCAACGGCTTTGTATCTGTCACGGTAGCGGTTTCCTGTATGAACTTAATGTCAGCAAGAAGCTGCTCAGAAATACTATCTCGTTTATTCTGAATATGCTCCAGTACATATTTCATGCAGGTGTTGATGACTTTTTCAGTGATAAATCTATTGTCGCATCCGACCATAACACCGTTAACATTCATTTTCTGTACTGTACCATACTTAGAGCGATTGATACAGCGCAGACAACGATTTTTTATAGTTTTCCTACCCGTAATTCCAAAAGGACTTCCACACTTACCGCAATAAACCCGGCTGCTATGCCAATAGTGCTGAGAATACTTACGCCCCTCACGAGATTTTTTACCGCGCTTGCTTAGTAACTCCTGTGCTGCCTCAAATACTTCTCTGGAAATAATCGGTTCATGGTGATCTTGTATCGAAACAATGGGAACATTTGGGTTTGTTCCATCATTCCATGCTTTTTTCTTCGTGAGATAGTCAGTGCATACTTTTTTCCATTGCACCAGATCACCGCAATACTTCTCATTTTTCAGAATTCTTATCACAGAATCCTGACGAAAAATCGCACCCTTTATGCTTGTATAGCCTTCAGCGTTCAGTTCATTTGCAATTATAGAGCTGCCCTTGCCTTCATAAACATACTTATGAAAGATGTGTCTGACAATTTCTGCTTCTTCGGGTATTACTTCTATTTTACCTTCTTTAATACGATAGCCAAGCAGATGAGAATATCCGTAAACGTAACCATTTTCCATTTTACGACGCATTCCCCATTTAACACGCTCAGATATCTTACGACTTTCTTCCTGTGCAATGGATGACATAATTGTCAGGCGAAGTTCACCATCCTTTTCACGGGTGTCAATACCGTCATTCATAAAGATTACGCCGATATTTAACGCAGACAGCTTTCGGGTGTAATTAAGAGTATCCACGGTATTTCTTGCGAATCTACTTACTTCTTTTGTAAGAATGAGATCAATTCTGCCGTCCTCACTATCGGCAATCATACGATTGAAGCCGTCGCGTTTTTTGACGGAAGTTCCTGTGATACCTTCATCATAATATACCTCGACAAGTTCCCAGTCTTCATGCTCACTGATATACTCGGTGAAATACTTTATCTGTGCTGACAGAGAATTGAGCTGATCTTCCATGTTGGTGCTTACGCGGCAGTACGCCGCAACTTTAGTTTTGTTATTCATTTTCCTCCTTTTCCCGTAATGGGGAATGAATCCCCCTGCATTTTTATTATATAACTTTTACACTTTAAAGTCAATACACAAATGCAGAGGGAATGTGTTCATGCTGCCTGTTCGGACTGCTCCTGCAATGCGATAAGCTTTTCAAGCTGTTCCGCAGTTATGAGTCCCTGTTTGTAAAAAGCATTGTAGTAACCGATCTTCATTGCCTTTACAAACTCTTTCTCCTGTTCGTCTGTCAGAGCAATAGATGAAGTGGTTTCTGTTGTTACGATGGTTTCATTTTCATTCCTTTTCATAATACTCCTATCCGCTGCATTTTTTGCAGACTTTTCATATAAAAATTTCGGTATTTTCACTTTCATCCCTCCTTGAAAATTTTTTGTTTCTGAGATGAAACACGTTATGTAATTTGTCTGCGAATCTGCAAATCGTATACCCATTATAGCTCACTGGAACTTCATATTCAATTGACATTATGGCAGAAAAAAGCCCCCGAAAAAAAGCGCTTTTCCGGGGGTATACTGCTATCTCTGATAGGGAGTATTCTGTTGTATTAAAAGTCATAAAAGCACAGCAACTACTCATTCCTGTTGTCAAAATCAAACAAGCGTTTGCTAATCATATTTTTATCCATTCAGATGTTCGTGTAAGGTTTGTACAAATATGCTTCTTCAAAAAATCTGATTTCCGTCAGGGGGCTACTGCAAGTCTGTATTCTGTTGCAACGAAGAATAGATACTTGTAAGATGTGGCTCTGCTCTTGATGCAGTAGATACTGCTGCAAGGGATGATTTTATTTTTTATAGCAAGATAACAAGTTTGAAGTCCTTATACATATTTTATAAAGGCAAAGGGGCTGGGAATTTCCCAAAAAAGCGAGCTGCAAGTGTTACGGATTTTTCAAAAAATCGAAAGTGTACGTACACTTGATATGCTTGCTCCCCTCTGAAAAAGCAAATACAGCTTTTGAAGGAAATGCCAAAGTGTACTGACACTGGCGTTGCTTGCTCTCCTCCCAGGCGCGCTAAAGGAGCCGAAAACTTTTTAAGTTTTTCTCTGTATCGCAGGAGAAACTTTCATTGAAAATCATAATATTCCGAACTCCGTTGGAAATGAAAAATGTACTCAGTTATCACTTCTACAGAAATCATTTTCAGGAAAAATCTCTTTCTGCGCTTGCCATTTTGAAATAGATTTCAAAATCGGTGTATTTGATGTATTTGGTGTCTAATTGCCTGTATTCCGAAACTTCAAAAATACATCTGATACAGCGGCGATGTATTCAGTGTGTATCCGAAAACGGCTTAACACCGTATGTGAATACACTGAATACACCAAATACATCATTTTTCAAATTCAGATGAAAATTACTTTTCCCAAAGGAGACTGTTTTTATAAAGCTGAGTCATGTACCGTGTACCAAAAGTAACAAACGTAACAGCTCATAAATGTGGTACATCTGGTACGTGGTACGGCGCTGCTATTCTTAAGAGTTTGAAAACTGTAATGGATTTCAAAAACGGTGTGTTTGCTGCACATGGTGCGTAAACGGCTATATATCGCGGAGCTTTTTACACAGCTGCTGTTCCATTGCTGTACATGAGGTGTGTAGTGCTGTACATAGGTGTGTAAAAGGAATGCCGTAAAATAGAGGCAAACTGAAATTTTACACATCTACACGGCATTTTTTTAATTCCATCTGAGATTTTTTCTGTAGAGCATATCAATAAAAATCATTTTTTTCAGTTCTGCTTCGACAATTAAAATGAGCATTTCTTTTCTTCATTGACCCTGTGCATTGTAAAAATCCTCACAGTGATATTCGCTGCAAAACTCTTTTTCCTTTGCTACTTTTTTCCCTGATTTAAGGGCGCACTTATATACCACTTTCATGGTATGTGCGCTCTGCGAGGCTTTAATATAAGTCTTGAAATAATTTTTACATTATAATTTTTGTCTGAAAATATCAGCGAGTATAGCTATAATCTTCACAATTGCTTAACAAAGGAAATCTTATAATAACTAAATTGTAAAATTTTTATTATCATATTGAAAAAATATGTAAAATGTGATATAATGCTATTGTTGATAAGCTACACATTTTTATTTAAAATTTATAAAAGGAGAGATATTATTTATGCAGCAGAATAACATGGAAATTGTCAATGGAGTTTTAATAAAATATAATGGATTAGATGATGAAATCATTATTCCAGATACAGTTACTCGTATTGGCACAAAAGCCTTTTTTGAATATTTTAACATTGAAAGTATTATAATGCCAGATTCGGTATTATATATAGACGAATTAGCTTTTCGTGACTGTATAAGTTTAACAAGTATTAAACTTTCTGCCAATTTGATTAGTATTGGAAAATCAGCCTTTATGGGGTGTAGTGATTTAAAGAAAATAATAATTCCAGATTCAGTAACAGATATAGGTTACGAAGCTTTTGAATACTGTAGTTCATTAAAGGAAATCTCCTTATCAAATTCTCTTAAAAGCATTGAATCCGGCATGTTTGAAGGCTGTGCAATTGAAAAAATAATAATTCCCGATTCGGTAAATATAATTGATGATGCTGCATTTTTTGAATGCAGTAAGCTTAAAGAAATAGTAATTCCCAATTCAGTTACTTGCATTGGTAGTCAAGCTTTTACTGGATGTAGTAGTTTAATATCTATAACTATTCCAGATTCTGTAACAAGTATCGGTGACCTTGCTTTTGAGAATTGTACCAGTTTAACATCTGTAACAATTCCTGATTCAGTAACAAAGATGGGAAATAACGTTTTTGAGGGTTGCATCAATTTAAAAAATTAGGAGTACATATTATGCCTCCAAAACAGAAAAAGCCAAAAGAAGAGTGGAAAGACTACATCACTGATTCTAAGTTGATGGTTTTATACGTACTGCTGAAGTATACTGATGAAAAACATATGCTTGAAAAAAAGAAACTTGCTTCCATAATTGAAAGAGAATTCGGAGAGCATCATGCTATAAACATCAAAACCATTGACACAAGTCTAGATGCAATCGAAAGCTTCCTTGAGAACAAAAGCGATATATTCGGAAAATATAAGAGCGGCGCCAAAAATGGTAAAAAGATAAAGACTAACATTAGGATTGAGCATATATTCAGCGATCATGAGTTGAGATTTCTAATCGATATGGTAAGTTCATGCGAATATATAAGAATCGAAGAACGCAAAGATCTTATTCAAAAACTACTGACACTTTCTTCAAAGAATCTTGCTTCTGAGCTAAGACCTTATATTTTAAACTGTCCTAAAAAGAATAAGCCTATGAGGACTGAATTTGACAGAAACCTGAAAGTGATTCATGAAGCAATCGTTCATAAAAAACAGATACGTTTTTACCGTGCAACTCGTCAGACTAGTGGATTTCTGCTGCTTTCTCAGTTTCAGCTTGCGTTTCCTTTTCTGTTACAGCAGCAGTTGTTACCGCCTCTGTCGCCTGAGTTGTTTCAGCAGTTGTGTCAATACTTTCCTGACTTCCACAGCCTGTGAGCAGTCCTGCGATCATCAGGAATGGGATCATGATTTTCATTGTATGTTTCATAAGCAATACCTCCGTTTCGGTTTTCTTTACCTACATTATAGCAAAACGGAGACCTCATGAGAAGTCTCCGTTTGTTATGACCTATTAACCTTTGGGTTATTACTTATTCAGCTTTTTTCACCGCATTCAGGAACCGCTTCACGGTCTTGCTCGGTTTCGGTGCATGAAGCAGACCGAAGGGCATAGAATAGTCCCAGTCCACAGGCAGCGTTTTCAGCAGCGGATGGACATTAGACCACATATCAATGCACATCAGGACATGATCGCTGTTCTCGCAATCGTTGAACACCGAAAGATTGATGAAATCAAAGGTCACAATGTTGATCTCAGGGTGTTCTTCCGTGAGCCATTTGCGAAGCCTGTCCGTTTCCTCGTTCCAGCCCTCACGGATCAGCATGATCGACCTGCCGTGCAGGTCTTCCACGGTCAGCCTGTCTTTTTTCGCAAGAGGATCATAAACCGATACTGCACAGCGCATCGGTACATCTGCTACAAATTGTGCAGCACACTGCCAGTGTTTCAGCGCCCGTTCATCATAAACTCCGCACACGATGTCAATGTTCTTTCCCATGTTTTTGAGTATCTCTCTTGCGTTTTCGGGAGTGTTTTCAAAGGGGACGAGCTGGAATTTGATGTCGGGGATCTCCTCTCTGATCTGCGTCCACATATCCACAATGGTCTGTCCGGGTGTCATGGTCGATGTACCGATACGAAGTACAGACGGTTGTGTGTCATCGGCTTTCTTCGCCCTCTCTACCGATTCACGGCAATAGGCAATGATATACCGTGCATCCTCATAGACCGATTGTCCTGCCTTTGTAAGCTGCAAGCCCCTGTGCGTGCGTGTAAACAGACGAACGCCGAGACTGTCCTCCAAAAGATTGATCTGCTTGATTACCGCAGGTGGCGAGATAAACAGTGCTTCCGCCGCTTTATTGAAGCTGCCGCTGTCTGCGACAACGATAAATGTGTCGAGCTGGTGGTTATACATAATAATGCTCCCTTCGTAGAGATCTGCTATATTCCATTATATCACAGCACCGACGAAAAAGCAAGCATAAACCTTTAGGTTAATGCCAAAAGACCTGTCCAAACATATCAGACAGGTCTTTCATACATCTTATACCTTTGCAGACAGCTTTTTTGCATCGGAGGAGTTCACGATCATACCCTCATAGGAAAGTCCGTAAAGCCCGGCAAAGCGTGACATTGTATATTCTCCGGCTTCAAGCATCCACTTTTCGGGTGCTGCTCCCTGAAAGATAAAGAACAGCTTGCCGCTCAGTTCTCCTTGCCCGACCGGACCATAGCATCTGTCAAGCAAAGTACGCACACTGCCACAGATGTTGTGCCAGTAAAGCGGCGAGCCGATCACAAGCACATCTGCCGCCTTGATCTTTGCGATCACTTCATCAAACTGATCGTTAGGGAGCTTCTGTCCGTACACGCCGATCACATAGTTTGTCAGATTCAGCGTTTCGTAATTCTTACCGTTCAGCAATATCTTCGCAAGTCCGGCAGTATTTCCATCAGGATTCGGGCTGCCGTTGATAAATAAAATGCTCATATCATTTCTCCTTACCAGTTCTTTGTTTCCTTCTCACTTCGATTGTTCTTCTTGCGTTCCTCGACCATCTTCACGAACCACTCCACCATTGCAGGATCGTAGTGGGAGAAGAACGAGCTTGTCGCCGTGTCGAGGGCGGCGATCGCTGTCATATCCTCATCGGACAGTACGAAATCGAAAACGTCGATATTCTGGATCATACGATCTCTGTGTGTGGACTTTGGCAGCACCACAACACCACGCTGGATATTCCAGCGGAGCATGACCTGTGCGGAGGTCTTGCCATATTTTTTGCCGATATTTATGAGCGTTTCATTCTCAAACAGACCTCCTCTGCCTTCACCGAAGGGCGCCCACGCCTCACACTGTACGCCGTACTTGTCCATATACTCCTTAGCAACCTTCTGCTGATTGAGGACGTGCGTTTCCACCTGATTTACCATTGGCACGATGTTCGCAAAGCTGGCGATGTCTACCAGTCTGTCAGGATAGAAGTTGGATACGCCGATCGCACGGAGAACGCCCTCGTTGTAAAGCTCCTCCAATGCACGGTATGCACCGTAATAATCACTAAATGGCTGGTGCAGGAGCATCAGGTCGAGATAGTCCGTTTTCAGCTTTTCAAGGGAGGTGTAGACCGACTTCTTGCATTCCTCGTAGCCGTAATGCTCCACCCAGACCTTAGTTGTCAGGAAAATATCCTCCCTCGGAATACCTGACTTTGCGATCGCTGCCCCGACTTCCTCCTCGTTGAAATAACTCTGCGCTGTGTCGATCAGACGATAGCCCACTGAAAGTGCATCGGTCACGCATCTCTCGCACTCATCCTTTGTCACCTGATACACGCCGTAGCCGAGCATAGGCATTTTGATCCCATTGTTGAGCTGTACATATTCCATAGTAGACCTCCCATTAGTCATTGATATATCCCTGACTTTTCAGCCAATTCGTAACTTCATTCAGATCGGTATTATTTCCGTTAAAACCCTCTGCGACCGTTGCCCCGTCACATTCGTCCTTCAGAAGCTCATAGCCCGAATCCACGCCGCTGCCCTGATTGGTGCAGAACGGAACGATGGTCTTTCCGCTGACATCGTATTCCTCAAAGAAAGAACCGATCGGCATCGGGGCATTGAACCACCATACGGGAAATCCCACATAGATCGTGTCGTACTGATCGAGATCATCGGGAAGTCCGATCAGCTTCGGACGGGTGTTAAACAGTTCCTCCCAGAACGCACGATAAGCCGTCAGCGGATAACTCTCATAATAGAGCCTGCTTGTCTGAATGCTGTACAAGTCAGCACCCGTTGCTTGCTGGAAAAGTCTTGCAACGTACTCCGTGTTACCGTAAACATTGCCGCTGTTATCCGTTCTCATACTTGCCGATGAAACAGCATCGGTCTTGTCGAGATCGACTACATCTGCCTGCGAGAAATAGACCACAAGCGACTTCGTTTCACTTTCACCTCTGATAATCGCATTGTCCTTCTTGTTGCTCTTACCACCTAAAATGATGACAAGCGATATGATAACAAGTATCAGCAGGACAACAAGAAGCGCTTTCAGAAGTCCCTTGACTGTCAGTTTCTTTTTTGCCTTTTCTTCCATGATAACACCCCCGATCGAAGTTCTTTGAGTGTATTATACCATGAAAAGAAGGCTTTGAGAAGTTTCGATTGGTTATATGGTTTGAACCTTTGGGTTATAACTTGCTGTAATTATGGATCATCAAAGAGCTACGCCTTCCGTACACGGTCACTGAGGACATAGCCCTTTCCTTATGCTGTGATCATATCAGTCCTGAATCTCCTGCATCATAGTTGCACCGTCCTTGAAGCCGACCTTGTAGGCAGCTCTCATCTCAGCGGCGGCAGTCTCGCTCACGCAGTCAAGTATCTTGTGGAATACGTCAATCTGCTCCTCGTTCAGTGAATTTTCAAACGGTATGCAGAGCTTGTTGAACTCGTCTCGGTTTTATTACTGTAAAACCAACCGTCCAAACTTTACTACCCTTGAGGTATATAACTATATCCCGAGAGGCTATGATAATGATTATGGAGCTCCAAACGGAGAATCTTTCATAATAACTGATATACATTACGACCACGCTACAGCTCTTGTCGCATATGGCGGCTGCTACTGGGCCGGTCCTTCAGAGGTCATGGTTGGAGATCTTTCGTCTCCTCTTTCCTTTAAGCCACATCTCATAAGGCTGTACGATTTATTTGATCCAGATAGTGAAGCAGAGATTGACGTTATTGATTTTGAAAGCTGGGACAACGGATTATCACTAAAAATTGACTGCAAAAGAACTGTTATCATGAGTATTGAATAATTGAAACAAATGCTGTATTGAAGGCTTGTACTGCATTCTTCTAGGCTCAGAGATAATGTTGTTGAAACCGTATTCAATTAGAAGAATAGTATTTCATCAGGTAAAATCTCATTCCATACAAGTATTCCATACGAAAAAAATAAAAGGCTAATTATAGGCGAAAACGAGGCTTTATAAATATTCGAATCCCTCTCTGTCCGCTCTTTTAAGAAGCCTGTATTTCGAGAAAAACACCGAAATACAGGCTTTTCTCATGCCTGTAGAAAACAGTTTTAAATGCATTTTTGCAGTCGCGTGTGAAGAAAAAACAGGCGTTATGCACACGGAATGCACATGAAATGCACACGACGAAAGGCAGTATAACGATACAAAATAAGCCAGCTCCTTTACGGAGCTGGTCTTTTTATAATTTCATATTTGTTGTTGCTAATGGTATGTATAGTTTACCAGTTTTCATATCGTTTTCCTGTATGCAGTGCTCTCATTCTATGCATTTCCTCATCGGACAGATCAAAATCAAATACACTGATATTTTCAAGGATATGATCTGGGTTCTGCGAACCAGGTATCGTAATATATCCTGCCTGCAAATGCCAGCGAAGGATTATCTGAGCGGAAGTCTTGCCGTGTGCTTCTGCTATATCCATGATCGTTTCATTGCCGAACAAGTCCTGCGTATGACCTCTACCGCCGAATGGATACCATGATTCGATTACTGTTCCATACTTTGATACATATTCTTTGAATTCCGTATTCTGATAGAATGGGTGGTTCTCATTCTGTACCACCGCCGGCTTGATGTTCTCACCTGCAGTAACACGCTCATATTCTTCCGGAGTATAATAATTTGAAATACCAATACTGCGGAGCTTTCCGTCTCTTACGCCTTGACACAGAGCCTTATAGACCTCCGTATCCTTGCTGCCGGATTGATGTATCAGCATAAGGTCGATGTAATCCACGTTTAGTCTTTTAAGCGAATCGTCTATAGACTGATATGCCCTCTCATAATTGGAGGGCATTACTTTTGTTGTGATGAAAACATCTTCACGTTTTACTATACCTTCGGATACAGCTCTTTTCAGACCGTTGCCTACGCCTGTTTCGTTGCCGTAATACTGAGCCGTGTCGATAAGACGATAACCGTCTTTCAATGCTGTATAGACTGATCCTTCAACTGTTTCCTCGTCCTGCGTCCAGGTACCGAGTCCGAGTATTGGCATTGCATAGCCGCTGTTCAGCAATACGGTCTTGCTGTCAAAATCAAATTCTGTTTTCATATTTTTCTGTTCAAGTATCTTTTTTCTCATCAGAACAATATCAAAGGTACTCCATATACCATCATTATCAAGATCATAATGTTTATCTGTCAGGTCATTTTCTGTTGGTTTCCCAAGGATAAAATCGCTGAGATTGCGTATATCCTGCACTGTATATGTGACCTTGGTGGGGGCGAGCTGAAAAGAAACAGTTACTCCGCCGCTTCCAAGTGCATCGGTCAATCCGGTTGTATCCTTGATATGACCAATCTTAGTGTAGGTGTATGATGTGTCAAAGCTCTTGTAGAAAACAACAAGGCAGTTATCACCATACAGCATAATATCACCTGCGGTTATCCTGCCGACTTTTTCTGGAGCTGACGGTAATTTCAAATCAAGATAATAATACTTCTCATTGCTGTTAAGTTCTGACATATCAAGTGTCATGGGCAGAAACTCCTTCAATGCTGTAACGGTATCATTATTTTCAAGCGTGATCTGAAACTCTTTATCTCCGACAGAAATGTTCATAATAGGCTCGGATTCTTTCACTGTCTGTTCTTTAAATTCCGTAGCAGTGGCTGTTATGGAACTTCCTTTGTTTGTTGGTAAGGCGTCTTCATATGCTCCGCAGCCGCTGAACATAAGCATGACAACAGAAAAAAGAAATGATGTAAACAATCTATTTTTCATCATATATACTCCTTATCACTTTCGCTGGACTTCCGACTGCTATCATATTTTTGAGAATATCTTTTGTCACCACCGAACCTGCACCGATGACAGCATTATCTCCGATCGTAACTCCCGGAAGAACTGTTGAGTTAGATCCTATCCAGACATTTTTGCCGATATGTATAGGCTTTGGTATCAGGTCATGGCGTTCTTCGGGAAGCAGTCCGTGATTCAGCGTTGCAAGCACTGTGTTATGACCAATCAGCGCACCATCTCCGATATAGATACCGCCCTGATCCTGAAATTTACAGCCGGCGTTGATGAATACGCCTTTACCAAGATGGATATTCTTGCCGCAGTCTGTATAGAACGGCGGGAACAGCCCGACTTCAACAGGGTCTCCAATCAGCTCGGACATAAGGACATTTATTTCATCGGGTGTATGATAACGGCTGTTGATCTCCATTGTGATGCGGATAGCCTCCTGACTGAGACGGTGCATCGTCTGATGTATCCCGCACTCCGCCGTGACCTGTTTGCCGCTGTCCATATATGCAATAAACTCTGATGTTGTCATAGCTGCCACGCTCCTCAGACATTATTTCCTAATTCATAAGCAGCTTGCAGATATGCTTCATTTGCTTCTGCATCGGCAGGCTCGGATAGTCCTCCGCCAGAAAGTACCTTGACGAGACTTGCTTTTTCAAAGCAGTTCACCCAGCCCTGCATACCGCCTTTAGCTGTCTGACAGACCTCATCGCCGTCCTCAGCAGAGGCAGTGATAAGATACACATCTCTGAACTTGTAGTCGGACGGATAAAGCGGATTACAGCGGTCAAGCAAGGTTTTGAGCTGACCGCAAAGCTCATAGTAATAAATCGGATTTGCGAAAATCAGCACCTCGGCATTTCCGACTTTCTCACAGATTTCCGAAGCATCGTCATTTATCACACACTTCATTGTTTTCTGACAGGCAAGACAGCCCTTGCAGAAATTCAGTGTTTTGTCTTTCAGCGTGATGAATTCTACATCGTGACCTGCGTCCTCTGCGCCCTTTGCCGCCTGTCGGGCAAGTATTTCGGAATTGCTTTTGTTACGCAGGCTCGATGATATGACAAGTACCTTTTTAGACATGTTTTTCTCCTTTATTTAAGATATTCACGGTAGAACTCTTCAATCTTATCAAACGGAATTGCGTCCTTTCCACCGCCGTCATAGAGGTCGGTATGAACCGCATCAGGAATGATCATGAGTTCCTTATTGTCAGCATATTTGCTGTCCTTAGTCATAGCTTCATAAGTGTCTCTGCTGAAATAACATGAATGAGCCTTTTCACCGTGGATAAGAAGAACCGCGCTTCTTATCTCGTTGCTGTAGGTATTGATAGGCTGATTGATGAATGACATGCAACCTATTGAATTCCAGCCATCGTTTGAATTAAGTGAACGACTGTGGTATGCTCTGCCCTTGTAATACTCGCTGTAGTCCTTTACATAAAACGGAACATCATCAGGCACCGGAAGAGGCAGACAACCGCCGCCGCGTACATATTCTCCTGAAGCGTAGTCTTTTGTACGCTGTGCGTTGAGAGCTTCTTTCGTCGCAAAACGTGATTCTTCATTATCATTCTCATCAAAGTATCCGTTTGCATTGACTCTGGACATATCATACATTGTAGCTGTAACAGTTGCCTTGATGCGTGTGTCCAGTGCTGCAGTATTTATCGCCATGCCGCCCCAGCCACAGATTCCGCAGATTCCTATCTTATCAGGATCAACATTATCCTGTACTGAAAGGAAATCAACTGCTGCCTGAAAGTCCTCTGTATTTATATCAGGAGAAGCCATATATCTCGGCTGACCTCCGCTTTCTCCCGTAAAGGAAGGATCAAAAGCGATAGTCAGGAAACCGCGCTCCGCAAGTGTCTGTGCGTAAAGACCGCTGCATTGTTCCTTGACTGCGCCAAAAGGTCCGCATACTGCGATAGCAGCTAATTTTCCGTCGGAGTTCTTCGGAGTATACATATCAGCCGCAAGTGTAATTCCATATCTATTGTGGAAAGTAACCTTCTGATGGTCAACCTTGTCAGACTTCGGGAAAGTCTTGTCCCATTCCTGCGTAAGTGTAAGATTTTCCATGAAATTCATTGTATTTCCTCCTTTTTCTGTCATATCAGTGATGAGCTGTTCGGTTGGATCAGCTTCTGTCTGTGAGCTTTTAGGCGTATCAACGTTATTCTGTGTAGAATTGTTCTGAGAATTGCCGCATCCAGTAAGTAATGCAGTACATAGGCAGATCATTATAGTTGCCAATCTAATCTTTTTTTGTTTCATAATAATACTCCTTCTAAGTAATGTGATACGTAAAGCTTTACTGATGTGATCATGATCGTTTTATCGTGTGGGTGAAGTAGTCAAGGCAGTCTATACAATAATTATACTTATGGACTCTGTCGAGCAGTGAAAGTCTGTGCTTTGTAATCAGCTTATCAAGTGCTGTGTACTGCTTCTGTTCGATCAGCTTTATACACTCAGATATTTCTGCTTCTGACATACCTGCATCGGTCAGGTTGCGCTTTATTCTGAACAGGTCTATTTTGTCTGCCATGCTGTTCACCTCCCTGTGCTTTCATTCTAACATAGTTCATACGAAATAGCAAATACTTTATAAGCAAATCAAGATATGCTTGACAGGCATATCACGAAATGATATAATATAGCCATACCCGAAAGGAGGTACGGCTATGGAAATTCGTGTATTACGCTATTTTCTTACTATCGCAAGAGAAGGAAGCATTACGGCAGCTGCTGAACAGCTTCATATTACTCAGCCTACGCTGTCAAGACAGATCAAGGACTTGGAGGATGAACTTGGACAGAAATTGTTTCACCGAAGCAGTCACAGCATGAAACTGACACAGGAAGGTTTCATATTTCGTAAAAGAGCCGAAGAAATAGTTGCAATGGTGGATAAGACATCCGCTGAATTTCTTTCTATGGATAAACCGATTGCAGGTGATATCTATATCGGTGGCGGAGAAACTCTTGCAGTAAGTCTTATTGCTGACCTCATTTCAAAGCTAAGGACGGAATATCCAGATATACGATATCATCTTTACAGCGGCAATGAAGCTGATGTAACTGAACGGCTTGACCGTGGTTTGCTTGATTTCGGTATTCTTGTTCAGCCTGCAAATGTTACGAAATATGACTATATACATTTGCCTGCCGAAGATATATGGGGAGTTGTTATGCGTAAGGATTCTCCGCTTGCAAAAAAGAAAGCTATCGCCAAAGCAGACATTATAGATTTACCGTTGATTTTTTCTCGTCAAGTATTGAATACAAAAAGCGAAAACAACGCTTTCATTCAATGGTTCGGTGATGACTTTGATAAACTGAATATAGTCACTACTTTCAATCTGATGTATAATGCTGCACTTATGGTAAAATCCGGGGTTGGCTACGCTGTAGGTATAGACGGTATAACTAACACGAGTGACGAAAGCGAACTATGTTTCCGTCCGCTTGCTCCGAAAATGATCTCGGGACTTGATCTTATATGGAAAAAGTATCAGGCTTTTTCTCCTGCAGCTGAGCTGTTTCTTGAAAAATTACGGGATACTTTCGGTTGAAAGAGATTTGGAACCGGCAAAAATGCCGGCTCTTTCTTAATTCACATATACTTTACTTCATATCCCATAACAGCATATGAATAAGCCCTGCCCCAAACGGGGCAAGGCTCTTATCATTCCATCACATATTCTGCTATCTCCTGCGGAGTTTTTTCATCAACCGTCCCTTTTTGTCAAAATTTTCTCTCCAATATCATATCCGCCATTTTCTCAGCCGCAGGAGAAAGCTCGTTAAAATCATGAGCGATAAGGCTTATCTCCACTTCAATATCCGGCTTGACTTTGCCTATCACAAGGCTGTTGGGAATGCTCGACAGCATAAGCTCCGACAGCACACCTGTACCATTTCCCTGTGACACCATGTTGAGCTGTGTGCTTGCGGCATCAACGATCATTGCGTGGGACAGGTCAATGTTTTCTTGCTCGGCGATTGAATCTCTCGCAATACGGCATAGCACAAGGTCGGTTTGCACCTTCCTGAGATCAACGCTTACCGCCTTATCACGGTTGACCGAGACCATGTGATCTTTCGTCAGAACTCTGTGCTGTAAGCCGAGATAGGGCGATGTGCTTATGCCTATATCAGCCTTGTAATCAAGCACCATATTTTTCACTTCAAGGGGATTGCTTTCCAGCAGCTCTACCTTTACATCGGGGAACTGTTTGCGGAATATTGGCGATATCCTCGGCAATATAATTGATGTTCCTATGGGTACGGCAGCGATACGAACAACACCGCCGGACAGTTCGTTTTCCTCCATAGCCGTCTGATAGAGCCTGTTTTCAAGAGCCTGCATCTGATTTGCAAGCAGCAGTATCCTTTCACCCACATCGGTGAGGATAAGGCTGCTTCTTTTGTTTCTGATGAACAGCTTCACACAAAGCTCGTCCTCTAATTTCTTCACAGCCTGACTGACAGCAGGCTGTGAGATATACAGCTTTTTTGCGGCTTCGGTCAGACTGCCTTTTCTGCTCTCGGAAGCAAGTGCTTGACGGCTATCTGATACTTTTCACTCTCCGTGTAGCCACTGAACTGAATGACCTCCATGCGATTGAGAAGTGGTGCGGGGATTTTTTCTTCAAACATCTATTCACTTTTCAGCTATACCGTCCAGCACTTCCTGAATATCCCCATTGATACAGATGCTTTGCTCCTGTATCTCATCGGGAACATAGGCTTCACCGAAATTCACGCAGGCATAGACAGCTTTCGGATTTGCATAGGTCATCTTCCAGAAGGGATATTTAATGATGACGGGCGTGTTCATGCCGACGCCGAGTTCAAGGAACAGGATATGCTGTCCGTTGTGGCTGTCGAGGAAATCATGATAACGCTCAGCAGCTTTGTGCCAGCCCTCATCCTCGACAAAGGTATCATCTGCACGAAGGTTCATGCTCATAGGCTTTCCGCAGACGGGACAGTGCGGTATCAGCTCGGTGGGGATACGCATATCTTTCTGCTGTTCAAACATTGCCCTGACTGTTTCCTTGTTGTCGTAGGTCTTTTGGTGACACGGTTCACTGCACTGCCACAAGCCGTAATCGCCCTGCGTGTAAAACAATCGGCTCTTGTCAAATCCTGCCTTTTGAAACTGATGATCGACATTCGTGGTCAGCACGAAATAGTCTTTGTCCTTCACAAGCTCAAACAGCCGCTTGTATGTGCCGTTGTCTGCGTCCATGTAGCGGTTGATGTAAATGTAGCGTGACCAGTATGCCCACTGTTCTTCAAGTGTCGGGAACGGATAAAAACCGCCGGAATACATATCCCTGAAGCCGTATTTTTCAACGAAATCGGCAAAGTATTTCTGCAAACGCTCTCCCGAATAGGTAAAGCCTGCTGCTGTGGAAAGTCCTGCACCAGCACCAATTATAATAGCATCAGCAGTCTGTATTTCTTTTCTCAGGCGTTCAATTTCTGCCGAGTAATCCTTTGTATATCTCATAATCGTCCTCCTTGAACACGTTGAAAACAACCTGTATATCGTGTTTCTGACGATATTCTCTTACTGTTCGGGCAGCGATCTCCGCCGCTTCTTTCTGCGGAAAACCGAATACTCCTGTTGAGATACAGCAGAATGCAATACTGCCGATTCCGTTCTGTACAGCAACATCAAGACAGCTTTTGTAGGAGCTTTCAAGCAGCCTGCAATGCTCCTCGGTGAGCTGTCCCTGAACGATCGGTCCGACGGTATGTATTACATAGTCGCAGGGCAAGTTATATGCTTTCGTGATCTTTGCCTGTCCGGTCGGTTCTTCGTGTCCCTGCTTTTCCATAAGCTGACCGCATTCGTACCGGAGCCGAACGCCAGCAAAGGTGTGTATGCAGTTGTCGATACAGCTATGGCACGGCTGCCAGCAACCTGTCATTCCGGAGTTGGCGGCATTAACGATCGCTCCGCATTTCAGCGTGGTAATATCGCCCTGCCAGAGATAAACACCGTCCTCTATGAGCGTTAAGTCCGCAATATCGGTGATGCCTTTGCTTTCGGTCAGCTCTCGCAGATACTCGTCCTCCGTCTGCAGAAAGCTGTCATCTGCTTTCACCGCAGGACGGATATTCACAAGGCTTCTGTAAAGTCGGAACTTGTCGTTGTTATTATCGGGAATACGGATATCGCCCACATCTTTTCTTTCCGAAAGAAGATAGTCTATCAGAAAATCGAGTTTGTTTGTCATACGATCACCTCTTTACAACAGCACCTACGGGACATATCGCCTCACAGTTTCCGCAGTGCAGACAGTTTTCCTGCCTGATAACAGCCTTTTCCATCAGGGCAATACAGTTTTGCGGACAATCTGCAAGGCATGAACCGCAGGCGATACAATCATCGGTCACGAAATATCCGCTTGCTTTATTCTCAGCACCGCCGAATATGAAGCTGTCACGCTCTATGGGTTTCTTGGAAAGATCGAACCATTCTCCGCTGCCTTCATATATCTGGAAGACAGTCAGAGCCTTCCGGCTTTCTTCGGTCGGATATATTTCAAGCATATACGGATTTTTTTCAAACAGCAGTGGGAGCATATCCTGTCCAATCTCTCTGACTTTGCCACGAACAGAAACGGCGGTACAGCTCATGGTATCCTCGCCCTTTTTGCCCGATAATGCAAGATAGCTCTTATCCTTTAACCGCTGATAGAAGTTCTTACCCTTTGCAGTGAGGAAGTACAGACCGTTTTCATCGGCGTACATCATATCTATCACGCAGGTCACGGGCAAGCAGTCCTCGTCCACGGTCGCAATTACGGTGGAGTGTATCTGCTCCACGATGAATGCGAGATAATCTTTCACTGTCATAACATCACCCTCTATGGAAAGAGTGTGCTGGGTTTCAGCACACTCTTATGTTTATTCTTCTTCGATGATCTTCTTGGTATCGGCAACGATCTCTGCAAGCGTAGTCTTTTTCAACTCATTTTCAAGAGCCGACTGAGCCGCTTCAAGTCTGCCGTCCATGACCTTATGTATATTCCGTCCCACGGGGCATTTCGCATTGGGGTTCTCATGAAAGCGGAAGAGTCCGTCATCGTCCGTGCATTCTACAGCTCTGTAAACATCATACAGCGTGATCTCGCTTGTGGGCTTGGCAAGGTGTGCGCCGCCGCTGCCCTGACGAGTTTCTACGATTCCTGCCTCACGGAGCTGTCCGAGGACATTGCGGACGATCACCGCATTCACGCCCGTACTGCCCGAAAGGAAATCGCTCGTTACACGCATCTCACCGTCGAAAACCTCGATACAGGTGAGGATATGAACTGCCGCTGTAAATTTACTTGTAATCTGCACGAATGATCATCTCTTTCTTATTCTCTAACTACGCTGATGCGCTGACCAATGTGACCGCCTTTTTCAATCTCGTCAACCATAGCAACTGCATAGTCTGCATAGCTGATAATGCTCTCGCCCTTGCTGTTGAGAGTAAGTTCTTCGCCTGCAAGGATGTATTTGCCTGTGCGTTCGCCGTCAGCCTGAAAATCTCCTGCGGGGCTGATGTAAGTCCACTTGACATCATTACGCTCACGGAGTTCGCCCAGAGCTTTAGCCATAGCAGCCGCAAGGGGCTTGAAGATCTCAGGGAAATCAGCACCGTCAGAAACGCAGGCGGTATGCTCGGCATTCACATAAAGACTTCCTGCACCGCCGACAACGAGCAGTCTTGTATCCGTTCCCGAAAGAACATCACAGATGTGTTTCAGAGAAGTGGAGTGCTGACCGAGCGTTTCGGGAGTCCATGCACCGAATGCGTCCACAACTGCGTCGAAGCCTGCGAGGTCAGCCGCTGTCAGATCGAACAGGTCTTTTACGATAGCATTCTGCGCTGCGGACTTGTTCTCGCCTTTGACAACTGCGGTAACGTCGAATCCTCTGTTTACAGCCTCTTTAACGATGAGCTGTCCTGCCTTGCCGTTTGCACAAATAACTGCGATTTTCATAGTGAATACCTCCTAAAGTATAACATAAATGTGGGTTTCTGTAAAGTTGTAACATCGTTTGTTTCAACTTTCTGACATTAGTATATCACAAGAACTGAAAGTTGTCAATATTATTATTACAACTTTGACGAAGTGCATATAATTTCATGAGATTTATGCGCTTATTAAACAAAAAAGGAGCGCATTGCTCCTTTTCATCATTTATCGCTGTCCAGTATCTCCTCGCTCTTGTAGCGGTATCCAGCAAATGCTTCTTTCATAAAATCAGGTGTCTTTTCGTAGAGAAAAGCTGACATCTTCTCGACGTTCATTTCAAGTGTTTCATAAATCAGCTCATAAAAAACGCCCATAACACCATGCATATGATATTTTAGCTGAACCATCTGCTCTGCTGACAGTTCCTCTCCCGTGACCTCCTTCACGATCTTCTTCGCATTCTGCAAATTGAAGTTGAACATATATGTGTTGACGGCATTTTGTGAATGATCGTTGTATGCTCGCTGATAGAAAATGCGTCTTGCTACCAGATGATTCGTCATCTCTGTAAGTCGTTGCGGAGAGTAATCTGGCTCGGCATCACCAACGATATAGGCAAAATCATGCAGGAACACCCACGCAGCCAGCTCATACTTATCGTGGAAATGATAGTAAAAGGTCTGCGGAGTCGTTTCACATCGCTTGCAGAGGTCAAGCACTCTGACCTTATCAAATGGTTTCTCCTGCAATATTTCTTCCAATGCGTCTGCGAACATCAGCTTTGTACGGTCTTTCATAGTCATGGCTGTGACCTCCTTTTTCATCTGATTATATCATAGATTTTAGAAAATGTAAAGTATCTTGATAGAACTGCATTTTTATCAATTGAAATTGGAACAATCTTATCGTATAATAGAATTACAGAAAAACCGATCAAGATCAAAAAGATCTTAAACTAACTACGAGGTGAGATTATGAAAACAATCATTATCAACGCAAGTCCGAGAAAAAACTGGAATACGGCACAGCTCCTGAAAGAAGCACAGAGGGGAGCTGAATCCGTCGGCGCAGAAACAGAGTATATCGACATCTTTGACCTGACCTTTACGGGATGCCGTTCATGTCTCGCCTGTAAACGGAAGGGGGCGGAGCGCAATAAGTGCTATTGGAAAGATGACCTTTCTCCGTTGATTGAAAAGATTCTCGCAGCCGATGCAGTCATTATCGGTTCTCCGATCTACTTTGGTCAGCCTACCGCTTCTTTCCGTGCATTGTGGGAACGCCTTGCATTCCCCGTGCTTTCCTATGACGGTCAACCGATAAGCTACTATGACAGCAAGCTGAATGTCGGCTTTATCTGGACGATGAATGCAACTCCCGAATATTATGAAAACGGCTTGAAGCCCACGCTTGCAGTTACCGAAAATACCGCTCCGATGTTCTTCCACGGCGAGGTAAGGTCTTATGCGGCACTCGACACTTTGCAGGTCAGCGATTACAGCAAATACAGTATGGGTGCATTCGATGAGCAGGCGAAGAAACAGCGCCATGATACACAATTCCCGATAGATATGCAGGAATGTTTCAGGATGGGAGCTGATTTCAGCAGATGAAAAAGATTCTGATACTCAACGGCTCTCCCCACAAAAACGGCAGTACGGCTTCACTCGTAAAAGCGTTTACCGAAGGCGCAGAAAGCACAGGCAACGAGGTCAGTGAGCTTTATTTGCAGAGCATGAATATCGGTGGTTGTCTTGCCTGTGAAGCTTGCAGCAGGAACGGCGGACAGTGTGTTCAGAAAGACGATATGGAAAAGGTAAATGAAGCCTATCTGTGGGCTGATGTGATCGTGTTTGCTTCTCCTATGTACTGGGGTACGGTCAGTGGACAGCTCAAAGTCTGTATCGACAGGCTCTATGCGCTCCAGAACCGCATTGGCTATGCAGATATGTCTAAGCAGTATAAAGAAACGGCTTTTATCATGACTGCTCGGGGCGGATACTATAAGCAAGCACTTGATTTTTATCACATTTTCACCGATGTTATGGGCTGGAAGAACTGGGGTACTGTCCTTGGAAAGGGCAAGGAAGATGAAGCCCGAAAACTAGGTGCATCTATCCACTGAAAGGAGAAATGACTATGTTTAACAATTTTTTGGAGCTTGCCGAAGCAAGGTATTCAGTCAGACAGTATTCGGACAAACCGATAGAACAGGAAAAGCTCGACCGTATCCTCCGTGCAGGACAGGTCGCTCCGACTGCCATGAACGCTCAGCCACAGCGGATATTGGTTCTGAAAAGCAATGAAGCGGTAGCAAAGATCAGAACGCTGACACGATTTCACTTCAATGCACCGATGTATCTTTTGATCTGTGCGAATACAGCAGAATCCTATAAAGCGGTAGACGGTAATGATTCGGCAGAAGTCGATACCGCAATCGTCACAACACATATGATGATGCAGGCGTTTGATGAGGGTATCGGCACTTGCTGGGTGCGAGGATTTGATGCAAATATGGTATCGGCTGCATTCGGACTTCCGGAGCATATAGAGCCTGTTGCATTACTGCCGATCGGCTATCCCGCAGAAGATGCAAAGCCCTATCCGGGCGCACATGAAAAACGCAAGCCCATAACAGAAACCGTCAAATATCTTTAATACAGGAGGTAACCACTATGAACATTATGATAACAGGAGCCGCAGGAGGATACGGCAGCTATGCGATCAATTTCTTAAAGGAGTTCGCTCCGAATGACAACATTATCGCCCTTGTGCGTGATAACGGCAAAAAAGCCGACCTCGAAGCAAAGGGCTTTGAAGTCCGTGTGGCTGATTATTCCGATCTGTCGGGAATGACAAAGGCTATGGAAGGTGTTGACCGTCTGCTGTTTGTTTCCGTTCCCGTATTCGATCTGCAAAAGAATGTGGTCGAAGCAGCAAAGGCAAGCGGTGTGAAATATATCGCCTACACAAGTATCTGCGAACCGCAGTATCATAAATTCGGTTTGGAGATCAATCACAAGCAGACCGAGGAGCTTATCCGTCAGACAGGCATTCCCCATACATTCCTGCGTAATGGCTGGTATCTGGAAATGATGATGCCCTATCTTGAAGCAAGTGCTAAAATGGGCGCTTTTCCGTACTATGCAGGAGATGCTAAGGTGGCTTGAGCAGCAAAGCGTGACCTTGCCGAAGCAGGTGCAAGAGTGATCGCTTACGGCTGTGATGAGGAGATACTGGAGCTTTCGGGCAATGCCGTGACCTATGCAGAGCTTGCAAGATCTTCGGGAAAGGATATGGAGATCAAGCCTGTCAGCCGCAATGAATTTATGGCTGTTATGGCAAGATCGGGTATCCCGCAGATGGGAATGATGCTCGCCCAGAGTTATCAGGACTATGCGGTCCAGGGCAGCAATGGCGAGGAAAAGCTGACCTCTGCCGTGCTTGAAAAGGTCATCGGACATAAACTGTTGACGGCAGCGGAGATGATATAACTCCACTTTGAACCCATTGGATTCAAAGTATATGATAGAGAAGCTCTCAGTAATGGGAGCTTTTTCTTTTACTGCCGATTGACCTTTCGCTGGTTGTATGGTAGATTATATACTGTCTTCGATAATCATATATTGACATATTCTGCAATTAGCGATATAATGTAAACAAAGCAATGGTGCTGTCAATAATAACAGCACCATTATTTTTTCGGAGGTATCGTTATGAAAAAAGCCCCAATCATAGGTATTGTACCGCTTATTGACTGCTCAAAAAACAGCTATTGGATGCTTCCTGGATATTTCGGTGGTATCATTGAGGCTGGCGGACTTCCTGTAATGCTTCCGTTGACAAGTGAAAATACACATATTGAACAAATCACAGAAATGTGCAGCGGATTTTTGTTTACAGGAGGACAGGACGTAAGCCCTGAAATTTATTCGGCAAGAAAAATAGGTGCCTGCGGAGAATGCAGTCCCGAACGTGACGCTATGGAAACGCTTCTGCTGAAATATGCAATGCAGATTAATAAACCTATTCTAGGAATATGCCGCGGTATTCAGTTCATCAACGCTGCTCTCGGCGGAACTCTCTGGCAGGATATCCCTTCACAATTTTCGGACACAGTTACACATTGTCAGAAACCACCGTATGATGTTCCTAGTCATGAAGTATATATAGATAAAGGAACTCCTCTGCATGAGCTGCTTAAAAAACTTGAGCTTCCTGTCAACAGCTATCATCATCAGGGCATACGTTTGCTGTCAGAGGAGCTCAAAACTATGGCAAAAGCCCCTGACGGCCTTATTGAAGCCGTTTATTCGCCCAAGCATAAGTTCTTATGGGCTGTGCAGTGGCATCCTGAATTTTCTTATGCGCGAGACGATAATAGTCTGAACATTTTCAAAGAATTTATCAGGCACTGCTAATCAATAAGGTTATTATGAAAACGCTATAAATGGCCAAAAGGCAAAATTTTCTGCCGCGGAAAAGTCCGCAGCCTCTTTTATAAGATGATTATTTATGGTAATGAAAGATATCATTTTTCATTCCTTGTTCTTGGTTGTAGTTATAGTTGTCGTGGAAGTTGTTGTGGTGGATGCAGTGAATGAAGCCGGCTGTTTTTTATACATCTATCTTATTGAAATCCTGAACATTTACCCTGCAAATCTTTTTAGTCTTTTCACAGTATTGTTTCCTCTGTCTACATTGATACACTTCATATTGTCCCTTGATACTGCCTAAGAGTTCGTTCGTAGAGCTAAACAGGAGCCTATACCAATAGACCACGGTCTATTGACACAGCGAAAAACTGTTTCACAGAAATGGTATTTTCTTTTTTGAAACATTGCAATGAAAACGGACACCCTATTGAAATATGATTGGAGCCGGTCACCCGGCTCCTTCTTACATTATATATACTTTCTTTCGTATTCTTTGAGCCTGCGGTAAAAGGTGTTGGCACGCAGGCCCATCTCTTTCTGAAACCATACAGCCGTAATAGTACCAGACTTCCACTGCTCATACAGCTGCCCAAACTTTATCCAGTCGATATCTATAGGTTGTCTGCCTTTATACTTACCCAGAGCCTTGGCTATAGCAATGCCCTCGCGCTGGCGCTGTAATGTCTGTTCGCGTTCAAGCTCGGATAGTGCTGCAAATATAGATAGGACGAACCGTCCCTGCGGAGTGTTGGTATCAATGTTGCACTGTTACCGGAATAGCCTGAACTTACGCGGACTTTGGGCATAGCGTCCCTCATTCCGCTAAGTAAAGAACACTGTTTGTTGAGCTGCGGAAGAAATACGAGAATCTCGTCGATTGTCATATCAAAATCCGGAACAATAGTTGTTGTGTTGAACACATTTAATGCGTGCTTGAGTTTGCGTATCTTTCTCTCGACCTCAGCCTGAGCGTCACGCATTTCCTTGAAGTTATACTTTGGACGAACAGATTCGATGTCCTCCTGAAGCGCTGCCAAAAAATCTCCGCTGACCATTCTGCGGAGACGATAGGATAAACTCTTTCAATTCACTTCCTGTCATCAGCAAACCTCCCTGCATTTTCATATATAACTATTACAGAATAAAGCCTATGTGGGACTACCTGAAACTAATATTTATATTTTAACAAAAAAATCTCTGCCAAACTCGGCAGAGATCTATCATTTTGCAGCGCTTTTCAGCGCATTTAGTATCTTTTTCTGCACAGGGAATCTCTCTCTGCGCGGACATTTTTTCTCATAAAACTCATACAATGCGGAAGCGTCCTCACGGGACAGCATTCCCACAAGCTCCGCGGTGAATCCGTGGACCGCGTTCAGGAGCCAGTAAACGCTGACGGGGTCTTTATGCTCGGTCTGAATGCTGTAGATGAACTCCAGCACTTCCCTTATATCAGAAGTATCAGGTTTTTCAGCGGCATAATCCTCAAGCATTTTCCCAAGCCGCTCCGAAAAGCGGTCATGGCAGGGATCGTCGGCAATTTTCTTCCCGAACCCTAAAAGGCCGTCCGCAGGCTTTTTGCTGCGCTCGAGCTGCTCCACCTCGGATATATACTCATCATAGAGAGCTTTTATGGCAGAAAGCCCGTTTCTGTATTCACTCATCGTTTTCCTCCGCGTCTGTTTCGGGAGCTTCATCGGCTAAAGCGGCAGCTTTCATCTCCTTATGGAACTGATTATAGGTGTAAATGATAAAAGCGATATCTGCCGCCATGAAAATGGCTCCGATGATGCGGCTGACCGTGACGCTCATGGAAGTATTCTCGG
Organism: Ruminococcus sp.; assembly: GCF_017549005.1. Classification (GTDB taxonomy): domain Bacteria; phylum Bacillota; class Clostridia; order Oscillospirales; family Ruminococcaceae; genus Ruminococcus. The sequence goes on from NZ_JAFYYT010000053.1 coordinate 101,134, forward strand.
CAAAAAATATCTTAAAGGCAAGATATGCGATATATATTGCAACGACTGCTCTTAATGCCGCACCCTTTCCCGCTTTTGACAGCTTTTCCGTATCATATTTTATCCCGTTCATATTTTCACCTCACAATGCTGTAAACCGAGTTGCGGCTCAGGATATTGTTTCCTGAGCCGCAAAAAGTATTATCAGCCAGCTTTACCTGTCTTTTTGTTTGATACAACGTCAAAGATAACAGCTATAAGAAGAACTGCACCCTTGACTACGTACTGCCAGTTGTTATCAAGTCCCTTGATGGACATACCCTGGTTGATAACGCCGAGAAGGATAGCTCCGACTACGACGCCGCCTACAGTACCGCTTCCGCCGTATGCCGAAGCACCGCCGATGAAGCATGAACCGATAGCGTCCATCTCAAACGAGTTACCTGTATCGCCGTTAACAGAGCCAACACGCGCTGCAACGAGAAGTCCCGAAAGACCTGCGAGGAGCGACATTGATGTATAAGCGAGGAAGTATACTTTCTTTGTGTCGATACCAGAAAGCTTTGTAGCCTTTTCGTTTCCGCCGACTGCATAGAAGTAACGTCCGAAAGCAGTCTTTGATGTGATGAATGCATAGATGAATACTATTGCAAGCACCCAGATAGCCATTACAGGGATTCCCTTATAGTGTGCTATCTTCCATGTGTAAGCCAGCACGAGAACGTCGATAACGATTATCTTTGCAAACTGTGATACGGCAGAAACCTGCTTGTAGCCCTTCTTAGCCTTCTTTATACGGTTGAGGAATGTGATAACCACAAGAGCTGCTGCAATAATGATACCCAGAATGAAAGCAGACCACTTTACGTCCTTGGTGTCAATTCCCGGAACTTCGATATAGGAAGCGAAGATGTCAAGGAACTTCTTTCCTACAGTACCGTCAGACTGAGGGATAGCGATAGTCTTTGAATCGAGTATCGCACGGCCGAAGCCTCTGAACAGGAACATTCCCGCAAGAGTACAGATAAACGGCGGAATATGTATGTAACCTATCCAGAATCCCTGCCACATACCGATGAGACAAGCAAATATCAGGCAGAGGCAGATGACGATTATCGGGTTCATATTATGCTTTGTAAGCATCTGAGCCGCTATAGCTCCTATGAGGCAGACTGTAGAGCCTACCGAAAGGTCGATGTTACCGCCTGTGAGGATACACATGAGCATACCGCAAGCAAGCACCAGAACGTATGCGTTCTGTATCAGAAGGTTTGAAAGATTCTGTGGATAAAGGAGACGTCCTTCAGTCCAAAGAGAAAAGAATATAAATACAACGACGAGCGCGATGACCATCGTGTACTTTTTTATGAAAGTTTTAGCGTTCATGTTACACTCCTTCGATCATTTATTTTTTGTCAGACTGAAGGATAGCGGACATGATCTTTTCCTGCGTTGCTTCTGACGCAGGCATTTCCGCAACCATTCTGCCTTCGTTCATAACGTATATACGATCGCACATACCGAGCAGCTCGGGCATTTCAGAGGATATCATTATCACGGATTTGCCCTGTGCCACAAGGTCGTTCATTATGCAGTATATCTCGTACTTAGCGCCGACGTCGATACCTCTTGTAGGCTCGTCGAGTATGAGCACCTCAGGATCGGCGAACATCCACTTGGCAAGCAGCACCTTCTGCTGATTACCGCCCGAAAGATTGCCGACAGCCTGCTGTACGGAAGGCGTCTTTGTACGAAGCTTTTCCTTGTACTCATCCGCAACTGCATTTTCCTTGTTGACGTCAACTATGCCCTTATTGCACACCTTTTCAAGACGCGCCATAGTTGTGTTCTGAGCAATGCTCTGCTCGAGGATAAGACCGTTTCCCTTTCTGTCCTCGGTAACGTATGCAAGACCTGCCTCGATAGCGTCACGGACGTTCCTGAGGCTCTTGTCCTGACCGTCGATCTTCAACTCGCCGCTGATATTCGTACCGTATGATCTTCCGAAGATAGACATTGCAAGCTCAGTACGTCCTGCGCCCTGCAATCCCGAGAAGCCGACTATCTCGCCGCGATGAACATTGAACGAAACGTTGTCAACGACCTTTTTCTCGTTGTATATGGGGTGATGAACGCTCCAGTTCTTCACTTCCATACCTATCTTGTCGCTCACGTTATGTTCACGTGCAGGATAACGGTCACTGAGCTCACGGCCGACCATTCCGCGTATGATACGTGCTTCGTCGATATTATGGGCTTCATTGTCGATAGTCTCGATAGTCGAGCCGTCGCGGAGGACCGTGATCTTATCGGCAACGTAGGAAATTTCGTTGAGCTTATGGGAAATAATGATCGAAGTCATGCCGTCCTTCTTGAATCCGAGAAGAAGGTCAAGAAGCATTTTTGAATCCTCTTCATTAAGAGATGAGGTAGGCTCGTCGAGTATGAGCAGCTTAACGTTCTTGCTGAGAGCCTTTGCGATCTCAACGAGCTGCTGCTTACCTGTACCGATGTCCTTTATGAGAGTGGTCGCCTCTTCTTTAAGGCCTACCTGTTTCATATGCTCCCTTGCTTCGTGATAGGTTTTGTCCCAGTCTATTCCGAAGCGTCCCTTGCGCTCGTTTCCGAGGAACATATTCTCACCGATGGAAAGCTCGGGGATAAGCGCAAGCTCCTGGTGTATGATAACTATTCCCTTTTCTTCACTGTCGTGAAGCGTTTTGAACTGGCAGATCTCGCCGTTATACACGATATCGCCTGTATAGCTTCCGAAAGGATAGGTTCCGCTGAGAACGTTCATAAGCGTGGATTTTCCTGCGCCGTTTTCACCTACAAGGGCGTGTATCTCGCCGGAGCGGACCTGTAAATTAACATTATCGAGAGCCTTTACACCGGGGAACTCTTTAGTGATATTTTTCATTTCAAGAATAAACTCTGCCAATTATATCCCTCCTTTACCATGTCTGAAACAGCGATTTTACGGGGTATTTTTTCCGAATGCGCCTAATTTCATTCAGAAAAAAGGGACGGACTCAGTCCGTCCCCCATTTTTTCAGACATTATGATTTATAATATGTTATTTCTTCATCAGGTCGTAGAAGCTGTTGATTCAAGATACTTATTGTTGCTGTCCCACTTATAAAGTCCTGTATCTACAAGCTTATCAAGTGAATCCTTTGTGATAACATAAGGAACGAGCAGATATGAAGGAACTACCTTAACGCCGTTGTTGTATGACTCTGTATCATACTTTGCCTCAGCTGAGAGTGAAAGGCTTGCGTCAGGTGTCTGACCTGAAAGAATAGCCTTTGCAACGTCGAGAGTAACGCCTGCCTCATCGCTTACGTTCTTGTATACTGTCATTGACTGCTTGCCGTCAACGATGTTCTGGAGGTTAGCGATATCGCCGTCCTGACCTGTTACGAGAGGAGCATTGCCTCCGCTGTAGTCAGAGTCGATAGCCTTTGCAACACCGAGAGCTGTTGAGTCGTTTGAGCAGAGTGCAACATCGAGCTTTGTACCGTCTGAGTAGTAAGAAGCAAGAGTGTTCTGCATATTCTCGAATGCCTTATCAGTAGACCATGTAGGTGTAGCTACCTGCTCGAAAGTAGTCTTGCCCGAAGGAACCTTGAGCACGCCCTTTGAGATATAGTCCTTGAGAACATCGTAAGCGCCGTTGAAGAAGAAGCCTGCATTGTTATCTGCAGGGTCGCCTGCTGTGAACTCGATATTGAAAGGACCTGCCTCGCTGTCAAGCTTGAGGGTATCGCGTACAAACTCGCCCTGGAGCTTACCAACGGTGTAGTTATCGAATGATACATAGTAAGAAACAGCGTCTGTGTTCATGATAAGACGGTCATAAGCGATAACAGGGATATCTACAGCCTTAGCGTCGGCAAGTGTCTGAGAGAGGGTCTCGCCGTCGATAGCAGCGATAAGGAGAAGATCTACCTTATCTGCGATCATTGACTGGATATCGTTGTTCTGCTGCTCTGTCTTATTGTCTGAGTACTTGAGCTCAACATCATAGCCTGCTGCCTCAAACTGCTCCTTGAGGTATTCGCCGTCACGGTTCCAACGCTCGAGAGATTTTGTAGGCATAGCAATTCCGACAGTCTTCTTGCCGCCGCTGTTTGAATCGCCGTCGTTGTTTGCTTCGGCGTCGTCCTTCTTAGCTGCGGTAGTAGTCTTAGTGTCGTTATTGCTGCTGTTGTTGTCTGATGAGCTTGAATTATCGCCGCATGAAGCGAGTGAACCTAACATCACCAGAGTTGAGAGTACTGCAAGAAACTTTTTCATTAGATTTTCCTCCTTAAATGTTAAAATTAATATGTGAAAAAATTATTGCCTTACATTAATTTATAACTTTCTTCCTGATACTTAGTATTCTACACAATATTCCCCCCATTGTCAATACGTTATATATTAACTTTGGTGGATTGTATAATTTGATAGCAGCAAATATGTGAAATATGCTAAAGGATTATATACGTTTTGTGATTTTTTTAAAGATTATTACAAGAAACGACACCAAAAAACCTCGAATGTCCACACAGTTCCACACATAATTTTTACCTAAAAAGAACGGGAGCAATATGCAGATATTGCTCCCGTAAAAATCATATTAACTTTATAAAAGGATCTTTAGTCAGCGCTTACTGCTTGTTGTATGTTGCCCACTGATAACGAGCTGTAAGCGGAGTTCTTCCGTCATAGTGGTTCAGCCAGTCGTCAACACCTGTACCCGGCCATACGTTCATCATAAGCTTACCGGGTGTCTGAGGAATGTTGTCATAAGCTGTGTATACTGCCTTTCCGTCAACGTACCATGTGATATGGTCGCGCTGCCAGTCGAAGCCGTATGTATGGAAGCCCTGTGAAGCGTCGAAGCCGAGGTCATAGAGCTTTTCGTGGTCAGCCTTACCATTTGTATAGTAATTGAACTGAACCTTTGTAGTGTCCTTGCCAAGGATCTCGATATCTATCTCGTCCCATGGATTATTGTCAGACTCACCTGTATAAGTGAAGAACGAAGATACAACACCGTTGTTCTTTATAGCCTGCATAGATGTCTCATAGTAACCGAAACCATAGAAATCGTTGGTTCTGTACTCAGCACCTGCATAGTTGTACTTGCCTGTGTTATCCTTGTCGATAGTGAGCTCGAGCGCACCGTTTCTGAAAGCAGTCTGAGACTTGTACCAGCCGCAGTCGAAAGGATTGCCGTTTGTCCAGCCGTCAGAAGCTATGAAGTAACGTGAAGAACCGGTCCTGAAGTCATCAGCCATTGTAGCAGAGCTGTTGAAGCTGCCTGTTGAAGCGCCTCCGTTGCCCTGATTCTGGTTCTGATTGTTGTTCTGCTGGTTGTTCCAGTCATTTACTTCCCAGTTGTACCATGAGTTGTTGTTATTCTGCTGGTTCCAGTCATTATTCTGCTGACCCTGATTCCAGTTGCTCCAGTCGTTCTGCTGCTGTCCCTGATCCCAGTTGTTCTGCTGATTCTGATTGTTCCAGTTGTTTACGTCCCAGTTATTCCAGTCCTGACCGCCCTGATTCCACTGATTCTGGTTGTTCCAGTCATTATTCTGGTTCCACTGGTTCTGATTATTCCAGTCATTGTTCTGGTTCCACTGGTTCTGATTGTTCCAGTCATTATTCTGCTGTCCCTGATTCCAGTTGTTCCAGTCATTCTGCTGCTGTCCCTGGTTCCAGTTGTTCTGCTGATTCTGATTGTTCCAGTCATTTACATTCCAGTTGTTCCAGTCAAAACCGCCCTGATTCCACTGATTCCAGTCATTATTCTGCTGCTGACCGTTGTTCCAGTTATTCCAGTCGTTGTTCTGCTGGCCCTGGTTCCAGTTATTCCAGTCGTTGTTCTGCTGGCCCTGGTTCCAGTTATTCCAGTCGTTATTCTGCTGACCCTGGTTCCAGTTGTTCCAGTCGTTGTTCTGCTGTCCCTGATTCCAGTTGTTCCAGTCGTTATTCTGCTGTCCCTGATTCCAGTTGTTCCAGTCGTTGTTCTGCTGTCCCTGGTTC
>NZ_JAFYYT010000054.1 GCF_017549005.1 Ruminococcus sp.
TGGTTGCGGCGGCTGGATTTGAACCAACGACCTTCGGGTTATGAGCCCGACGAGCTACCTAGCTGCTCCACACCGCGATATATAGTGCAGTTTCATCTGCGACTATATTATTATACCACAGGAGGGGAGTGATGTCAACACCGGGATAGATATTTTTTTGTTTTAACTAATGCTGTGCGGCCAAAAAGCGGATATTTTGTAAAAAGTGCAGGTTTTGAGGAAACAAAACATTCTTTTGCGGCATATGGAGTGAATGGAAAAGTTTTATAAAAAGTTCATATTTACCGGAAGGCGCGAAAACAAAGCTTTTTTCGGTGCTTTTGCTTTAAATTCGGCTTTTCAGCGGATTTCCCGTCTTGACATCGGCGGTTTTATGTGGTATCTTTAAATTAGAGACATATATCTGGATAAAAAGGAGATTTGCGGCTGCTGAGAGTATTTTTACAGGAATCGTTGGCGGTGTGCTGTGCATAGAGCGATGCTGATCATGGAAAGCTCTTGCAGGCAGATTACAGTTCCGGCTGCAAATGAAAGGAAGAAGTTTTTAATGACTGAAAATGAAATAATCGACAGAGAAACTTACAGAAAGATCAAGAAAATGAATCGCGATGAGCTCACGAAATTCATACTTCGATACGGCGCGGAGCTGACAGGCAGTGAAGAGCGTGTCATCGACCTTTCAGCGCTTCAGAGTGAGCTTGGAAATATTAAGGGTATAGGCGAAAAAAGGCTTGAGGAGATCATGTCAGTGATCGAGAAGTTCCTGAACGTGTAACCATATCCTGAAAGAGCGAAAGCGGTCTGTTTGTTTTCCGACAAATGGCCGCTTTATTTTTATAAAAATTTGCTAGGGGAGCATTAATGTTTAGTGAGAGCTTAAAAACGTTTGAAATACATAAAAAGGTGTGAAACCAATGGAAATTGCAAAGAGATCGGACTGGAAAAGCTCTGATATGCCCGAAAAAAACGAAACATTTATACTGAACAGAGCCTTTGACGAAAAGCAGCTCAAAGTCCTGCGCCGCGGCAATATTCCTCAGGAAATGGAGGACAAGTGGTTCTGGTACATGGAAGGAAACAAGCTCTATGCACACAGGAGCTGGACGGGATATTGTATATATATCATCGAATTTTCGGCAGATAACGCTCATAAGGTCACGGTGAACCGCGATCCTGAGCAGTACAAATGCACAAGCACCGACGAGGATATAAAAAAGCTGAACACACTGCTTGATTGGTGGTGTGAGGAGAAATACGACTACTATCACGAATGGCTGTCCGAGACCATGGCGCCTTTAATAAACAGCCAAAATACGGACATGATGCTGAAAAGCGGTCTGAATTTTGTGATGACCGGGGATAAGCAGTATCAGGAAAGGTTACGCAGTGAAGTTTCGGCTAAGAGCCTTAAAAACGGGGGCAGCGTATTCCTTGATGACAAGCCTGTTCCTATTGACGACTTTCGGAGGGATATCTTCTATGTTAACCTGCGTGAAAAGGGCTTTTTTCAGAAAAGGCGCAGGTTCAGAAGCCTTATCGACGTAAATTCCAAGCTTGTAAAAGCTCTTGATATACAGCCGAAAGTGTTCGATATGCGTTTGCAGCAATTATGGCACTGGTCGTATCTGTGCTCCTGTGCCATAGGCATATCGGAAGGGAAGAGGTACCTGATATTTCCGTGGATAAACAGCACGGAATGCTCGATACAGTCATACATGTTCATGAAGCTGTACGAATATACGGTAAAAAACGGTATCGCAGTGCTCATTCCCACAGACAGCGTGAGAAAGCTGGAAATGAATAAGATGGAGGGCTTTGTATACAATATTCTTAACGGAGTGAGCAGCACGGAGACATCTTTCGGAAATACAGAGGAAGATAATGCTATGTTCTGCAAAATATTTGTGGACTCTTCGCTGGAGTTCAGCAGTTTTTTCGGAAAGATCAGCAAATACGCGGGAGCTTCAGATGAAGATCCGATATTGCACAGTCTTTCCACGGAATGGTGCGACATGGACGTAAGGCGGAATGATTATTATGACGAAAAGGAATACTCCCGTGACAAAACGGATTTTGTCTATTGGAGATACTATATTGAAGTATACAGCAGCGGGAAAGCTGAAAAGGACGTATATACTGAAAAACTCAGGGAGCTTATCTCATTTCTGAAGACGTTCTGCGGCGGAGCTGTTCCTGCCTGCGATTTTGAGGACGAGCTGAACGACCGATAGCGAAAGGAAGTGGATTATGCTGATAAAGCTTCTTAACATTGAAAAACGCGGCAGTATCACCGTCGCCGAGTGTGAGACCGGTATAGGTGTTTTCAGGGGAATATGGCGGAGCAGACAGATAAAGCCCGTGCCCGGCAGTACGTACCGTGCGGAGCTTACATTAGCGGACATATCCTGCGATGAAGTGACAAAGCACAGCTCCGGGGAGGAACCATTCGTTTATCTGCAGGGTGACGGAGTCCGCTTTACAGCCATTTGTGAGGAATACGACGGCGAGGTGTATTTCCTGCGCTTTGCGGAGGACTGGCTGCAGATGCTGTATATCGAGGAAGATGAGCAGCATTTCGCCGCGGACGATGTGCTGAGCTTTAAACTGAGCTGCGAACAGGTGGAAGTTTACCCCTACAGTCTGCCGTGACATTTCGCACAGCATTTGTATCGGAAAATGTTTGAAGCTTGCCATTTCTTGCTTTTGTTTGAACATTTATTGCTTTTTGTTTTGATTTTACTTTACAAATCTGTACAAAAGATGTATAGTATAAGTGAAAAATATAGGTTATCATGGGGACTTTGTCACATTTTAACTAAGAAGGAGGTATGTATTTAATTCATTTATTTATAGGCATAGGCAAAACCCAAGTAAAATAAGGAGTTGATATCTTATGAATTTAAAAACACTGAAAAGAGCGATCAGCGGTACAGTGTCCGCATTGATGCTTGCAACGGGAATCCCCTCCGTTTCTGTTGTAGACGCAGCCGATCAGCAGAATAGAGGCAATGTCGGCGGCTACGACTACGAAATGTGGAATCAGAACGGACAGGGTCAGGCATCAATGAATCCGAGTGCAGGCTCGTTTACCTGTTCCTGGAGCAACATTGAGAACTTCCTCGCTCGTATGGGAAAAAATTACGACAGCAAAAAACAGAACTATAAACAGATAGGCAGCAATATAGTTCTCGAGTACGACGTAGAGTACACACCAAGAGGAAACTCCTATATGTGTGTATACGGCTGGACGAGAAATCCTCTTATGGAGTACTACATCGTTGAAGGCTGGGGAGACTGGCGTCCACCCGGAGACGGTGCAGAGAGAAAGGGCAGCGTAACACTTAACGGCAATACATATGACATAGCAAAGACAATGCGCTACAATCAGCCTTCTCTCGACGGTACGGCTACATTCCCGCAGTACTGGAGCATTCGTCAGACAAGCGGTTCAAGAAACAACACTCAGAATAATATGAGCGGAACAATTGACGTTTCCAAGCATTTCGACGCATGGTCGAAGGCTGGTCTCGATATGTCGGGTACTCTCTATGAGGTATCTCTCAACATTGAGGGCTACAGATCAAACGGCTCGGCTAATGTAAAGAAAGTAAGAGTTTACGAGAATTACGACGAAAAGAAAGACAACGATACCACAACAACTGAGATAGAAGACACTACAACAAAGGCAGGGCAGGACGCAGACGGATACTGGTATCACAGCACATTCGAGAGCTCATCGGACGGCTGGTCAGGCAGAGGCGCTGCTACTGTTGAGACAAGCAGTACAGCCAAGTTTGCAGGCAGCAAGTCGCTGTATGTAAGCGGCAGAACAAACAGCTGGAACGGTGCGAGCCTCGAGCTCGGCAGCGCTTTCAAGGCAGGAGAGACATACAGCTTCTCCACAAATGCCTGCTATACAAGCGGTTCTTCCGATACTCAGGAGTTCAAGCTTTCACTCCAGTATTCAGACGGCTCAACAACGAAGTATGATCAGGTAGCTATCGCTTCCGCTCCTAAGGGCGAGTGGGTACAGCTTGCAAATACAAGCTACACTATCCCCGAGGGTGCAACTGATCTTCAGCTCTATGTTGAAACGACAGACGAGAACGAGTATGTTGATTTCTATATAGACGAGGCTATCGGTGCTCCTAAGGGCACAGCAGTTGACGGCGCAGGTCAGCCCAAGGTACGTCAGGTACTCCTCGGCGACCTCAATTTCGATGAAAAGATAGACTCGCTTGATATGATAACCGCAAGAAAGGGACTTCTTGCAGGCGGCTTTGACGATTCAAAGACTCAGAAGGCAGCCGACGTAGATCAGAACAAGAAGTTTGAAACAGCAGACCTTGTTCTTATCCAGGAATATATCCTCAAGAAGATAACAGAATTCCCTGTAAACAAGCCTGAGGTAGATCTCTCAGAACTCGCTTCAAAGTTCGGCTCGGTAAGCCTTGCTGAATCATGGAAGAAGGACAACGAGAACAATCCTCTTACCACACAGCGTTTCGGCGCAGACCCAGGCTGGATGGTATATGACGGCAGACTCTATATCTACACCACAAACGACGCATTTGAGTATAACGGCAATACAATACAGGAGAACTCATACGACGTTGGTACTATCAACTGTATCTCATCTGCCGACCTCGTTAACTGGACAGACCACGGTGCTATCCCTGTAGCAGGCAGAAACGGCAGAACCCAGAATGGTGCAGCCAAGTGGGCATCATGCTCATGGGCACCTGACGCAGCATGGAAGATGATCAACGGCAAGCCCAAGTTCTTCCTCTACTTCGCTAACAGCGGCGGCGGTATCGGCGTTCTTACAGCTGACAGCCCGACAGGTCCATGGTCGGATCCTCTCGGTCACGCACTCCTTACAGGTCAGTCACCTAACTGCTCTGACGTTGTATGGATGTTCGACCCGGGCGTATACTATGACGAGGAAACAGACGAGGCTTACCTCTTCTTCGGCGGCGGCGTTGACAACAGAGACGTATCCAACCCGAAGACAGGACGCTGTGTAAAGCTCGGCTCAGATATGATATCACTGGACGGCAGCCCGCAGACAATGCAGACTCCATACCTCTTCGAGGACTCCAGTCTTATCAAGATCGGTGATACATGGTATTACTCATACTGTGCTAACTGGAACGTACCTAACGGTACAAACATCAACGGCGTAGGCTTCGGCAACGCTGACATCCTCTACATGACATCAAAGAATCCTCTCGGACCGTGGACATCGAGCCAGCTGAAGGGTAACGTATTCAAGAATACAGGTACACAGGGTATCGACAACGGCGGTAACAACCACCACTCGATCATCTTCTTCAAGGACAAGTACTATGTAGCATACCACTCACGTCAGCAGGAAATGCGTATGAACGGCGGCAAGGACAGAAACTACCGTTCAACTCAGCTCAACGAGTGTACATATAATCCGTCAAACGGCACACTCAGTGCAAAGGGTGATATGACAGGCGTTAAGCAGATCGAGAACCTCGATCCTACACAGACAGTACGCGCATCTACAATGGCTAACGAGTCAAAGGGCATAAGCGTATCAGGCGTAGGCAATACTACAGTAGAGTTCAAGAAGGGCGAGTGGGCTAAGGTAAGTCAGGTAGACTTCTCCAAGGTTTCAAGCGGAACTCTCAAGGCAAAGGCTTCTTCAAAGAACGGCGCTATCATCAAGGTAGTTGCAGGTTCAAGAACAAGCGGCACTGCTATCAGCTACATTGAAGTACCTGCAGGCGGCTCTATGACAGAGATCGACACAGTACTTGCTGATTATCCGAGCGGTGCATCAGACATCTACTTCATCGCAAACGGTGATGTAAGCTTCGACAGCTGGACAATGTCATAATGATTCTTTTCGGTATTGGTCTGTACGGCGTATCTGCACAACTCGCCGTACAGGTTGATATAATTCCAAAAACTGAATTGTAAGGGACAAATCAGAAAAAGGGAAAGCCGTGCTATTAGGCAGCACGGCTTTTTCTTTTGTTTTTACATATATTTGAATGTAGATATCTTCCATTTCCCGTCATCAAGTTCAAGGAATATGAGCATATATGAGTCTGTCGGATCATCAACCTTAGCACGTACAGTCATTGTTGTTTCAGTTGAATTCATTACCTCGACATCTCCTGTAAAATTAAGGCCTCCGAATCTTGAAATGCGGCTGTAGAGCTTTCCGTTTTCCACATTTTCGATATAAACTGGGAATCCGTCCGAATCAGAATGAGCTGTAATTGCGTTTATCAAGTCTTCTCTGTACGAGCCGACTGTTCGTTCGCTGATAAAGCTCTTAATATCGTCAAGAGTTGAAAAACGCGGATCATCGACTTTGTAGTAAGCGATATTGTTAGGATTTGTCATTCCGCAGTATTTATATATCGTGTCGTTATCGAGGTGGTCGATTTCATCTGTTATAACTGTTCCGTTCATGACCTTCATTACATCATTCAGCATATTCGGAGCTTCTTTTGCAATGCCCGGGGCGTCGCTGTCTGCGGCTGTAGGCTGTTCGTCATCTGGATAACCGAAGTCGCTTATCTTCCAGCATTTATCCTCATATACAGCTGTGAACTTAACCTTTTCCGTACCCCCCGGTATTGAGTTTAGTGCGATAATTGTATATGTTCCGTCTTCATTGCTTATAACCTCAGGATTTCCTGATAAGTTATAGCGGTTTCCCCTTGCATAATCACGGCAGTAGAGCTTTCCGTCAAATTCCTTGAACATTGGTGCTTCAAAGGCTTCATCGTCATAGATAAAGGCGTATGACTTGCTGAGCGCAGGTTCCGTAACAGCTGACGTAACTTCGTTTTTCATCATATCCATGTCTAAAATGCCTGACATGATGACTCTGTAATATACAGCTGTTCCCTTGCCGTCGGAGGGCGAAGAAAGATCCAGATACTTAATATCTCCACGGTCGGTTCTTAATTTGATGTCTCCTGCAAGCATTCTGTCAGCATTTTCAAATGACATCAGCAGATCCATAGCGTCTTCCTTATCAAACTTATCCGGATCCTGCTCTGCTCTGAGTTGAGACGAAGCAACATCAGTTCTGAAGCTGTCAAGCTTCCATTTTCCTCCCTCAAGAACAGCATGGCCATAACACGGTGTATCGGGCATAACGACGGTATCATAATAATCTGTGGTCAAAGATATATCAAAGCTGGTTCCGTCATAGTTTTCAACTTCAATTGCTGCTTTGCCTATAACATTGCGTTCTTCATCAGCAGGTTCAGTGTAATCATGTTCCTTCCTGAAATAGAGCTTTCCGTCTATCTCTCTGAACGCAGGCTCACGACCGGTGTAGTCAAAGAAAGCTGCGCTGAAGTCATCGAGAACTATTCCCGAGAACGTATCTGTCAGGTAATGGTTCAGCTCGTCGGCAGTGCTCCATTTGCTCGCGACCCTTGTGTATACAACCGGCGAGCCGTCATTGCCTTCCACTGTCTGCGTATCATCATTGTCAAGCTCTATGCTCATAGGTAAACCTTCCATAAGTTCACTTGCATCATAAAAGCTTCCAATAAGCTTGCCTGCGATTATCTTAGTATCTTCCGCAGGAGATGTGGAGCCCACCGTAGAAACAGTATCAGAGTCGCTGAACGGTGTCTTTATTGCATTTCTGTTCTTGTTCAGCGTGAAAACTGTTCCGCCTATGCCGCAGACCAGCAGCATGCAGGCAGCAACAGAAGCGACAGCGTGCCACTTTGGTCTGTGATAGCGCTCAACACCGCTTACCTCGTATCCGTCATTGTTTATATTTATATTACTTTCTCTGTTCATTTTGTCCAGCTTTTTCTTGCTCATAGCCAGCAACCTCTCTTTTTCTTCTTTTGTGAGCACAGGGACCTCTGAAAGAAGCTCCAGTGTTTTGTCGTCTGCATTTTCAAGCATATCAAATTCACGATTCTCTTTCATATTCCGCATCTCCTTATAATGTGATACCGGCAGAAGCCAGTGTGGTTTTCAGCTTATCGAGAGCTCTTGCTGCCCTCATTCTCACAGCAGAGGCTTTCATGGAAAGCTGCTCCGCTATCTCCGAAGAAGAACGGTCATAGTAGTATTTCTGAAGGATAATGGTAGAGTCAGGCTCGCCCAGCTCGTTTATCTTGCTGATAAGTATACTGCGTGTCTCAGCCATATCGGAGTCATGCTCGATATCATCGTCAGAGCCGATATTGAAAAGCTTCTCCTCAGCCTCCTCAGAGAAATGACCGCTTCTTGCGGCAAGACTGTGAAAGGCATTGATAGCGCGGCGTTTGGCAACAGTCCCCACGTAGCCCTTCATATCACCTGCGAAGCTGCTTGCGGTGTCGTAGCCGAAGAAAATATCCGCGAAGATATCGCTGACGCATTCTTCGATGTCTTCCCTTGAAGCAGCGCTTCTGAGTTTATTATAGACAATAGCGTACACATAGTCGCAATAGCATTCAAAAAGCGCGTCATAAGCCCTGTCTTTGGACTTTTTATACAGAGCGCAGTATTCTTTACCTGTCATGTTTATCCTCCTGAATCGTTGAAAGTTTTCCATGGAAATTGTGCTTTCATAAATAACATTCAAGACTGAGAACGAAAGTGTCACAAACTTTCAGAAAAAATTTTTTGCGTTTGATAACTGGCTGACGTTTGCGTAACTGCCCACGTCGGCAGCCTTCAGGGCAGTTCATACTAATTAATTGTAAGCAAAGTTATTACTCCCTCGTCTGAGGCGGTATCCCACCTATAAGGAGCTCATATTCCTCAGCTGTCAGAGGTCGGAAGTCTCCCTCCTTCATGTCATTATCGAGAGAAAGTCCGCCTATGCTTTCCCTGCGGAGGTAGAATATCCTGCACCCCACAGCTTCCAGCATTCTTTTAACCTCATGCTTTTTTCCCTCATGAACAGTCAGAGTGGCGGCAAAAGCCGCTCCGTCGGGATTTTTCATGTATTTTTCACGGCGTTCAGGGGGCATGAAGTCCGCAAGCTCGCGGATACGGTAATTTCTTATCAGGGTAAAAACCGCCTTTTTTGCGGTCATTCCCGCCATTTCAATGCCGTTTTCGAGCTTTTTCACCTTTTCTTCGTCCAAAGAGCCGATAGCGTAGAAGAAATAGGTCTTGCTGATATGCTTTGAGGGCTGCATTATCCTGAAATCCAGGTCGCCGTCGTCGGTGAGAATGAGGAGTCCGCAGGTATCCATATCAAGCCTGCCCACAGGGTGGAGCTTCGCGGCAAGGTCGGCAGGGAAGTAGTCCATAACTGTTTTATGGACTGCGTCAGAGCGCGCAGTTACGCAGCCCTGCGGTTTATTGAACATAAAGTACAGCATTTTTGTCTCCCGGAGTTTTTATAATTTTTGTCATAGGAACATTATATCAGTCCCCAGTGGAAAAGTCAAACAGGGCAACAAAAAAAGCGTAAAGAAATTCGTTTCCTTACGCCTTTTTCGCATTTAAAATATCAGTTAGGGGTAAATTTTATTATATGAAATGAGCTGCGTGTAACTCATTCAGTATAATTCTGCTTGTGATTGAGCAGACGGTTCTGGATCGCCAGTACGTCTGTAAGAGTGATACCGTTGTTCTTTCCGTCGATATCTCCGTTGAGCCTTCCGCGGTCTGTAAGCTGGAACTTGTTTGGATTGGAGAGATACTGCATTATGAGTACGGCGTCAGCCATATCAACAGTTCCGTCACAGTTAACGTCGCCGTCAAGAGCGTAAGGATCAATATTTGAGGTGTTCTGCGAGTCAGTCTTATCCGGAGGCGTATCATTGATATCCTCGTCATTGGTGAGCAGCACATACATCTGCGTAAAGAAGATATCGTAGATATCGCCGCTCGTTCCGTTCTGATTGAAGTCACAGCTGCTGTTGATGTTCTTCCACACATCAGCAGGTATTTTAAGGCTGCTGTTATTTGTATTTGCAGCGACTTCAAAAATGTAATCGCTTGCAACAGCGTAGTCCTTGTGGTCCACTGCTCCGTCCATATTAATGTCGGGAGCTGCCTGTTTTCCCGAGGCTACGTTTTCGCAGTAGGTCTTGAAGCCGTTCTCGAAAACTTCATTATCAAAGTGGAAATAGCTGTCCTCTTCGGGGATAACTCCTATTTCGACAGCACGGTAGTAGAGGCTGTCGCCGATGGAGTATTCCTTTGCATATCTGACTATGCTCTCGTAGAAATCATTTTCAAAGAACTCGGGCATAAGTGTCATATGGGAAGCAAAATAGTCTTCCAGTCCTGTTAAGAAGCAAGAAACTTCATCTGTATACTCGTATTTAACGAAAGGTCTTGCAAGGTACACAGCGTCGCAGTTCTTTTTGATATTATCGGGAAGAACGATCGCATTCGGACGGGGAGCTGTTGTATATCCGCCCTCAACGGGAACGATATAGTTATCGAGGTAATTGTCGCCGTTGATCTTGAGATAGGTGAAGTCCTCGATATCCACATTTCCGTTCTTGTTCACATCGAGATCGATAATATCCTTGTCCACCATATCCTCTATGATATAGTGGTCGATCATGAGTTTGTGTGCAAAGCTGCTGACCGTATATGCAAATGATGATTCGCTGCTGTTTCCCGACTGGAGGGCGCTGTCCGGATCGCCATAGGCAGCGGGTGAAACATCGCTGTACGTCACCCTGTTGTTGATAAGACAGAAGCATACGAGGATATCAGCATCCTCAGAGCTTATCTTACCGTCCTGGTTGTAGTCGGCATTTTCAGCTATGAGCTGAACAGTCTCCTGTGGGATATTCAATTCGTTACCGGGAGCATCGTTTCCGCTGCCCGAGCAGTATTGATACAGCAGGCGGCAGTCCTCAAGGTCAGACTTACCGTTACTGTCAAGGTCGGTAAGCATACTGAGCTTTCTGATATTCTCGATACCGTTTTTCTGATTCGGGTATCTGTCATCGCTGACATAGTATTCGGTATTGACGTTTGAGATAACGTTTGAGACCGAAGCAGTGAGTGCAGAGAGGAATACAGGTATCCTCTGCATATCTACTCTCACTTCATGGATGGGAACATCGGGCTGAACTTCTGCTGCAGTTGTAGCGACTACAGGTACAGCCGCGATGGGTGAAGACGTGACGGCGCTGTTTTTCACTGTATTATCGGTTAATTTCTTGTCAGTAGTGACAGTGCAGAAAGCCGCGGTAGTAACCGAGCTTGTCACTAAAGTATCTGCCCGTTTACGGGTCGTTTCCGTAACAGTTCCCGACAACGCCGTTGTTGTCCTCGTCGTCTTGTTTGTGTCATAAGCTGTTGTTGTGCTCATCTGATCCTGATCCGGAGTGGTTTCCGCAGGCGCAACGTTATTGATCTCAGGCGGAATTACTGCGTTATTGTATCGGTACATACCCTTACCGATCACTGCCGCAGTACAGCAAGCAAACGCGGCGGCAGCAGCACTGTACTTCACGATCATTGCTTTTCGCTTGTCCTTTGCTATCTGCTCATCGCGCCGTCTGAGCACGGCTTGAGTGACCTTATCATAGTCCCGCATACGTAATTCCCTCCTTTTCAAGTTCAGTTTTCAGAGCTTTTTTGGCTTGATATAAAAGATTTGTGATCTGTTTGTTACTCTTCTTCATTATCACCGCCGTTTCAGCATTTGAAAAGCCTTCGAGATATATCAGGTGTATCACCTGACGATATTCGTCTTTCAGATTTGAAATAGCCCTGTGAATGATAGCTTTTCTCTCTTCTTTGATATAAGCTTCTTCCACATCAATATCAGAGTTAAGCTCCGTACAATCGTCAAAGGACACAGATTTACAGCCCTTGCGCTTCCTGAGACTGTCTATCGCAAGATTCCTTGCAATGGCGTACAGCCAGGTCTTGAAGGAGCTTTTCCCCGTATATCGCGGCTTTTTGTAAGCCAGTCGGAAAAAGGTCTCTTCCATCAGCTCTTCTGCTTCAGAAAGATTATTGGTGAAGCTGTTCAGAAATGCGATGAGCCCGTCCATGTACTCGCGGACCAGCTCTCCCATAGCGGCATCATCACCGGCAAGATAACGGCTGTAGCTACTTGCACCATTATCCATTGACAGGCTCCTTTCCGAAAATTTTGCCTTTCACTATATTAGACGTAAATTTTTTCCGATTATCTTAGTAATTTCAGGAATTTTTTCAAAAAAATTTTTTGAGCTGCGATTTTTGCCGAAATATCGCAGAAAAATATTTCCGATAATGGCAGCAGAATTTTCTGTTTTATTTGCGGACGGGGCTGCTGCCGGTACAGATACCGTATCTGGTCCGTATATCGGGCGGCGGACATATAAAAACCGCCGGGAAAGTAATTTTACCATTCAGTATTACGTTTTCGTGAAATGCGTCCGCTTTCTATATTAAATTATAACATGAGCAGGCTCGGATTGCAATGGGAAATGGAAAAAATGGGAGAAAAAAGCGGCAGTCCGAAACTGCCGCCGAAGAAGTGTAGATAAGGCGATAAACAAGCGGAGAAAAGAATATCGCCTGTATATCTGATATGTTTTTTGGATCTATATTGATTTTCTCAAAAATTTCCCTTTATATTTCAGTTATTTCCCTTTAAAAGCTCTTTCCTCATTGCGATTATGTCGAATACGTCTATTATTCCGTCCTCGCAGAGGTCAGCGTTCTTCCAGTTTGCAAGCTCCACGCTGTTGTCGGCTGTGAGCCATCTCTGCAGGAGCACCAGGTCTACAACATTGAATTCTCCGTCGGAATTTGCGTCGCCGCGGACGTCGGAGGTATAAACAGCCTCAACTGTAGCGTCAGATGTGAGCTTGAAGCTGATAGTTGCAGAAGTCTTATCGCCATCGGTTATCTGTGCGCCCTTGACTATCCAGTGTGAGAATGTGCGTCCCTCCTCGGGAACAGCGGTGATAGTCATATCGTAATCGGAGTGGTAATTGCCGCTCCAGCCGTCGGTCTTGCCGAGGTCGAGGGTGTTGAGCTTTATGCTGCCGTTGCCGGCGTGATTGCTGACGGTGAGCTTATACGGAGCAGCCGAGAGCTTTGCAGCGGAACGTGTAGTGCTTTCCGCATACGAATAGCGCTTTGAATAGAAATTGAGTACTGTGGATATAGCGCCGTCAAATCTGTTTTCTCCGCTTCCGCCTGAAAGGCTGTTTGAATTGAATCGTGCGAATGTATCGAGTACCTGCTGTCTGTAGTTGTTCTTATAGTAGTTGATAGTTTCTGCTGTTTTTTCTGTTGTGAAGTTGAAATTCGCAAGATCCATCATAGTTCTTGAGAAATCGAGCCTGAACTTATCGTTTTTCATGAGAGCTGTGAACATTTTGCCTATATCGCTGTTTGTGCTGCTGATACGTCTGTAGCAGTCGGCAGAGAAGGACTTGTCACTGCTGCCGTAAAGTCCCTGTCCCGACTCTGTATCGAAGAGTATCATTCTCCACTTTCCGTCTGCATAGGGATTGGTCTCGTCGATAGTGTCGGAGCGCCATGCGGTATAGTTTCTCTGCGGCCAGTCTGCGTTAGCCCAGTATATCTGAGCTGCAAAATAGTCCATGAAGCCCTGTACATCGACCTTATTGCAGAATTCGTCATAGGAAATGCTTCCGCCTGCAACGCCCTTGCAGAGCTCGTTCCAGTCGCTGAGGTCCTGCTCTGAGCCCTCATCGAGGTCGCCGTTCTTTATCATGGCTACGCTGCTTTTCTTAACGCCGTAGTGGGAGCTGAGATAGTCCTTGCCGATCTTTTCCATCATCTGATAAATGCCCCAGAACTCGCCGTCTATGAACACTATGCACTCGGTAGTAGCCTGATATGCAAAGGCTCTGTCGGTGATAAGGCTCTGATTTATGCTGTCGCGGAAGAAAGCGTAAGTATTGTCGTTTCCGCCGTTGCGGAGGACAAGACCGTCGTACTTCTTTATAGCCTTGCCATTTTTAGCCTTTGTAGCCTTGCCCGAGAAGAGGTCGTAGTCGAATTCGGGTGTGCCGTAGTCCTCACGGGTATAAACGGTGAAGCTTTTCTGCGGCAGGCTTCTTGAGTAGTTGCCCTTTATGCGGATACCCACGTTCTGCTCAAGGACCTTTTCGCCGTTGTCGAAGAGAGTGAATGAAGCCTCGCGCTCCCAGTCTCTGCCGCGCATTGTATAGTTTGCAGGCATTTCCCACGGATTGCCGGCTCTCTGACGGGGAACTCTGTTATCCTCGGGCTCCCTGTGCTCGGGACCGTTTTCCTCCTTGGGCTTTTCATCTTCCTTGGGACGTTCGCCCTCCTTTGGCTTGTCGTCCTCCTTAGGCTTGTCGTCAGGCTGCTGCTGACCGCCGTATGCCTGTCCGAGGCAGTATATACCGTTTTCATAGCCGAAAAGGTTATCGGGGTCTGTAACCAGTGAAACGACCTTCATTTTCGGATAATAGCCTGAATTCGTCTTGCCTATGAGATAAGTCTTTGTAACGGTATCGCTTATGCGACCCTCGCTGTCGACCGATACAGCGCGTATTACAGCAGCCTTGTCCACGGTGCTGCGCGGAGCTTCCGCTCTGCCGGGAACTATATCGGTACGTGCGCTCAGACGGTTCTGAGTGTCGGACATATCCTCAACGGTGATAGGTCCGGAGTACTTCTCGGACTCTGTGGTAGGGTCGCTTCCGTCAGTGGTGTAGTATATTGTGCAGCCCTCGTCGGCTGTGAGGGTAAGTGAGAAGCTGTTGTCATAGAAGCCGCTGTCCTGTGAAAAAGCAGGCTGGTGTACGGCATTGCTGCCCTCGGGAGCAGTATTTGTCTGTGCAGGAGTACATTTGAGGGTGTAGAACTCGCCGCTTCCGTCGGGATACTGTCCGTATGAGGCGTCCTCGGCAATTGAGCCGAAGGTGATAGTGTGAGCAGTTTTGCCCTGTGCGTCCGTGAGAACTATGGTCTCGCCCGAGGTGGAAAGTCCGAAGGGAGCTATTTTGCTGTCATTTGCAGCTGCGTCGCTGTCGCAGAAGACTACCAGTCTTTCGCCTGCCTTGATAGCCGTACCCTCGGGGAAGGTGTAAAGATAGGGCTTTTCTTCCTTGTCGGAAAGTCCCCAGCCCGAAATGTTAGCTTCCTGACTGCCGCTGTTGTACAGCTCTATCCAGTCGTAAAAGTTTCCGTCAGCAGCCTGATAGGTGCTGTTCTTGGCGCAGACCTCATTCAGTGTGACAGCTGCGCTGTCCTCGGCGTTTACAGGGAGATATGCAGCGGATTGCATTATTATGCCAAGGCATAATATCCCCGAAACGGTTTTGCTTTTGAAATGCTTTTTCATGTTTTCCTCCTATATTTACTATTCCTGCTTATAAAGCAGGTCTTTTTTACGTTTTGCTATTCTTTAAAATATTTATCTGTAATTATCTCTATTTATATAAAAGTATCTTTTAATTGCATAATAATTATATCATACGTCAGGCAGGGGATTCAACCGAAAAAAGGCAGATTTAGGGTAAAAAACGAGGATTTTCGCATGAACTCCGCGTTTTTTCTGCTTTTGACATAAGCCTGTACCGAGCTGTGCAGGAACTGTAGGATATAGCTGCAAAAAATAGTATGAGAGGGAATAGCCGCGTAAAAAATCTTCACAGTAAAGAATACGCAGCTGCCCCTCTCGGAAACGGTGTAACACGAGAGATTTTAATAAAAAAGAGCATGATAATTATTATCATGCCCTCATATAATTAAAACGAGAATTTTATTATGTAAAGATCAGCCCTTCCGTCTGCGGTCGGGGTGTTTTTCGTAGAACTGCTGCTTGTTTTTGTACATACTCTTATCGGCGTCGCTCATAGCCTTACGGATATCGCAGTCAACGTCGTCATAGCAGTAGCCGAGTGAAAAGCTGACATTTCCGTCGGTCTCCGAGTAATCGCTCAGCTTTTTCACGCGGTTTTCCAGCTCTTCACGGGAAATACCGGTGACTATAGCCATGAATTCATCGCCGCCTGCACGGTAGATCTCGCCGTCGAAGAAAACGTCCTTGAACACATCAGCTGCTGCTTTGAGCAGATTATCGCCTGCAACATGACCGCCGCTGTCGTTGACCTGTTTGAGACCGTTGAGGTCGGCATATACGACTGCAAGACTTTCCGGCTTGCTGCTGCTCTTTATGAGCTCGTCGATACGCTTGTTCATGGCGTTGCGGTTGTAAACGTCCGTCAGCATATCAACTGTGCTCATGGTCTCAAGCTGCTCAAGAAGCTGATTGTTCGCTATCTCGGAAGCCACGAAATAAGAGGTAGTCTCAAGTGTAGCACGTATCCTTACGGTATTCTCAGTATCGAAGTTTATCGCCCATATATAGCCGAGAGTTTCACCGTTGAAATAAAGGGGATAGAGAACTATGCTCTTTATCCCCGAATCCTCCATCGACTTGCACCAAACGGGATTTCTCTCGCGGAGGACCTCCATATCGCTCTCATTCTGGATTATAAGGCAGGTGCTGCCTGCGATAGTGTCCTTCCAGGTCTCGACAATACTGAAAAAGTCGGAGTAGTTGTTTTTTAGGTATTCTTCAACAGGAAGCAGTCCCAGCTCCAGAGCTGATGCGTCGCAGAGCACAGAGTACTCTCTCTCGCTGAAATCGGTAAGGAATATGCAGCATACCTGGGCTCCGCACATTTCGCGTATATCGGAGATTACCTCGTCCATAGTGTGTCTGAAATCATCGGTGCTGCGGAGCTTTATGCAGGTCTCAAGAACAGAAGCCGATACCGATGAATCTACATTGGACATACGCTTTGTGTCTGCTTCGGGGGTGAGTTCCTGAGTATATATACAGTAATAAGTATTCGGTTTGTCGGAGGTGATGGGTATCATATACATATCTACCCAGAATGGGTATCTTTCGGGGTGCATATATGTGTGGAACGTCTTTTTCAGCACCGCAGACGCATAGCAGGCGCTCTCGAAATTCAGATCCTTGGGGATATATCTTTCATAAGGTGAATCCGGCACAAATGTATTGTCCAGCATTTCCGCAAAGGCGATATTGTCGGGACTTTCTATAGAATTGACATACGGCTTATTGCCTGCAACTATACGGATGTTGCCGTAGCTTCCGTCGGGAAATACCTCCACGGAAATGATACAGGTCATTGGCTCAAAGCTGTCGGCAAGCGCTTGAAGATCCATAGCTTCACCTTCCGTTCTAAAATTACTTCGTTTATGATTATACCATATTTTTTTGTGATTGTCCAGCAGAATATGTTGAAAGTTACATTTTCTTTAAAAAAATCAAAATAAAGGAAATTGGCTTATGTAAGTATTATACCAAAAACACGTGTAAAAGTCAATCATATAACTAAAACTCCCCCTGCTTGTTGACTTTTCGGGCTGTATCTGCTACAATAGGGGAGTATCCGGTATGAGAAAGAGTTTATTGAACGCTTTTTCGGAAAAGAGGTCTTTAGAATGAAAAAAGCAGCCGCTTTTTTAGGTGCAGCCGCTATGGTGCTGAGCCTTGTTTCATGTAAAATGACAGTGACTCCCAAAAAGGAAGTCGTACATAATACAGAAGTTCCGCCGAAAATGATGTTCCTCGGTGACTCTGTCGCCGCAGGTTACGGACTTGAGGGCTATTCTGCCGACGATCTTTATCACTGCCGTTCCTATGCGAATATACTGAAAGAAAAATACGAAGCCGAGCTGGAGGGGGAGTGCGGCCACGAAATGGTGAACAAGGCTGTTTCGGGAGCTACGTCTGCCGATCTTCTCGCGCTTATACAGAGCGGCTCACTTGACGAGGATCTGATTGACAGCGACGCTGTGGTAATATCTATCGGCGGAAACGATATGCTTGAAATAATGCTCAACGCACTGAAAAATATGGGAATAACCGAAAATGGCGACTTCAAAGCTAAGGATATCGATGTTTTCAGTGCTGCCTCATCGCTTCTGAACATGGATAAGGACGTTGATGAAGCCCTTGTGCAGTTTGAGAAGAATATCAGGACTATATCCGAGGAGCTTTCCGAGAGGACGGACGGAACGGTATTTGTCCAGACTCTTTACGATCCGCTGGAGTCGCTAAGCAAATTCCACATGATAACGGATTTTTCCAACGAAAAGATCGGTAAGTTAAACAGTATGATCTCCGAGAACTCGCTTTACGGCTATAAGGTCATAGACGTTGCAGCAGATTTCAAAGGGAAGTCCGATACTCTCACGAATATCGGCAAGTTCGACATTCACCCCAACGCAGAAGGACACAGGCAGATTGCAGACGACGTTGACGCGGCATTCCGCGCAGCAGGTTTCAGCTATACTACCATAGAGTACGGCAAGAAGGAACTCACCGTGTACTGGAAAAGAGCTATATACGGCGGCTGTGCAGGACTTATAGCTCTGACCGCAGTTATTATCGGCGTAGTAGTACACAAAAAGAAGAAAAAGAAAGACTGAACATAAAAAACCGTAAGAAAGAAAAGCTTTCTTACGGTTTTGCATTTAACGCGGCATTTCCTGATCGGGAACGATAATAGCTCCGTTGAGACTGAGGTTTCTAAGGAAGATAAGTCTTGCCTGATCCACACATTCGGGCTTTACCATGTAATAGAGGTAATGCTCCATCAGGTTGAACATATCGAAGGTCCTGCCCTCTATCTTGAACTGACTGAAGCCCATAGGAACATACTTGTTCCAGATATCGTCGGGAGTTATATGGGTACTGAGCGACTTTATGTCGAAAAGGCTCCTGTGCTCGCATTTACATTCAAATACAGCCTTTGCCTCGGGGTGTTCCTTTGCGAATTTATCGGAATCGAAGGGCGCATTGGGGTATTTTCTTACGTGGTTGGCATAAGCTATCTGCTCGAGACCTATGGTCTGATAGTGGAGAGAGCGGTTAGCGCAGCCCGGATTGCAGCAGGCGTTCACAAGTATCTCGCATTTTCCCTTATCCGGTATCTTTTCAAGGACATCGAACCTGTTGTTGAGGTCGTAGTCGATGACTACGATATGATAGTCCTTTTCAACCTCCTCATAGAGCTTTTCGGGCTCGGTTATTCTCTTGCAGGTTGAGCTTGTAAGCTTGAAATTTGGATAGGTCTTTCTTATGTAGTCCTCAAGGATCGGGGACATAACGATACATTCGTTCATGCCGTTGTCAGCGATATGCATTACCATGTTGCAGAATTCGTCGCTGAGATGCTTTTTTTCGATCATAGGGTTTGTGAATGTGAAGCGGAGCGGTATTCCCTTGCCGTTGAAGTACTTTGTAACGCCTCTTACGAAGTCCTTCTGGCACATACCGTGCATAACACGTCCGCCGTTCCATAATGAGGGCGGAAAAATGCCGTAGATTGAAGCTATCTCAACTCCCTCGCGGAAAAGCTCGGGGCTGTTTTCGAGCATTGTAAGAAAAACCGAGTTGAATTTGAAAAGCCTTGCAAAATCAGGCAGATGAAACCTTACTTTCATTGGGATTCCTCCTTGAATAAGCCTAAGGAAAGGCAAAGTTATTAAGTAATAATATTATAGCATAAAATACAGGAAAAAGCAACAATCGCGGAGAAAACGCAAAAAAAAGCGCCGCAAAAAACAGCTTGCGGCGCATCCTTTTATCATATTCAATCTTGATATCCGCGCTTTTACCGAGATGTGCAGATATCAGGCGGGTAAAAGGGGGTAAAAGAGGATAAGGGGATTGGGATTGGATTGTTTGATGATCTGCCCTTCGGGGAAAACCTTTGCAGGCAAGGGCAGATCAGAAGTATTAACTTGATTATTCAGCGTCAGCCTCAGCAGCAGCCTCAGTTGTTTCCTCAGCTACAGCCTCAGTTGTCTCTTCAGCCTCTGCCTCAGCAGCCTTGAGAGCTTCTCTCTCCTTAGGTCCGAGGTGCTCGTGAGCAGGTCCCTTAGGAGCCTCAGGAGCTACAGGAGGAACAGGAGGTGCCGGAGGTGTAGGAAGCTCGCCGTCCTCAGGAGCTACAGGAGGTGCCGGAGGTGTAGGAAGCTCGCCGTCCTCAGGAGCTACTGGCGGTACAGGAGGCTCAGGCTTGTTCGGATTTACAAAGTGAACGTCAGCGTGAACGTCCTTAGCGTTGAGGATCTTCTCCATTGTGTCTTCGTCGATGAAGTCGATCTTGCTGAGATCTACCTTATCGCGGAACTGCATGAAGAGATCTGTGAGCTCGAGGTGTACAGGGCCGAGGGGCTTTGTGGGCTTCTCGATATCCTCTGCGTCCTCAGCTTCTTCAGCTTCCTCAGCCTCAGCTGCCTCTTCGTCAACCTCAGGCTTTTCGATGTCCTCAGGAGGAACAGGCGGAACCGGCTTCTCGTTAGCGTGGAAGTGAACGTCTACCTTCTCGATCTGATCCCAGTTCTCGAGGATAGTATCTGTAAGAATATCAATGCTGTTAGCATCGATGAAAGTACGGATCTGGTCGATGAACTCTGTTACATCGAGGATTACAGGAGGCTCCGGAGGAACAGGCTTCTCTGCTTCGTCGAGTTCTGCATCAGGAACGATGAGCTCTGGTGCTTCAACTTCTACTGCTTCCTCAGCAGCTTCTTCTTCTGCAACGTCCTCAGCAACTGCTGTGATAGCAACAGCTTCTTCAGTTGTCTCTGCTTCCTCAGCAGCAAATGCGTTGAGGCTCATAGCTGAAGCCATTACTGACATAGCAGCTATTGCAGCAAGAATGTTCTTTTTGCTTTTCATAGGTAATTACTCCTTTTTGATAAATTTTCTCCGCATGGGAGATATAAGCTTTATTTGCTTTATGTTAACAGTTTACGGAGTCCGTTTTATAAAAGTGGGGTAATTATGAATTTTTTTGGAAAAAATCCAAATATTTTTTTTGAAGCCCCTGAAGTCGGCTGTTTTTCGGCACAGAAACAGAAAAGACATTGCTGTGCAATGTCTTTTCTGCTTATAGTAATTCATGTTTTCTTAGGGAAGGGAAACAGGGGAAACAGAGGGTTGGGTATTAGGGCAGGATACTTCCGTCCCGGGCAGTGCATCCCGTGGGGTATCCTTTTTCACATCACCTGGCATTACCCGTTCAATTGAGAATCTGAATGCAGGCGAAGGTTCCCTGACGCTTTCCGGTTTTATTTCTTCTGCGGGGGCAGGAGAAAGCGCTTCGGGTGTCTCAGGCTTATCCTGAGGAGTTTCCTTTGCTTCGTCGGAAGACAGAGACGGGAACTCGTTTTCGGGCAGTGCTTCCCGATTTTCTTCTATAATGACCGCGTCCTGCACATGAGGGGCAGGTGCGGGAAGAAGCGGCTTTATTTTTTCCACTGCCTCGCGGGTTATCTCAATGATGCCGTTGTTATCCCTGAGAACAAAGTGATTATTGTTGGCAGGTTCAGCAGGAGCGGCAGGTTCCGCAGGCTTAGGAGGTTCAGCCTTGTTGTCATCAGGCTTGGGAACAGCCTTTTCTCCGCTCTTGATCTCGGGCTTTGCGGGCTCGGGTGCAGGAGCTTCGGGAGTATCGTGAGCCTCAGGCTTTTTGGGAGCCTCGGGCTGTGACGGTGCAGCAGGAGCTGCGCCGTTATCGGGCTTCGGAGTTTCGGGAGCCTTGACCTCCTCCTGAGGAGGCTTTGGAGCTTCGGGAATATTTCCCTTATCCTCATGGACCTTCGGAGCTTCGGGAGCCTTGTCGTCCTTGTGCTTCGGGCCGTCGGGCTTGGGAGCCTCCGGCTTTGCAGGCTCGTGAGGCTTTGGAACACCGAATTCATAGACGTTTACCTTAGTATCCGTAATGCCGTTTTCAAATTCTTCCTTGAAGATATTGTATTCGTCGGCGTCGGTCTTTATAAAGATGTTGACAACGTCATCTTCGGTGTTGAGACCCTGTGATTTTTCCATATCAAGGATCTCGTTTGCAGCGGTGAGCTTATCCTTGCCCTTGCCGTTGTAGTCCCTGAGGAGCTCGTCAGCCGTGGCGTCGCCGCCGCTGAGGTGAAGAACTTCTCCCTTTATGTTAAGATCCATTCGTATATTTGTTTTAGCAGATATCAGGACGGTAGAGTGAGTTTTGAAATTACGTGTATAATAGAATGAACCTGCTGAAACTGCTATCGCGAGACAAGCGGCGGCTGCGGCAAATCTTGTAACGTAGAAGCTTATCCGTCTTTCCTCCTCGGCTCCGTATTCCATGAGCACGGGAGCAGTAACGGTCTGTCCTACGGTGTATCTGAGATTTGCAGCTTTCATGTAGCGTGCTTCCTCGTCCATTAGTACAGCATATCCTTTGTGACATTCCATAACGATGTATTTCATTTGTTTTCACCACCTTTTAATACTTGCATGATATGGCCGCGCATTATCTCGTATCCGTTGGTGCATATGAGCAGAACGGCGACAAGGTAGCGTCGGTGCCTTTCAAGAGACTTTCTTTCCACATTTGCTCCCTCTGCTATTCTTGCAAGGGGAACGCGTTTAGTTCTCAGAAAGTCATCGAGGATCTCAGGATTGTTTCTTGCGTAATAAACAGCTTTCTGGCATATCTCCAGTGTACGTCGCTGCCGCGGAGAATTCTCCGCAACATCGTCCATAGTCACACCAAAATCCTTCATTTGGGCTGAAAGCTCTTCGATCTCCTGCTTTGTTGCGTCTCTTAGTTCGTTTTCTGCGTAATCATCGTGTTCGTCTCGGATCGTTTCTTTCAGGTCTGTTTTATCATCTTCACTTACGTCCAGGGATATTTGACCTTTATTTCTCTTTTCTTTACGGTAGTTATCTATCAGGCGATTTTTTATTTGTAAAGCGGCGAATTTCAAAAAAGAGCCGCGTAATCTTGAATAATTCTTAATAGCTTCATAGAATGCGAACATCGCAATGCTGAGTTCGTCATCGCTCTGATCGGGCGGACGGTTGAGAAACTTGGAAGTTTCAGACTTAATAAAGGGCATATAAGCAGATATGAGCTCATCTGCTGCGTGGCTGTCCTTTTTTGCTCTGTAGACCTGGGATATGATTTGATGTACATCAGAAGTCATATTTGCCACCCCCCAATATTACTTATAGTTTACGCAGCCCGCACATCAAAAACGGGGTGCTTTGGCGGAAATTCAAAAAAATTTCAGAATTTTTCAAAAAAAGCCCGAACAGCAGGGTCCGGGCGTTAAGTTTTGTTACTTTGCGGAGTTTTCCTCGTCCTGGTGACGTATCTGAGCGCGCTTGATCTTGCCGCCGAGAGTCTTCGGGAGCTCCTTTACATATTCTATTACACGGGGGTACTTGTAAGGCGCAGTTTCGTGCTTTACGTGATCCTGAAGCTCCTTTGTGAGCTCGGGTGAAGGAGTATATCCCTCTGCAAGTACGACAGTAGCCTTTACTACCTGACCTCTTATGGGGTCGGGAGCGCCTGTGATAGCCGATTCAACAACGGCAGGGTGGGTGAGGAGAGCGCTCTCTACCTCGAATGGTCCGATACGGTAGCCCGAGCACTTGATAACGTCGTCGTTTCTTCCCACGAACCAGTAATAGCCCTTGGAATCGCGCCATGCAACGTCGCCTGTGTCGTAATTCTTACCGCCGAGAACGGCTTCCGTGAGCTCGGGGTTCTTGTAGTAGCCGCAGAACAGTCCTGTAGGACGCTCCTTGTCTATGCCGCATACCATGATGCTGCCCTCTTCACCGTCGTCAGCCTCAGAGCCGTCGGGACGGAGGAGGTGGATATTGTAAAGCGGTGAGGGCTTGCCTGTTGAGCCTGGTTTCGGGTCTATCCACGGGAAGTTTGCGATGAGAACGGTTCCCTCTGTCTGACCGAAGCCCTCGCGCATCTTCTTGCCCGTGAGCTCATATATACGGTTGAATACTTCGGGATTGAGGGGCTCGCCTGCGTTGCAGAAGTTCTGAATGGAGGAAAGATCGTACTTTGTCATATCCTCCTGGAGCATGAATCTGTACATAGTAGGCGGAGCGCAGAATGTTGTCAGCTTGTAGTGGCTTATTACCTCAAGTATATCCTTTGCGTTGAATCTGCCGGTGAAGTCATATGCGAACTGTACGGCGCCGCAAATCCACTGTCCGTATATCTTTCCCCAGCCGAACTTAGCCCAGCCCGAGTCGGATATTGACATATGGAGCTTGTTCTCCTGTACCTGGTGCCAGTACTTCGCGGTAACTATGTGACCTAACGGGTGTGCGAAGTTGTGACATACCATCTTCGGCATACCTGTTGAGCCCGATGTGAAGTAGATGAGCATGGTATCGGTAGCCTTTGTAGCCTGATCGTCTGTGGGACGCTCGAAGGTGTCGGGATACTTTGCTATCTCGTCCTCGAAGTAGTCCCAGCCCTCGCGCGGTTCTGCAACGGCTATCTTCTTGCGGAGAGTCTTTATCTCGGGAGCGGCTCCGTCGATCTGACCGCGTATGTATTCGTCGTCGCAGGCGATGATAGCTGATATCTCAGCCATATTGCCGCGGTAAGCGATATCGTGAGTAGTGAAAAGTAGATTTCCGGGGATAAGAATGACTCCCAGCTTATGGAGAGCTGTGGCTATTACCCAGTATTCCCAGCGGCGGCGCAGTATAAGAAGGACTACATCGCCCTTTTTCAGACCGAGACTGCGGAAGTAGTGGCAGGTCTGGTTTGAAAGCTTTGATATATCCGTAAAAGTAAAGGTCTTTTCCTGTTTGTCGTGGCTGAGCCATACGAGAGCCTTTTTCTCGGGCTCCTGTTTTGCCCATTCGTCAACGATATCCCAGCCGAAGTTAAAGTCTTCGGGAACATTTACGCGGTAGTTTTCCTTGAAATCCTCGTATGAATCAAATTCTATACGAGGAAGGTATCGGTCTAAAAGCATGATATTAAGAACTCCTTTTTATTAGCCGAAGGCGGCTTATTATTCAGCGATCATAGTAAGGAATCTTGCCTTTGAATCGCCAACGCAGCGCTGTCCGTGAAGATAAGTCGGATTGAAGTAAATAGAGTCTCCCTCGTTGAGGATTATCTCCTGATCCTCAAATACTACGGCAACAGTGCCCTTGAGGACGAGGTTGAACTCCTGACCTGAATGTCTTACGAGCTTTGCAGGCTCATCGGAGGGTTCAAGTGTGACTAAAAGAGGCTGCATTACCTTATCGGCATAGCGGAAAGCAAGATCCTTGAAGCGGTAGCCGGGGAAACGGCTTATACTTCTGCCCTTACCGCGTCGCACGACCTGGAAAGTGTCGATACGGCTGGGTTCGCCTGTGACGAGCTCATTAAAATCGACTCCGAATTTATTTGCGATCTCATAGATGACGCTTATTGGAAAATCTCCGTTCTGTTCATAGCCTGCATACTGCTCGACTGAAAGTCCGAGTTCCTGAGCAAGCTTTTCCTGTGTGTAGTCGCACACCTCACGCAGTTCTTTGATACGTGCTGCGATCTCATTGATGGTTTCCATAGCGCAACCTCCTTTATGAAAATTAAAGTATACATTAGTAATGATATCATATTTTATGCTGTTTTGTCAAGATAGGCGCCGATTTATGATAAAGAAAACACTTTCACGTTTAAAAGTGAAAGTGTTTTGACGTTTTTAACAAAGCTGTTTATCTTCCGCGCTTCAGCACGGCGGAAATGATACAGAATATGAAGAATACAGTGATATCTGCGGAAACTATGGTGGAGCCCACAGGAGTTTCGGCGAGTATAGAGATTATTATGCCGAAAAACGCGCATAGCAGGGATATCACCACAGAGCAGATTATAACGCTGCGGAAGCTCTTGAAGACTCTCATTGCAGAAAGCGCAGGGAAGATTATTAGAGCCGATATCAGCAGCGAGCCTACGAAGTTCATGGCTATTACGATTATCACCGCAATGACCACCGCAATGAGCAGATTGTACATATCCGAGCGTATTCCCGTAGCCTTTGCGAAGCTCTCATCGAAAGTAACGGCGAATATCTTATTGTAGAATACAAGGAACACGGTAACGACGATGACCGACATAGCAATGCAGATCCACACGTCCGCAGGTTTGAGAGTGAGTATAGCAGTGGAGCCGAAAAGCGTGCTGCACACATCGGCGGTAACGTTTCCCGAAGTTCTGCCGATACCTTTTCTTGCGGCGATATTCATGAGCATATAGCCGAGAGCGAGAGCTCCCACCGATATCATGGCAACTGCCGCGTCGCCCTTAATCTTTGTGTTGCTGCCTGTTCTCAGCAGCAGAACTGCCGAAACTATGGTGACAGGCATGATAATGAGCATATTGTTGGTTATCCCTGTCACAGTGGCGACTGCCATTGCGCCGAATGCAACGTGTGAAAGACCGTCGCCTATGAACGAGAAACGCTTCATTACAAGTGTAACTCCCAGCAAAGAGGAGCACAGAGCGATAAGAAGTCCCACAATAAGGGCATATCTTACCACGGGGAGCTGAAATGACTGATGAAGCTTTGCAAACAGGTCACTCACTGTCCTCACCTCCCATTACAGAGATGAACGCCTGACCTATCCTGCTGGTCATGTAGTCCTCTTTAGTTCCGAAAAACAGCTGTTTTCTGCCGATGTGGAGTATATGCGTGGCGTACCTCACAGCTGCGTTCATATCGTGTGAGACCATTATGACGGTGATACCGTCTTTTTTGTTGAGACTGCCGATAAGCTCGTACATCTCGTTTGTAGCTTTCGGGTCGAGACCTGTTACAGGCTCGTCCAGGAGTATCATCTTCCTTGCCGCACAGAGAGCTCTCGCAAGGAGGACTCTCTGCTGCTGACCGCCCGAAAGCTCGCGGTAGCAGCGCTTTGTGAGGGGCTCTATCTCAAGTCTCCTCATCATGTCGTGAGCGAGCTTCTTCTCTTCCTTATTGTAAAAGGGGCGCAGACCGCAGCGGTTCATGCAGCCCGAAAGCACGATCTCGCGCACCGAGGCAGGGAAGTCTCTTTGTACCATAGTCTGCTGCGGGAGATATCCTATCTCGTTCTTGCCAACTTCTCCGCAGAGCTCGACTTTTCCGTCAAGGGGCGCTCTCAGACCGAGCAGAGCCTTTATAAGCGTACTTTTTCCCGAGCCGTTCTCGCCGACTATGCAGAGGTAATCGCCGCTGCTCACGGTGAAATTCAGACCTTTTGTGATTACGTCGCCCTCGTAGCCGAGAGAAACGTTCTCACATCTAAGCAATGCACCCATTTATCCAAGCACCTTCTTCAGAGTTTCCAGGTTTTCTTCCATTAACGATAAATATGTAACGCCTGACTCAACGTCCTTCTGAGTTACGGACTGCAGGGAGCTGAGCTTTTCGATAACGGCGTTCTTGCTATCTGAGTTGTCGATTATCGACCTTGCGATGGAGTCGTCGGAGTTTTCCAGTATGAACACCGTTCCGAGTTTAAGCTCGTCCAGCTTGCCTGCAAGGGTCGCAATGGTCTCAAAGCTTGCGTTGGTCTCGGCGGAGCAACCTGCAAAGGCGGCATAGTAGTCGATATCGTAGTCGTCAACAAGATAGCGGAACGGGAAACGGTCGCCCACAAGTATAGTCCTTACGTCGGAGCTTTCAGCCATTTCCGTATATTTTCCGTCAAGAGCTTTCAGTTTTTCCTCATATCTGTCAAGATTTGAGCGGTAAGCGTCTGCATTTGACGGGTCGGCTTCACAAAGGCTTTCGCATATGCTGCTGCAAAGGACTTCTGCGTTTTTCAGCGAGAGCCATATATGCTCGTCGTATTCGATACCCTCATCGTGTTCCTCGTCCTCGTCGGACTCCATGCCCTCTTTGGTCTCTTCTTCTTTCAGTCTCTGACCGAGAGCGTCAAACAGCCTTAAAACCTTAATGTCCTTGTTCCTGACATTCCCAATGGCGTCGTCCACCCATGTCTCGGACTCGCCGCCCGAGTAGATAAAAACGTCACAGTCTGAGATAGTGAGCATATCCTGAGTACTTGGCTGATAGTTGTGTATATCCACGCCGCTGCCGAGAAGATATGTGATATCGGCGCTGTCAGTGCTGCCTATGATATTCTTTGTCCAGTCGTATTCGGAGAAGTTGGTGCAGACGATACTGAGCCTGCCGTCGTCGGCCTTGCGGCTTTCCGCACAGCCGCTCAAAGAAGCAGCCGCGATAACCGCAGCTGCCATAAAAAATAAAGCTTTTCTAAGCAAATCCATGTCATGAGCTCCTGATATTTGAATTTGATAATCATTTTCAATTTATATTATACTTTATTTAAAAGCTTCTGTCAATAGTCATGAGTTAATTTCATATAACTCGGCGGATAAAATGAAAAAACGATGATTTTTTCGGCGATATACTTGACAATGTGAGTAATTTCATGTATAATATCCTTGTAAATTTGATATAGGGGGGCGGTATTATGCCGAAAAACACAAAAGACAAAGAGCTCGACAAAATGTACAAGGATCTCCTTGAGACAAGGAACGGAGCTCGTTCATCATCAAAAAGCGAAGGAAACCGACTGCTTACATTCTTCATAGGACTTCTTCTGCTTGGCGGCGGCCTGTTCATGATATTCCAGAATATCGTGGTAGAGAGTTCGTGGGGACTTGGCGGATATTTCTTCAGGATAGGCAGTATAGGACTTCCCAACGGACTGATAATGCTTCCTATAATCGCAGGAATTGCAATGCTTTTCCTTATGGACAGGAAGATATTCGGCTGGGTGGTACTGTCGATAGGAATAGTTATCGTACTTCTCAGCGTAATGCTGACCACACATCTGAGATGGCGCAGCACCAATGCTTACGTATTCATAGTCATGTTCGGCATGGTTGCGGCAGGTGGCGGAATGGTTCTCAGAGAGCTTTTCAGAAAAGACTAAGAACAAAGGACGTACCTTTCGGGTACGTCCTTTTTAATGCGTAATAAGGTATCGGCTTGCGCCGACGGAGCTGAACTAAAAACAGGCAGAAGGAGTTTTTCTTCTGCCTGTTTTCGCATATTATGTCCATGAGATATTGTAAAGCGTCACTTCATGCGCTCCGAGAGAAGCGGCATTGTCGATATTTCCCAGCTGGAACTTTATATCCGCCGCCATATCGGCTGCAAAGGTGACATCGAAGCTGAAATGCTTCTTCTCTGGAGTTATCTCCACTTTTTCATCGAGATAGCGCGTGTAGGAGCTGTCCTCGGCAGTGACCACCATATTTCTCGGGACAGTTGAGCTCACATCGAATGAAAGGGTGTGTTTTTCGCCTGCCTTTACCTCACGCGAGCGGAGAAGTCCCATAACTGCGTACTCAAGCTCGCCTGCGTTTTTGATATCCACAACGGTACAGCCCTCCTTGTTGACTACGGAAGCCTCAGCGCCCTCGATATAATTATCGAGGGAAAGGGAAGTCATCTCCGTAGGACTGAAATCAGAGCCTTTTTTCTCATAGACCCTGACGTAGTCGATATCGAAGTGCTTCTCGCCGTCGGCAAATGTGGCAGGTTCAGCGTAAATACCGTCGATACCGTCGAAGTGACCGCCCACTGCAAGGTTGAGTATCACATAGAAATTCTGGTCAAAGGGGGCAGGGTAGCTGAAGCCCTCGGAGTACCAGTCCGACTGAGTGCTGTACAGGGCGCCGTCCACGTACCAGCGTATCTCGCCGCGTTCCCATTCGATGCTGTAGGTATGCCAGTTCTGAGTACCGTCGCCGTTTTTGAAGATATAGTCGTTGGTGAGGTAGGTATTGTTCGGCCATGCACCGCCGAAGTGTATAGTTCCGCAGATCTTGTCGGGAGTGCTGCCCCAGCCTTCCATTATGTCTATCTCGCCTGATGAAGCCCAGCCGCCGTAAGCGCTGTCTTCGGGGAGCATCCATATGGCAGGCCACAGTGACTTGCCCGAATCGCACCTTGCGCGGACTTCGATCTTTCCGCCGCACACCGAGAATTTATGCTGAGTATTTATCCTTGCCGAGGTGTAGTCGTAGCTGCCCTGCTTTTCGTCAACCCAGCTCTCCTTACGGGCGGCAATGGTAAGGATACCGTCCTTTACCGCAGTATTCTGCGATGTATAGAACTCCTGCTCGTTGTTGCCCCAGCCGTTGGTTACGTAGTTTCCGCTGTCGTCGAGCTTCCAGTTGCCCAGTTCGTATGACCACTTGCTCTCGTCGAGCCTGTCGCCGCTGAACTCGTCGCTCCAGATGAGCTCATAGTCATTATCCGCGGAGCGTTCCGTCTCATTACCAAGGAGAAAGCTGCCGAGAACGCGGAGCTCCTCTGCGGAAGCGCCTTTTTTTCTTGCGCTTACCATGTCGAATATATCAACGATACCGTCACCGTTGAAGTCAGTTTTTGGACTGCCGCCCGCATATGCCGGAAATGGCACGGAAGCAAGAAGCAGCGCCGCAGCTGTCAGTATTTTCAAGGCTTTCATGATTACCTCCGTATCTGTAGTGTATTGCCGTGCTTTACGACTTAATTTTAGCATTAAAACAGGGCAAAGTCAAGAAATATCTCTCTGAACTATGTACAAAATTACTGCTTTTCGTAGCAAAACTAATGAATAAAGACTGCATTTCGGCGACTTTTTCAAATCATGCTTGCAATCGGGCAGACACCGTGATATAATGTATCGTGTCGCAGGAATGGGATTTCCGGCAAATTTTCGGAAATACCCCGAAAAACGGAAAGCTCCTGCGTAAACTATAGACGTTTGGAATAATAACGATCCTATTGGAGGTCATTTTATGAAGAAAATTGTAACGTCAATAGCTGTCTGCTCACTTGCGGTATGTGCTTTTGTATCGTGCGGAAGCAAGTCCGAGAGCAAGAAGAAGTCTGCCGACATTGTCGGTAAATGGGCGCTCAGTGGAGTTGACAATCAGGAAGTCGAAAGCGCGGGACTCATCTTCCATGAAAACGGAAAGGGTTCCATGTATGAGGACGCCTCATCAATGTTCCACTTTGAGGACGAGGGCTTCAGCTTGGGCGGTTCTGTAATTTCCAACGATTACGTAAAGGAAGAGGGCGACACCGTTACGGTAGACGTAATGGGCGAGCAGATCCTCGTTATGAAGAAGCTTGGCGGCAATGACGGCTACTACGGAAAATACACTCTTGAGGGCGGCAAGCTTTACGACAACTTTGCCGACAGCATGAAGGAGGAGACCGAAAAGAACGGCAAGCCTCTTGACATCACACTTAATTTTGAAGGTCCTCACAGCGAGCTTATCTTCAACAACATATTCACATATACAATCGACGATAAGAAGCTCAATATCTCAGGCTCTTCCGCAATATTCAACAGCGACGGAAGCGCTATGTCGGGAGATTACACCATAAAAGGCGACACTCTCACAATCACTGACTCAAAGAAGACAGACACTCTTACAAGAGTCAAGTAATCATACATCAAAAAAACAGGCAGATACGTACAGGTATCTGCCTGTTTTGCTGTAGCGGAAAAAAGCAGGCTGAAGAAGGCGCTCTTCTTCAGCCTGTTCTGAATTATCCTTTAATATAAGCCACAATAGGCTCGATATACTTTTTATCGCTGAAGTCGCAGGACGAGGCGACGTGTTCTATCATAGCCTTGTCGGTTTCGGACTTGTTCTTCTTGCCCTTGAGCATAGCCGCAAAGGTCTTCATGAGCATTTTCGAGCCGAAGGACATCTTTTCGTAGCAAAGGCCGCCTACGCAGTAGAAAGCTTTTGCGACCTTCTTCTGCTCGTCGGTGAGCGTTTTGTCGAGAATGCCCTGTATTCCCGAGTACTCGGCAGGACTTGCTCCCACGCCGAATATAGCCAGCTTTTTGCCCTTCCACTTGTCAAGTCTCGAGGTGAACCAGTCGGCCTTTGCGATCTTTTCCATAGACAGCCAGCTGCCGAAGATTATGGCGTCGAAGTCATTGAAGAAGCTGTCCTCCTTTTTGGAGGCTTCCTTCATGGTAATAGTCGTGCCGCCGAGAGCTTCGGCAAGCCATTCGGCATATTTCTGCGTGAAGCCCGTCTGCGAGAAGTATACTATCAGAGTTTTCATTGTTTATCACCTGTTCAGATAGCTGCGAAAGCCTGCTTGAGGTCGTCGAGGATATCGTCGATATTTTCAAGGCCAACGGAAAGTCTGATAAGACCGCCGTTTATGCCGCAGGCAACGAGCTGCTCGTCTGTGAGCTGACGGTGAGTTGCACTTGCAGGGTGGAGCACACAGGTGCGGATATCTGCAACGTGTACTTCATTGGAAGCAAGCTTGAGTGAATCCATGAACTTGATAGCGGTATTTCTGCCGCCCTTGATGATGAACGAGATAACGCCGCTTGTACCGCCGGGGAGGTACTTCTTTGCGAGCTCGTGGTACTTGTTTCCGGCAAGACCGGGGTAATTTACAGACTCTACCTTATCGTTTGCCTCGAGGAACTCAGCAACGGTCTTAGCGTTCTCGCAGTGCTGCTTCATACGGATAGGAAGTGTCTCAAGGCCGAGATTGAGGTAGAATGCGGACTGAGCTGAAGGATAGCAGCCGAAGTCTCTCATGAGCTGCATTCTTGCCTTGATGATGTAAGCAGCCTTGCCGTAAGCCTTTGTGTAGACAGTGCCGTGGTAGCTTTCATCGGGCTCTGTGAACTCGGGGAACTTGCCGTTTGTCCAGTCGAAATTGCCCGAATCAACGATAACACCGCCGCCCTGAACAGCATGACCGTCCATGTACTTTGTGGTGGAGTGGATAACTATATCGGCTCCGTACTCGAAAGGTCTGCAAAGGATAGGGGTAGGGAATGTATTGTCGATGATGAGCGGAACGCCGTTCTTGTGAGCGATATTTGCGAACTTTTCTATATCGAATACAGAAAGTGCTGGATTTGCGAGAGTTTCGCCGAAAACAGCCTTGGTGTTCGGCTTGAAAGCAGCCTGTATCTCTTCCTCCGGGGCGTCGGCGTCAACGAAAATGCACTCGATGCCAAGCTTCTTGAGGGTGAAAGCGAAGAGATTAACGGTACCGCCGTAGATAGTGGCTGCCGATATGAAGCTGTCGCCTGCCTTGAGGATATTGAGCAGTGAAAGAAGCGAAGCTGCCTGACCGCTGGAGGTACACATAGCTCCGACGCCGCCCTCGAGGGCATTGATCTTTTCCTCAACTGCCATAACGGTGGGGTTCTCAAAGCGTGAGTAGATAAGGCTCTTTGTAGGATCATCGAATACAGCGGCAACGTCGTCTGTTGAGTCGTATACGTAGGTAGTGCTCTGAACAATAGGCACTACTCTCGGCTCTGTATTCTTTGGGGTGTAGCCTGCGTGCAGGCATTTTGTTTCGATTTTCATTATAGTGTGACCTCCGTCGTAAAATATATGTTACTGCGGTCTCCTGCGGACTATCTTCTGCACCCTGGGGACGCAGAATTCCAGGACAGCGCAATACTTGTCGATTATCGTGATTATGTATGTCTCCTTGTAGCTTGGCTTTGGCCTTGTCATGGGCCACATATGCTTTTCTATCATATCCCGTTCGAGTCTGGTGACAGACGTTATCTTCGCGGCGTTGGCGCAGGCTTCCAGCGAGTGCTTTCTGCTGTGTGAAGCCTGACCCTTCGACTTTGTGGAGTTGTACTCCTTGCGGTCGTAATAGAAAAGGTCGTGCATAAGCCCTGCTCTTGCGGCTGAACGCGCATTGAGGCTGAGCTTCCTGCAAACTACATAGCTGTAGTATGAAACGTTAATGCAGTGCTGGAAACGGGTAGTGGAGACATGATGGGTAATGGATTTCAGCTCCTGTATCTGTTTGCTTTCTATTATATCGCTGACGCAGTCATAGTAGCTGTTATCCGTCAGTTCTTTTGCTGAGCAAATGGCTTTGAGCATAGAGCAAAGCCTCCTTTATATAATGATTCCCTCTCATTATACAGTCATGCCGTTATTGATATTATACAATATCTCAGAGCAAAAATCAATACAGATAACAAAAAAACTCATTATATTCATATGCAGCGCCGCAGAGAGCGCATCGAGCCTCAGACCTGAACTTCACACCAAGATGGGAAAGGCGGTTGTTGAAAGAAATATAGTCAGTATGCACAAACTTCGTCAAAAATTTTGTGCGTTGGGGATTAAAACGAAGAAATTTGCAAATTTACAGCAATAAAGTATTGCAAAATGGAAACAGTAGTGTTATAATCAATAATGAACTGCATCTGCAGAATTTAGTAAAGGAGGTTTTTTAACAATGGCGTTAAAAAATCAGTATCTTATCGAATTATTAGAAAAAGTTAAGAAAAGAAATCCGGGCGAGCCTGAATTCATCCAGGCTGTAACAGAGGTTCTTGAGACTCTCCAGCCTGTTGCTGAGAAGAGACAGGATCTTATCGACGCAGGCGTATTCGAGAGAATAGTTGAGCCTGAGAGACAGGTTATGTTCCGTGTACCGTGGGTTGACGACAACGGCAAGGTACAGGTAAACAGAGGTTTCAGAATCCAGTTCAATTCTGCTATCGGACCTTACAAGGGCGGTATCAGACTTCACCCGTCAGTATATCTCGGAATCATCAAGTTCCTCGGTTTCGAGCAGGTATTCAAGAACAGCCTTACAACACTTCCTATGGGCGGTGCAAAGGGCGGCTCTGACTTTGATCCTAAGGGCAAGAGCGACGGAGAGATCATGCGTTTCTGCCAGAGCTTCATGACAGAGCTCTGCAGACACATCGGCGCAGACTGCGACGTTCCTGCAGGTGATATCGGAACAGGCGCAAGAGAGATCGGCTTCATGTTCGGTCAGTACAAGAGACTCCGCAACGAGTTCGTTGGCGTTCTCACAGGTAAGGGCCTTACATACGGCGGTTCACTCGCAAGAACAGAGGCTACAGGTTACGGTCTCTGCTACTTCACAAACGAAATGCTCCAGGCAAACGGCAAGAGCTTCGATGGCAAGACAGTTGTTATCTCAGGTTCAGGCAACGTTGCTATATACGCTACAGAGAAGGCAACACAGTACGGTGCTAAGGTCGTTACTGTTTCCGACTCAAACGGCTACATCTACGATCCCGACGGAATCGAGCTTGATCTCGTTAAGCAGATCAAGGAGGTTGAGCGCGGCAGAATCAAGGAGTACGCTTCAAGAACTTCACACAAGAACGCTGAGTACCACGAGGGCAGCGTTTGGACACTCAAGTGCAATGCTGGCAGCATAAAGCTCGATATCGCACTTCCTTGCGCTACACAGAACGAGATCAACGGCGACGCTGCAAAGGCTATCGTTGCAAACGGCGGTTTTGCTGTTGCTGAGGGTGCAAATATGCCTTCAACACCTGAGGCTATCGAGACATACCTTTCAAACGGCATTCTCTATGGTCCTGCAAAGGCTGCTAACGCAGGCGGCGTTGCAACATCAGGTCTCGAAATGAGCCAGAACAGCGAGAGACTCAGCTGGACATTCGAAGAGGTTGACGAGAAGCTCCACGGCATCATGAAGTCTATCTTCAAGGCTTGTGACGAAGCTGCTAAGGAGTTCGGCATGGCTGGCAACTACATGGCAGGCGCTAACATTGCAGGCTTCCTCAAGGTTGCAGAGGCAATGAAGGCTCAGGGCTGCGTTTGATAAAAAAACTGATAGTGACTCATCAGTAAGAGCAGTAAAGTAAACTAACAGGTCTCCCGTTGTGCTAACCGACGGGAGACTTTTTATATTTAATAATGCACAATTAAGTAAGCCCTGAATTGGTGAAAACATAGAAACTCAACCATTTAAACAATAATTATTGTTGTTAATGTTGAAATATGTGCAAAATGTGATATAATATGAAATGTAGTTATTTTATCATATTATGTAATAAGAATTATACCATGGGGGAGATAATAAAATGAAAAAAACTATAATCACTATTGAAAGACAATACGGAAGCGGCGGCAGCAATATCGGCAGACTCACCGCTGAAAAGCTCGGTATCAAATGCTATAACAGACAGATACTTGAAATGACGGCTGAAAGGTGCGGGATCGCTCCCGAATATCTTGAGAATGCAGAGGAAAATGTTCCCACAAGCTTCCTGTATTCACTGCTTTTGTCGGCAAATCCAGCAAGGACTATGGAAGAAAATCTTCCTCTGTCCGACAAGGTCTTTCTTATGGAGAGCCGCATAATCAATGAAATTGCCGACAGGGAGAAGAAGTTCGTCATAGTCGGCAGGTGCGGAAGCTATATCCTCGAGGACAAGGGCTGCTTCAATGTGTATATCTATGCAGACCCCGAGGTCCGCGTAAAAAGGGCGATAGAGGAATACGGCGTAAGTGAGGGCAAGGCGGAGTCCATAATGAAAAAGGCGGATAAGCGCCGCGAGACCTTTTATA
The DNA here is from genome assembly GCF_017549005.1 of Ruminococcus sp. Lineage (GTDB taxonomy): Bacteria > Bacillota > Clostridia > Oscillospirales > Ruminococcaceae > Ruminococcus. Next base: position 36,162 of record NZ_JAFYYT010000054.1, read on the forward strand.
ACGTCAATACAGGCAGACTATGGCAGGACAAGGATCAGTATGCCCTGTGCCTGAACAGCGGAGTTCTCGGCGATGAACTCTGTGCGGAAATGATAGTCAAGGCATATCAGGAATATAATGAACGCTTTGCTGATTGATATAAAGAATAAGTTTCTATATAGGCAACAAAGTAACGCGCGGCTTTGAATATATCAGCTCCTTTGCGGCAGAATAACCGTAAAGGAGCTGTTTTTATGTGTGTAGTACTGATACGATCGGTCATGCTGTATCTGCTTGTCATATTCGCGGTAAGGCTCATGGGAAAGCGCCAGCTCGGGGAGCTTCAGCCCTCGGAACTCGTCATAACCATACTTGTCTCGAACATCGCGACTCTTCCCATAGAAGACGTGAATATTCCCGTAATCGTAGGAGTCACGCCTATTCTGTCACTGGTCTGCTTTGAAGTCATTACCTCATGGATAAACCTTCGATTTCCCAGGCTGAGAAAGCTCATATCGGGAAGTCCTAAAATAGTCATACGGAACGGGCGGATAGAGAGGGATATACTTCGGGAGCTTCGTTTTTCGGTGGACGACCTTCTTATGGCTCTGAGAAGCAAGGACATTTTCGACCCCGACGAGGTGCAGTTCGCAATAGTCGAGACCACAGGCAGTGTTTCAGTGATGAAGAAGCAGTCCGCGGAAACTCCCACGCGGCGTGATATGGGTATCTCCGCAGAAGAGACCGACCCGCCCGTGCTGATAATATCCGACGGAATATATGTGGAAAAGGCTATGGAGTCGCTGAAACTGAGCAGAAGCGCTGTAGAAAAGCTGCTTTCCGCCAATAATATGAGAGTAAACGACGTTTTCATCATGACTGCCGACAGCTCCGGGAGCTGTTTCATAGCTGATAAAAAGGGGAATACGCCCCGAAAAGTAAGGCTCGGAGGTGAAAAGAACGACAAGAGTAAGGCTTAGCGCGGCAATTCTGCTGATACTGATAGCATTCAGTGTTTTTACGAGCGTTTGGGTGAACCGCCGCTGCGATGAAATGCTCGGGGAAATAAACAAGCTCAGTATCATGTCAGAAAACGGAGAAAGTGAAGCGCTCACAGGGAGCGCACAGGAGCTCGGAGAAAAGTGGGAAAGCTTCCGGCATTGGGCGTCTGTTCTGCTGAAGTACGACAAGCTTGTAGAAGCAGACAGGATAAGCGCAAGGATAATACAGCTTGCGGAAAGTGATGGCGAGGAGCTGAAAGCGGAGCTTTCTGAGCTGCGGGAGCTCCTTGAAATGCTAAAAAGCGGCGAAACGCCGCTTTGGAATAGCGTTTTTTGAAAAAGTGAACAGTTATTAGTGCATTGAAAAGGGACGCCTTTGGCGTCCCTGAATTATTTCCGGAATTTTGTGCATGATACAGTCTGTTTTGCAGTATCAACGCTGAATGATATGTCGAAATCTTCGCAGTTCCAGCAATTTGTCTGATAGATACAGAAAGAGAACCCGACATCATCATATTTTACGTTGTATATATATTTGCCGTATTCACCGGCGCGGTTCTTTATTTTACTGCCGTTTACAAGGACCTTTTCGGCTTTTCCGCTTTTTGATATGCGAGCCGGTCAATTACTCATTACGATTTACTTTTCCAGTGTTCCGTGAGAGAGTGACTTCAGATAAGCATTGATGAATCCGTCGAGGTCGCCGTCCATAACAGCCTGGATATTGCCGTTTTCAAAGCCGGTACGGGTGTCCTTTACAAGAGTATATGGCATGAATACGTATGAGCGTATCTGCGAGCCCCAGGCAATCTGGTTCTGAACGCCCTTGATATCCTCGATCTTTTCGAGGTGCTCTCTTTCCTTGATCTCAACGAGCTTTGAACGGAGCATCTTCATGGCGTAGTCCTTGTTCTGATACTGGCTTCGCTGAGTCTGACAGGAAACAACGATACCTGTAGGCTTATGGATAAGACGTACAGCAGAGCTGGTCTTGTTGACTTTCTGCCCGCCTGCGCCGCTTGAACGGTAAACTTCCATTTCGATATCCTCGGGACGGATATCAACTTCGATAGAGTCATCGAGCTCGGGCATTACTTCAAGTGCTGCAAAAGAGGTGTGTCTGCGGCCCTGAGCGTCGAACGGAGAGACACGTACAAGTCTGTGAACGCCTGACTCGGATTTCATATAGCCGTAAGCATTCTCGCCCTCGATAAGTATAGAAGCGGACTTCATACCTGCTTCATCGCCGTCAAGATAGTCAAGAAGCTCGACCTTGAAATCGTGACGCTCAGCCCAGCGGTTGTACATACGGTAGAGCATTTCTGCCCAGTCCTGAGCCTCTGTTCCGCCAGCGCCGGCGTGGAAGGTGAGGATAGCGTTTGCATTGTCATACTCGCCTGTAAGCAGAGTTGACAGCTTTTCGTCCTCCAGCTTTGTTTTGAAAGCTTCGGACTCGCGCTTTATCTCTTCAACGTCGCTCTCGTCGTCAGCCTCGATAGAAAGCTCGATAAGAGCGATTATATCTTCAAGGTTATCGTTGAGCTTGTTGAAATTCTCGATCTTTCTTTCCAGTGATTTCTGCTCCTTGAGCACTTTCTGGGAGTTTTCGAGGTCGTCCCAGAAACCGTCCCTGCCTGTTTCTTCGGCAAGCTCGGCAACGCGCTTCTTTGCAGCTTCTATATTCAGAACGTCGGCAAGCTCCGACATTTCCTTTCGGTAGCCTGTCATTTCTACTCTGAGTTCGTCGAGTATTATCATAGTTTCAAATCCTTTCAAACATAGATACATATATTATATCACAGTTTCGGACGGACTGCAAGGGGAAAAAGAGAATTTTTCGCGTTGTGTGAAAATTTCTCAGCCCTTAGCCGTGTAGGGAACACCGTCCCCTACAATCTTAGTTCTTAGTTCTTAGCTCTGATAATTCCGTCTTGACAAATGAAAAATTATCATGTATAATTATAAGGTATTCAAAGGCAATGATGAAGAGGAGTACGTGAGATACCCGATTTTCAGAGAGCTGCCGTATGGTGAAAGGCAGTATGAGGGACTTGCGGAAGTAGCTTCGGAGCTTCGCGTGCCAACAGCAGATGCTCAGTAGTATGCGGCGTGATCCTCACGTTACAGGGGAAGGAGCTCACAGGCTCCGCAGAGTGCGGGGTAATACCCGAATTCAGGTGGTAACACGGACTTAGTTCGCCCTGAACCTTTAACGGTTCGGGGCTTTTTATTTGCTCTGACCGACAAAAACACGGTGACGTCGGCTGACTGTCACGAAAAGGAGAATGAAAATGGCAAAGGAACTTGCAAAGGCTTATAACCCCAAGGACTTTGAGGATCGTATCTACGCCGCATGGAACGACAAGGGCTGCTTCCGTGCAGAGGCTGATCCAAAGAAAACGCCCTACACTATAGTTATTCCCCCTCCGAACATCACAGGACAGCTCCATATGGGACACGCCCTTGATGAAACATTGCAGGATATACTTATCCGCTGGAAGAGAATGAGCGGCTACAGCGCACTGTGGCTCCCGGGTACGGACCACGCAGCTATAGCTACTGAGGCTAAGATAGTTGAAGCTATGCGCAAGGAAGGCGTTACAAAGGAGGACCTCGGACGTGAGGGCTTCATGAAGCGCGCATGGGAGTGGAAGAAGCAGTACGGCGGCCGTATCGTTGAACAGCTCAAGAAGCTTGGCTCTTCCTGCGACTGGTCACGCGAGCGCTTCACTATGGACGAGGGCTGCTCAAAGGCTGTAAAGGAAGTATTCATCAAGTACTACGAAAAAGGTCTCATCTACAGAGGCGAGCGTATAATCAACTGGTGTCCCAAGTGCCGCACCTCCCTTTCCGACGCAGAGGTAACATATGAGGATCAGGCAGGTCATTTCTGGCACCTCCGCTATAAGATAAAGGACAGCGACGGCTATCTGGAGCTTGCTACGACACGTCCCGAGACTCTTCTCGGCGATACGGCTGTTGCAGTAAATCCGAAGGACGAGCGCTATACAGCTCTTGTAGGAAAGACTGTTATCCTGCCTATCGTACACCGCGAGATACCTATCGTTGCTGATGATTATGTTGAAATGGACTTCGGTACAGGTGTAGTTAAGATAACTCCTGCTCACGACCCCAACGACTTTGAAGTAGGTCTCCGTCATAATCTGCCGGTTATCAACGTAATGAACGACGACGCTACAATAAATGACGATTATCCCGCATACGCAGGCATGGACCGCTATGAGGCAAGAAAGAAGATAGTTGAGGACCTCGAAAAGGAAGGCGCTCTTGTTAAGATAGAGGAGTACAGCCATAATGTAGGTACCTGCTACCGCTGCGGAACTACAGTTGAGCCAAAGGTATCGACTCAGTGGTTCGTTAAGATGAAGCCCCTTGCAGAGCCTGCTATCAAGGCTGTAAAGAACGGCGATACAAAGTTCGTTCCCGAGCGTTTTGATAAGATATACTTCCACTGGCTTGAAAACATCAAGGACTGGTGTATCTCCCGTCAGATATGGTGGGGACATCAGATACCTGCATTCTACTGTGACGAGTGCGGCGAAATGGTCGTTACCAAGGAGAGCAGCGCGGTTTGTCCCAAGTGCGGAAAGCCCATGAGACAGGACCCCGATACCCTTGATACATGGTTCAGCTCGGCACTGTGGCCTTTCTCGACTCTCGGCTGGCCTGAGAATACCGAGGACCTGAAGTATTTCTATCCTACAAATACCCTCGTAACAGGCTATGATATCATCTTCTTCTGGGTAATCAGAATGATGTTCAGCGGACTGGAGAACATGGGAAAAGTTCCTTTCGATACAGTTCTTATCCACGGACTTGTACGTGACGCCCAGGGACGCAAGATGTCCAAGTCTCTCGGAAACGGTATCGACCCTCTTGAAGTTATCAACGAATACGGTGCTGACGCTCTCAGATTTATGCTGGCTACAGGAAACTCGCCCGGAAATGATATGCGTTATATCGACGACAAGGTAAAGGCTGCCCGTAACTTTGCGAATAAGCTCTGGAACGCTTCACGTTTCATTATGATGAACCTTCCCGAGGACTTTGAGTTCAGGGGACTTCCTGCGGAGCTGGAGCTCGAGGACAAGTGGCTCGTGAACAAGTTCAATCAGCTTGCAAAGGAAGTAGGCGAGAACCTCGAAAGATATGAGCTTGGCGTTGCTTCACAGAAGATATACGACTTTATCTGGGATGTATTCTGCGACTGGTACATCGAGCTCACAAAGCCGAGAATACAGGCAGGCGGCGAGACAATGGCAAAGGCTCAGGCAGTTCTGGTATGGGCTATGCAGGGTATGCTGAAGCTCCTTCACCCATTCATGCCGTTCATTACCGAGGAGATATGGCAGGTACTCACAAACGAGAAGTCAATGATAATCCTGGAGACTTACCCCACATATGACGCTTCTATCGACTTCAACGCCGAGGAGAAGGCATTCGAGAAGATAATCTCAGCTATCAAGGCTGTAAGAAATACACGTACAGAAATGAACGTACCTCCGTCGGTAAAGGCCAAGCTCTTCATCGAGACTGCCGACAAGGAGCTTTTCAACTCCTGCGCTGTATTCTTCGAGAAGCTTGCTTCCGCTTCAGCAGTCGAGACAGGGGACAAGTTCGATATACCTGATTCGGCAAACGCTGTTACCGATTCCGCACGTATATTCATTCCTATGGACGAGCTTGTTGACAAGGATAAGGAAATAGCACGTCTTGAAAAGGAAAAGGCAAAGGTACAGAAGGATATCGACTTCCTCAGCGGAAAGCTCAATAATCAGGGCTTTATCGCAAAGGCTCCCACACAGCTCATAGACGCCGAGAAGGCAAAGCTTGCAAAGGCTGAGGAGAAAATGGCTAAGATAGAGCAGTCTATCGCTGCTTTCAAGAAGTAATATGTTTTATCGTGGAAAAACTTCTTCATAAAGATGTTGCCGATATATGTATTATTATAAGCGTACTGAAAAAACAGCACTCCCGAAAGTTCGGGAGTGCTGTTTCCGTTTTTTTATGTAAAGGAGTATCAATGAAGATTGCATTGGGTGTTATTCTGCAATATCAGGAGCTTCTGCGTTATTTCTGTTTTTTCTTGCGGGAGCTTCCTCTTCGCCGCCGTTGTCTTCCTCGGCATTTTCATTGTCGGAAGCGCTCTTCTTTGACTTCTTGGAAGTCTTTTCTTCGTTCTCTTCGTCAGCCTGCGGCTTATCTACCTCGTCAAGTATGAGCTTTACAGTCTTTTCATCGCCGTTTCTGATGAATGTTACTTCAACCTCGTCACCTGCGGAGTAAATGTTCTTTTCAGCTGAGAGCTCCTCATAGCTCTTTACCTTCTTGCCGTTGAGAGCTACGATGATATCGCCGTTCTGGAGGCCTGCCTTTTCAGCGCCGCTGCCCTTCTTGACATCGGATACGAATATACCTACAGGGAGATTGTACATCTTTGCAGCAGTTTCGGTAACGTCATAGCAGGATATACCGAGCTGCGGCTTACCTGTTACGTAGCCGTACTTCATAAGGTCGTCGATAACGTTAGCTGTAAGGTTGGATGGGATAGCAAAGCCGATACCCTCGATAGAAGCCTCAGATGAACCGTATGAGGAGGACATCTTTGAGGAGTTGATGCCTATTACCTGACCGTACTTATTGATGAGCGGTCCGCCAGAGTTGCCCGAGTTGATAGCTGCGTCGGTCTGAATAAGGTTCATGGTCTTGTCGTTGATAGTGATGTGACGTCCGAGACCTGAGATCATACCGCCTGTAACTGTGTCCATAAGGTCAAAGCCGAGGGGGTTGCCGATAGCTATTACTGACTCGCCAAGCATGAGCTCGTCGCTGTTGCCGAATTCAGCTGCTGTGAGATCTGTTTCGTCTATCTTTAAAACTGCGAGGTCGTAGTCAACATCATAGCCGACGATCTCTGCTTCAAATGCTTCATCGTTGTTAAGGAGAACAGAAACGCTGTCTGCTTGTTCGCCGCCGTTCTCACTGTCATAGATAACATGGGCGTTTGTTACGATATAGCCGTTTTCGGATATGATAACGCCTGTACCTGTTCCCTTGTACTCTTTTGAAGTAGTACCGCCGTCGTTGTTTCCGTTTCCGAAGCCGAAGTCAAATCCACCGCCGAAGCCGAAATCAAAGAAGTCGTTCATTGACTGCCGCACTTCTGTTGTGAATGTGGATTCTATACCTACTACAGACGGGAGCATTTTCTCAACGATATCCTCTGTTGAAAGAGTGCTGCCGCCTACCTCTTCTGGCTTGATTATGCTTACGTTCTGAGCTGTTACTGACTCGGACTTTGCTTCCTTTGTGGCAGTTGTGGCCTTTTCGGTTTTCTTGCCGTCTTCCGCATCAACTACTGCTGCGCTGCGGATATTGCTCTCGCGGTTGAATATGCGGTAGCCCTCGATAGAGCCTGCGGAAACGACTCCCATAGCTACAACGAAAGCAGCTACCTTCAAGAAGGAATGCTTTTTCCTGGGCTTCTGCTCCTGAGGCTGCTGTCCGTCTGTACTGAAGCCGTTGTAGCCCTCGCCGTTGTTCTGCTGGTTTTCATTGTTATTAAAATTGTAATTATACTCATTCATAATATTCACTTTCCTTTTCGGTTATTTTATTTCTGAGGTTCTCCCTCAGCCTGTGATTATATTATATTAGCCCTTTGTGATATTGATTTGCGGCATTTGTATTGTTTTTGAGAATTTTATGTGTAAATTTTATCACAATTCCCGGCGCTTTGTGAAATTGATGTTAAGGACAGTCGGTATTCCGCCGCATGAATGGTAAAGGGCTGCGTCAAAGACTTGCATTATTTTTTATTATATGTTATAATAGTAACATTATTATATAAGGAAAGGAATAATATGGACAGTTCAGATATATGGAAGATAGTTCTCGTCATTGCTATGATGATCTTTTCAGCCCTGTTTTCGGGGACTGAAACGGCTTATTCCAGTGTTAACAAGCTTCGCCTGAAAAACTACGAGGCACAGGGCAGCAAAAAAGCGAAAAAAGCTCTCAGGCTCGCAAACCGCTTCGACGAAGTCCTCACAGCAGTGCTTATCGGCAATAATATCGTGAATATCGCCACTTCGTCGGTTAGCACCCTTATTTTTATCAAGCTTGTGGGGCCGAAAGGTCCTGCGCTGTCAACTATTGTTGTCACTGTGCTTGTGCTGGTGTTCTGCGAGGTACTGCCGAAATCCTATGCCAAGAAAAACGCGGAGAAGCTTGCGCTCGCATTCGCTCCGCCCCTTACGTTCCTGGTGGGACTTTTCAAGCCCTTTGTGTGGCTGCTCAATAAGCTCTCGTCCCTTGTTTCAAAGGGTGATGAAGCTCCCAGCGTTACCGAGGACGAGCTAAAGTACATGATCGATGAGATCGAAGAGCAGGGCGTTATTGAGGAGCAGGAGAGCGAGCTGGTAAAAAGTGCGCTTGAATTTGACGAGATAACCGTAAATGAGATACTCATTCCCCGCGTTAAGGTCATCGGCGTTGAGCTTGGCTCGACTATCGACGAGATAAAGGAGCTTTTCAGCCGTGAGATGTACTCCCGTCTGCCTGTGTATGAAAAAAGTCTTGATGAGATCAAGGGTATCATCACAAACAAGGCGTTTTTCAAAATGCTGGTGGAGGGCGGAAGCGATATCACGCCTATCATTCAGGAAGTTCCCCACATTGCCGATACAAAGCTCATAAGCGAGGCTATGCGCGATATGCAGCGCTCAAAGGTACACCTTGCGGTAGTCATTGACCAGTACGGCGGTACTAAGGGAATAGTCACCCTCGAGGACATCATCGAGGAGCTCGTCGGCGAGATCTACGACGAGGACGACGAGATAGAGACAAATATAATGATGCTTGCACCTGACAAATACGAGGTGGCAGGCGATATGAGCATAAGCGATATGCTTGAAATGCTGGATCTTGACGAGGACATGATAACTACGGACTACACCTCCGTGGGCGGCTGGGTGACAGATGTTATGGAGCATATCCCCGAGGCAGGCGAGACTGCCGAAAGCGGAATTTTCCGCATTACTGCCGCTGAGGTCAACGAGCAGAACGTAGAAAAGGTCATTATCGAGGTGCTCCCCACCGACGACGATGATGACGAAGAAGATGAAGATAAATAGTGCTGAGAACTCGGAACCAAGATCGTAGGGGCTGCCTTTGGCAGCCCTTTTTGCTGATTGCTGATAACTGAAACACCCGAAACAGTTTAACTGTTTCGGGTGTTTATCATTCTACAGTGCCCTCGCTTCTGCCTATAGTGAGGACGAAGCCTTTGTTTATGGGCATTATGCCCTGTGGGTCAACTGTTTTTACCGTATTGTCGGGGAGCTTTACGCTCCATGTATCATTGGAGAGGTTGCGGAGAGCGTGTTTGCTTGGGTCCTTCTTGTTGCGGACCACCTCACCGATTATCTTATGGAAGTCGCCCTCCGTGTCGCCTGCCATGCCCTCATAGAGCTTAGCTCCGCCGAATGCAGGGAGCTCGAAGCGCTTGAACTTGATACTTTCGGTGCAGGTCAGCTGACCGTTGCAGTACATACAGTTCACGGAATACTTCGGGGCGATAAAGGTTTCCTTGCCGCAGTGAGGACAGGGGACTGTCTCGCTTCTCAGTTTAACAAAGGCGTCAAGCCATGTCATTTCGATAACGCGGTCGTAAGGGGGCTGTACCGACTTCTTTCCGAATGATTCTATGAAAAGGTCGCGGATATAGTCGGGATATATCTTCCAGAAGCGGAGAGTATTGGTGTTGAGCTGATTGTTTGCGGCATTGCGGTCGTCCTCGGGGTCGAGAACGAATACGGGGTCTGAGCCGTAGAACTTCTTTTCAAGCTCGGGAGTCATGCACGGAGGAGTAGAGTATTTGCCCTCCAGCGGGTGCTCGATGAACAGCATACGGAAGAGTATGACTGCCAGCGAGAAGCGGTCGGAACGCTTGTCGGGAGCTCCGCCGAGAACTACCTCGGGAGCCATATAGCGCTGTTTGCCGGCAATTCCGAAGTTGACGCCGCGCTCGGAAACGTTGTCGTTGTCACATATGAGCACATCGCCGTTTTTCGGGTCTATGAAGAAGTTGCCGTTATTGAGGTCCTGATAGCTGTAGCCGTCGTTGTGGAGAGCGCGGAAGCCCTCGATGATATTGATGGCTGCGTTGCAGCGGGCGGTTATATTTGCGAAGCTTGCCTTCATGCGGCGTGTTTTGGGGTCCCAAAGCAGGAAGCGTGTCAGCTCCTCATAGCCTGACGGGCGGAGTGGCATGATATAGCCGAAAGAGCCGTCTATCCAGTTGGAGAGCTCCTCAGGCCAGAGAAATGCCTTTGTGGGAGCGCCCTTTTTTATGTTTGCCTTGAGGTTTTCGTAGAATTCCTGGGGGTTTTTCATCTTGTCGATAGTGGACTTGTGGTACCATTTGAGCGCCATCTGCTTGCCGTTGCACTCAACGCGGTATACATTTCCCTGTCCGCCGCCGCCGAGAAATTCGAGTATGGTGAATGTGGAATTGTATACTGTCCTGCCTGTGTAGCCTACTTTGAGTTCTGCCATTTTATGCTCCTTTCGCTTTCAGCTTATAGGTTGGAAAATTCTTCGTTCTGAGGTTTCTTGTTTTGTGTGGTAGTCTCTGCTGTATCGGAGGTGGATTCTGTCTGCGGCTTGTCTTCTGTTGCAGCGGGGGCTGTAGTCGCGGCAGGGGCAGCAGCCACGGTATTCATGCAGAGCCATTCACACCATGTGGTGTAGTACTTTGCAAGGACGTGTACGCCGTCGCTTGCGTACTCGGCTGTAAGATAGCCGTAATCATCGTCGAATAAGGGATTGACGTCCAGGTAGTATATCTTCTTGTTGTCGTCAGCCATTCCCTGTATATTTGTATTCAGCGCATTTATTCTCTCATTGGTGATATACTGGGTCTCGCCTGAGGTTGTAACGTGGAGGTTTGCCTGCAAATATATCAGGGCGTCCTTCTGTATCTCGCGGATACCGTCAACGAGGCGCCTGTACTTTGCGGTTGTTCCCTCGATATCGTTGCCTATCTCGTTAATGCCGAGCATTACGTATATCTTGGCGTACTGCTTCTTGCGGAGCTTGTCCCATACGGTCATGCCGTCCACGGTGGATTCGTCTATTCGCGCCACCATGAGGCCCTTGTCGCAGAAATAGTCCGCATTTTTCAGCGTACCGTAGAGGCTTATGCCCACTGTTCGGGAGTCGCCGATAAACAGGGCGTCGTCGAAGTACTCGGGGCCGCTTTCAATAAAGCTTGACGGCGGAGTTGCAGGCTCTGTGGGAGCTTCCGTGGCAGTCTCAGTGCCCTCTGATGTGGTCTGAGTCTCGGATGTGACGTCCTGACCGGCTGTCGTGGTGGTCTCGGCAGGCTGAGTTACCGCCGTAGGCTCCTTTACGGCAGCCTTTGGCTTTTTGATATTGCTGCTATCCCATATCTGCTTATATATGAACGGCGAAGCCACAACGCAGGTGACCAGCAGTATCAGTGTATATATGCATTGTTTTAACTTGCTCAATTCTTTCTCTCCTTAAAATCTGAAATACATGAACGGGTCGTCCATTCCCATGTACATACAGTAGACTGCTGCGAGGAATACCGCAATCAGCGCTATGGCTGTAATGAATGAGTGCTTGATCTTCTTGTATACCAGCTCGGGCAGCCTTGTGGAGAAAACTATGGCTGCAGCGAAGTATTTCCAGTATATTTTCCATTTTTCAATGTAGTCGTTATCCATTACGGCATAGGTCTTCTGCGGCAGGAACGGGAGAAGTCTCCTGAAATAGATGCCCAGCTCGTGAAAGTCCGTTATCGCAAAGATAAGCCATGTGAGCGGGATTATCAGTATCATGTAGGCGTGACCGAGGGGCTTTATCCTGTTCAGCGTCTTGCCTGTCCAGAATTTTTCGCTCATGATTATTGCGAAAAGCACAAGTCCCCACATGACGAAGTTCCAGCTCGCGCCGTGCCACAGTCCTGTGAACAGCCACACCACCAGCATATTGAATACCATTCGTCCCTCGCCCCTGCGGTTTCCGCCGAGGGGGATGTAGATGTAGTCCTTGAACCAGGTGCCGAGGGTCATGTGCCAGCGGCGCCAGAATTCCGTCATGGTCAGCGACATATAGGGGTGGTCGAAGTTGCGTGGAATATTGAAGCCCATTACTTTTCCGAGTCCGATGGCCATGAGGGAATATCCGCAGAAGTCGAAGTAGAGCTGGAAAGAATAGGCGAATATACCCAGCCATGCCAGCCGTGATGATATGCTCTCGTAGCCTATGGCAGAGATGTCGCTCCACAGTCCGCCTATCTGATTGGCTATGAGCACCTTGTAGCCGAGACCGATGGTAAAGGTCTTGAGACCGTCCTCGACATTGTGTATGCTGTGAGTACGGCTTTTCAGCTCTTTGGCAACGTGGTCGTAGGTAACAATAGGACCTGCAATGAGCTGCGGGAACATTGTTATGTAGGCTCCGTAGTTTATGAGGTTCTTTTCGGCCTGAGCCTTGCCTCTGTATACATCGATTATGTAGGAGACGTTCTGGAAGGTGTAGAAGCTGATACCTATAGGCAGGATAATATCCTTTACGGTGAAACTCTGTCCGAACCAGTGATTGATGTTTTCAGTGCCGAATGTCCAGTATTTGAAGAAGATCAGCCACCAGAAGTTGAAAAGAATGCCGAATGTGAGCCAAAGCTTCTTGATATGGCGGCTGTGCTCGATGAACTGTCCCACTATGAAGTTGAGAAGCACCGTCAGCAGGAACAGCATGATATAAACGGGCTTCTTTACGCCGAAGCTGTAGAAGATGACGCTTCCCGTGAATATGATAAGGTTCTGATAACCTATCCGCGATGAGGAATACGCCTGCATGAGCAGAAAGACTGCCGCTGCAAGGAAGAGGGCTACCGGGACAGGCTTGAAAAGCTCCATATTATGGAACAGGATATAGCCTGCGACTGCGCTTCCGAAGAGTATGACCACACATCGGAACCGCTTCTCGGAAGCCGTTGCGGATTCAAACAGGAGCCACACCACCGACGCGAGATAGATAAGTATGGGGAGCGGCCTTATGAGCCTCATGACATAGAACATATCTATGCCGGCTATAACGCTCGCTGTTACTAAAACGATATTTCTATATTTATTTTCAGACGCCGAATAGGCTATCATAAAAACAGGCAGGAATATGAAGATAAATTCCAAGCTGCTGAATACCAAATATATCACCCTTCAGTTAAATCATTTGTTAGAGCTTCCGCTGTTTGGTTTGCCTGTAAATCTGCGGAAAATAGCATTATAAAAACTCATACATTATTATTTTACACGTTTGCCAATTAAATGTCAATAGCTTTGGGATAATGTAGCAATTTGCAGTAAACAGTCGGACGGGCAGGCGGCTTTTCGGTGTTTTTGACAGGGTAAAAAATGAACGCCGGAAACGGCGTTCACTTCATGTTCATATGTACTTATATTTCCGTCACAAAGGGCGTGATAAGTATCATTGCCATGCATACGGGGCAGATGTACTTTATCATGACGCTGTAGAGTAGCTTCGAGCGGAAACGCTTTTCGCCGTACATAACCTCTTCCTCGATGTACTTCGTCTTTACGGCGTATCCTATGAGTATGCAGGTGAGGAGAGAGAGCACCGGCATCATTATATTGTTCGTGGTGAAGTCGAAAAGGTCCAGTATCTGCATACCGAATATGCTGAAATCAGACCATGTGCTGTAGCCGAGGACAGAGAGCATTCCTACGGCAATGGTAACGAATATCACTATTAAGCAGCTCTTTGCGCGGTTTAGTCTGAACTTCTCCATTACCACCGCAACTACGGTCTCCATAAGGGATATTGAGGAGGTGAGCGCCGCAAGGGTAACGAGTATGAAGAAAGCTGTGCCCAATACCTGTCCTGCCGGCATTGAAGCGAATACCTTCGGGAGAGTGATGAACATAAGTCCGGGACCCTTGTTGAGGGCAGACTCATCTCCGCCCGAGAATACGAATACCGCAGGAACTATTATCATTCCGGCAAGGAATGCGACAAGTGTGTCGAATATCTCAATCTGACGGACCGAGCTCTCAAGGGAGTCCTCTTTTCGCATATATGAGCCGTATGTGACCATTATTCCCATAGCGATGGACATCGAGTAGAAAAGCTGTCCGCAGGCTGCCGCTATGGTCTGAAGGAGCCTTGAGAATGTGAAGCCCTTGAAATTGGGGAGAACATAGTATTTCAGCCCCTCTCCCGCGCCTTTGAGGGTAAGAGTATAGACTGCTATGCCGATTATCAGCACAAGCAGCACGGGCATGAGGAACTTGCTTACCTTTTCTATGCCCTTTTCAACGCCGAAAAAGACTACAACTGACGTGAGAAGCACGAAAATTATGAAAAACACGGAGGGCTGTTCGAGAAGTCCGATGAAATGCTCGAAAAACGTGAGAGTTTCGTCCGAGCCTTTGACCGCGTATTCCGCAACGGAAACAGCTTCACCGTCGCCCTTGGCAAAAACCGTCATATATTTCAGCACCCAGCCGCCTATAACGCAGTAATATGGGAGTATAAGAGCAGGAATGACTGCTGCGAGGACTCCGAGGGGAGAAAATCGCTTGTCAACTTCCTTGTATGCGCCGATAACGCTCTTGCCCGTTCGCCTGCCTATGGCTATCTCGGTCAGCATGAGGGCAAAACCGAAGGTTATGGCAAAGATAAGGTATATGAGCAGGAATATTCCGCCGCCGTACTTAGCGGCAAGATATGGAAAACGCCAGATATTTCCCAGTCCTATCGCCGAGCCTGCCGCGGCGAGCACAAAGCCTATTTTTGAACCGAAGCTGCCTCTTGACGAGGGATTTGTTTTTTCTTTCATAGTGTGACTGTCCTTTCGTATGGTGTCGAATAGTGCGATACAAATACAATTATAGCATTAGTAATAAGAAAAATCAATATGAAGTCTGACAAAAATCCGCGTCCGTGACAACTTTATGGGATAAGACATCAGATGCGGAAACCGGTCAGGGAATCGAGCTTTCCATTCCTGACAAAACAACGCCGGAGGAACTTATAGCAAACAGCGGCTACAGATTTTTCTTTAACGACGGTTCCTGACCAAAGTAAAGATGTCCTGGCTCCCATAAAAAACACAGCGCAGCAAGGATAATACCTGCTGCGCTTTTATTTTTCAGGCGGATAATATCCGCCCCTACACGGCTTAGCTCTTAGTTCTGCTAACGGCTAAAGGCTCATTCTATCCCTGCCTGCTGTTTAGCGGCTGTGAGGGTGTTCTTCATGAGCATTGCGATAGTCATGGGACCAACGCCGCCCGGTACGGGAGTGATGAACGAAGCCTTCTTTTCTGCGGACTCGAACTCTACATCTCCGCAGAGCTTGCCGTTGTCAAGGCGGTTCATGCCCACGTCGATAACTACAGCGCCTTCCTTTATCATATCGCCTGTAACGAAGTTAGCTTTTCCGATAGCAACTACAAGGATATCAGCGCCGAGGCATACTTCCCTGAGGTTCTTGGTCTTGGAGTGGCATATAGTAACAGTTCCGTTCTTCTGGAGAAGCAGCATAGCCTGGGGCTTGCCTACGATATTGCTTCTGCCGATGACTACGCACTGCTTGCCTGTGATATCCGTGCCTGTGCTCTCTATAAGGCGCATAACGCCTGCGGGAGTGCAGGGGAGGAAAGCGTAGTCGCCTATCATTATCCTGCCCACGTTGACAGGGTGGAATGCGTCAACGTCCTTGTCGGGGGAGATAGCGTTGATTATTGCCTTTTCGTCGATGTGCTTGGGCAGGGGGAGCTGTACAAGTATACCGTTTACCCTGTCGTCGCGGTTGAGTACGTTTACAAGGTCGAGGAGCTGTTCCTGTGTGGTGGATTCCTCGAGAGCGTACTCGAATGACTGGAAGCCTACTGCCTCGCAGGCTTTCTTTTTATTGTTGACGTATACTCTTGAGGCAGGGTTGTTGCCTACGATAACAACCGCAAGACCTACCTTGAGTCCTTTTTCTTCCTTGAGCTTTGCAGCTTCCTCGGCAACCTCTGCCTTTACTGCTACTGAAACTGCTTTTCCGTCAATGATCTGTGCCATTTTATTTATCCTCCTTGTTATCCCCGGACTTTTCAGCCGGGCTGTCGGCTTCGTGCTTTTCGTCGCTGCTGTTCTCGTCCTCATCGTCGTAGTCGTCATCGTCATCGTCGTGGGCGTCCAGTTCCGACATATCGAAGTCGTCATCGTCATCGTTAAGTATATCGAGATCCTTGTCGTCGCCGATCTTTGCGTCCTCATGGGACATTCCCATGCGCTTTCTGCGCGATTCCTCGATAAGCTGGTGTGATTCCTCCGTATTTACATAGAGCGTCATGCTCTCGGGGTCACGTTTTCTCCTTGCGAAGAGGAGTATCTGCAAAATTACGGACAATA
This sequence comes from Ruminococcus sp., assembly GCF_017549005.1. Taxonomy (GTDB): domain Bacteria; phylum Bacillota; class Clostridia; order Oscillospirales; family Ruminococcaceae; genus Ruminococcus. The sequence goes on from NZ_JAFYYT010000054.1 coordinate 52,618, forward strand.
CGAAGAGTACTGCCGAAAGAGCCTGTGATATGCGGATATTTCCGAGCATGAGGCTGTCCGTGCGGAGTCCCTCTACTATGAAGCGCTCTGCGCCGTACCATGTAAGGTACATGAGGAATATCTGTCCGTCGTACTTTCTGTGCTTTGACAGGAAGGCAAGGACTGCAAATCCCAGCAGACACCATGCGGATTCGTAAAGGAAGCATGGGTGAACGGGATTTTCCCACAGCACCTTCACGTTATTGAAGTACATATCGCCGCCTATCTGCATATTATTGCTGATAGTGCGCTGTATTGTACCGCCTGTCATACCGAGTATACTGTCCGTGTTCACGCCGAAGGCTTCCTGATTGATGAAGTTGCCCCAGCGTCCGATACCCTGTCCGAGGAGCAGTCCTATGACTGTTATATCCAGCATGGGGAGCACCCTGACCTTGCGTATCTTCGCGACAATATATCCCACAAGGAACGCGCCTATGATACCGCCGTATATGGCAAGTCCGCCGTTGCGGGTGTTGATAATGGCTTTCCAGTCCCACTTGTACTCGTCCCATTTCATCAGGACGTAGTAGGCTCTTGCGCCGATTATTCCGCCGATGACACCGCAGATTATAACGTCTATGGCTCTGTCGTAGTCGATACCGAAGCGCTTCATTTTCGGCAGCACGTAGCATAACGCAAGGATAAGTCCGAGAGTTATGATTATGCCGTACCACTGTATCTCAAAGCCGAAAATGGTAAAGGCAGTCGGGTCGATGTGGAAAGACCAGCCAAGCTTCGGAAAGACTATTTCGTGTTCTTCCAGAAATGTTTCAGTAGTCATTATTCAGTCTCCTTTCCTATTACAGACAGAACGCATCTGTCACTGTGCATTTCATTTTTCATGAATTCCGTTACATCGCCGCTTGTGAGCTCGGAAAGCACTTCTATGGAATCATAGGGACCTACGTTTTCCATATGAGCGTTGAGCATGAGGTTTGAAACGGCTTCCACGTTGTTGAGCTCTCTTATCATCATGCCGTAGGCTGATTTCTTGATACGCTGGAAGTCCTTTTCGTTTATTCCCTCTGTGAGGAGCCTGTTTATCTCGGCGGCAAGAGCTTCGCGGATAGTATCGGGGGCCTCGGATTCGCCCGAGAATATCACGGTGAAATAGCCGTTCCCGTAGAATACCTCTCCGCAGAAAGTGGAGTTTATGATACCGTCTTTAAGAAGCCTTTCATACATGGGGAGCGCAGGGTCAGTGAGCAGGGAAGAAGCCGTGGAAGCGGCGGCAACCTGTTTCAGCAGCTCTATTCCCGACGCAGGTCTGCACTTGTAGCCTATCTGGAATATTGAAGCTCCGATAGGCTGGGTCTCGCGTATCTCGGGCGATACGATACCGAGGGGCTCCTCGGGGAAAACAGTTTCGAGCCCTTTGTCCTCGCAGGGTCTGAGGTACTTGTCGCATATTTCCAGCACCTTGTCCGCGCTGATGTTTCCTGCAATGGAAAGCACCATGTTGTTGAGGTTGTAGAAAGTGTCGTAGCACTTGTAGAGCAGGGGAGCGTCTATCTTTGAAATGCTCGCGACAGTACCTGCGATATCCGTCTTTACAGGGTGTGCATGGTACATACACCTGAGCATATTGAAGAAAACGCGCCATTCGGGGTTATCATTGGTCATCTGTATCTCCTGACCGATGATACCCATTTCCTTTTCAACGTTTTCCTTTGTGAAATAGGGCTTCTGAACAAATTCGAGGAGTATTTTGAGGTTTTCCTCGTAATTCTTCGAGCAGCTGAACAGATAGCAGGTCTTGTCGAAGGAAGTGAAAGCGTTGCACATTGCGCCCGTACCTGCATAGAGCTCGAAAACTCCGCAGTCCTCGTTCTCGAAGAGCTTATGCTCGAGGAAGTGTGCTATTCCCTCGGGGACTGTGGTATAACCGCTGTCGGCGGCGGTCCTGAACATGGTGTTCACAGAGCCGTACTTTGTTCCGATAAGGGCGTCGATACCGCTGAAGCCCTGCATTTCACATATATAGATATCAAGTCCGCTGTCGTGCTTGATGTGTACGCAGCTGTCGCCTGTGCGCTGACTTGTTATTGTTTCTCTCTTCATTGAGCCTGTACCTCCTTGCTGAGCATGAGGTAGACGCTGTCTGGTCTCAGCGACCTTGCAGTCTGTATTATCCTCTCTTTGGTGACCTCGGTGAAGCGCCTGAAGTGCTCTTCGGGAGTTATGAGGTCCCTGTCGCAGAAGCAGTCGAAATACCAGCCTATATATGAGGACGGAGTATCGCCTATCTGCAGTACTGCGTTGTCCAGCGCCATAATCGAGCTTGAGAGCTCCTCATCGGTGATATTGCCGTTCTTTATCTCTTCGAGCTGGGCGAGTATCTCCGCCTTTGCCTTTTCGATGTTCGAGCGTTCCACGCCGATATCAACGAAGAACGAGCCCTTTACCGATACTGAGCTGCTGGTGCAGTAATAGCACAGGCTGAGCTTCTCGCGGACGTTGAGGAAAAGCTTTGAAAACGGCATTTCCCCGTAGATTATGCTCAGCATTTTCAGAGCGTACCTGTCGTCGGAATCGGTCTTGAAAGCAAGTACCGCCTTGCACTGGTTCACGTCGAACTCCTCGGAAACAGTTTCGACCTCGGGCTTGAGAGGGCTGTGGTTGCGGAAATCCACTGTTTTTGGCGCTCTTTCCGTGTTTTTGAAGCTTTCGCGGAACATTTCCGCAAAAGAGTCGTCCTTTTCGGGTGAAACGTAGTATATCTCTATCTGAGCCGTTCTCATGAGCTCCTTGTATGCACGGTAGGCGTCCTTCGGACCTGCGGCAAGAGCTGCTTCCCTTACGCCGTAGCTTGAGGTAGCGGCAGGCTCGCCGCGGTATGCGGTCTTTGCAGCCTGCATGAGGGCGTAGGTGCGCTTGTCGTTGAGCTCGCTGCTAATATTGTCGAGGAGGTCCTTCTGCACTATCCTGAACGATTCCCCGTCGAAAGCGCCGTTCTCGGCATTGGGAGCGAAAAGGCAGTCTCTCAGGAGCTCCCTCATCTCTCCGCCGATGTCCTCGCCGTCGATAGTGTATTTATTGCAGAGCCATGAGGCTTTTATGCATAAGGTCTGTGCGTCACCCTTTTTCCGCGTGGAAGAACTGAGACCTGCGCCGTAGAGCTCGGAAAGCTTCTCCGAAAGAGCCGCATACGTTCTGTACCTGCTGTTTGAGACAGTGAGTATGCTTGCTGCGAGATTGTTCACAGCGGCAGTTTCAGCGCTGAGCTCTGTGAGGAAGTAGACAGCTATTGAACAGGTCTTGAATTTACTGTCGATAATGGAGGTGAAACCTATACCACCGCCAAGATCGGTCCTGTTGTATGTCATAAAGCTTGCACTCCAATCATTAAAAGCTTTATTTTTGCAAAACTATATACTATTATACCACAACCTGATAAGAATTGCCATAGTATTTTTAATTTTTTTTGAATTTTTATGGCTGCGGCTTCATAATATACTGAAAAGCTTGATTTTTTCCATGCAGAAGTGGTATAATATAAGGCAGAGCGATAAATGATATCAGAAAGGAGGCATGAATATGAGATACATTGGAGAGAAATGCCCTGTCTGCGATAATATCTTCACAGATGAGGACGATATAGTAGTATGTCCCGAATGCGGAACTCCACACCACAGGGAGTGCTATCAGATAAAAAACAGGTGCGCCAATGAGGAACTTCATGCCAGGGGAGAGAAATGGGAGCGCAAGGGAAAGCCGTCACGGTACAAGGTGTGCCCTTTCTGCAGCTTCCCCAACAGACTAACGGATACAGCCTGCCAGCGCTGCGGAGCTGAGCTGACCGCGGCTCAGGAACAGCCTGAGAGCGGCAGTACGGGAGGAAACGGCGAAAGACCGTGGAGAGATACATTCACAATGCCTGACGCTGAGGACCTGATGAATCCCATAAAATACCTGGGACTTGACCCGGATGAGGACATGGGCGGCGCGACAGTCAAGGAAATGTCGGATTTTGTGGGACCGAGCACTATCTACTATATACCGAAGTTCAAGAAGATGAAGGAGGAGGGCGTAAGGCCGTCATTCAACCTCTTCTGTCTCCTGTTCCCGTCACTTTTCTTCGCAAACAGAAAAATGTGGGGCTGGGCAATACTTGCGGCGTCACTGGGGATAATATTCAATCTGCCTGCAAATCTTCTTATGTATGACAAGGGGCTTCCCTCGGATATAATAAGCTTTCTGAAAAGCAACAAGCCTACTCTCGAGCTGATGAGCGAGATATTCGTTATGGCTGATATAGTCGTGAGAGTGATATTCGGACTGTTCTCCAACTGGTTCTATTACCGTTTCTCACTGAACTCCCTGAAGAGAATAAAGAAAAACCGCAGACCTGCGGAGGAAATAAAGACTGTCGGCGGAGTTAAACCGCTGAACATGGTGCTCATCACTATCATCAAGTACGGCATCGGTGTATTTGCTGTGATTGCGCTGTACATGGGATACGAAATGCTGACGACAGTCAGGGATTTCAGCGATCTGTGCATCAGGTGACGCTTTTATTCAACAGGGGGGAATAATATGAGCTTCAGAAGGGGACGTATCCTGTTCGTGCCGCTTTTCTGCCTGATACTTTCTGGCTGCGGACTCAGGGACTATCCGACTTATACCTATGAGCTGAAAAACGGGCTCGGGGAGGATTATCTCATAAATTACTGCGAGCAGACGGATTATCCCGAGAATATAACCCGTGTAAAGGTTTTCAGGGAAAAGGACAAGATAAGCGACTATAACGGCGGCGCATATGCGGGCTGTGATTCGTATATACCGTCGCAGATGATGTTCGTCTGCAATGCGGACAAGGTGGATTACTATTATCTCAGGACGCAGAGCGGAGAATACATCGTTGCTGACGGAGTTGCGGACCTGAAAATGAACTTCAATATGCTTCTTCTCGGTAAAGCTGCGGAGGATATGACTGAGCAGGAGAAGAATACATACAAAAAGCTGTCGGAGACCGTCAGAAAAGCGGAGGCGGCTGACAGCATACAGAAGAAGTTCTCGGACTGCGGCTATAATTCTTCTGTTTTTATGACGTTTTACAATTACGATACATAAAGAAAAAGCCATAAAGAAGTAATTCTTTATGGCTTTTTTGTGGCTTATACGTAATCGTTGTCCCTTTCGGGGTACATCCTGTAGATAGGAGTATTGCTGTTTCCGTCGCCTATCCATATCTCGACCTTGGAGTTGTCGTCCTTGCGGTAGCATATGAACCAGCGGTTCAGCGGTTTTCCTGCCTCGGATTTAGTGTACTTTATAGGAGTTTTTCCCTTTCCGACTATAGCGTTGAGTTCGCTTTCAAAAGGCTCCGCTTCCTCGCCGCCGCCGCTCCAGAGTGAACGGTTGCCGCCTGCATTTTTGGCGCCGTCCTTTGTACAGGCAATGCAGAGGGTGTATTTTTCCTCTGTACCGCCGTATTTGACGGTAACTGACTCGTCCTTGATACTCTGAGCCACCAGTGCGTCGGAAGCTTCCTCGTTTCCTGCAATAGTGGTCATTACCGACTCATAAATGGTCTTTGCGCTTGCGATATCGGACGATCTCTTGGACTTTTTCACATATCCTACCATTGCAGGCAGGAGTATAGCGGAAAGAACACCGATAATAGCGATGACGACTATCAGTTCGATAAGCGTAAAGCCGCGTTTTTTTGTATTTGCCATATTCAATCCCCCCAGATCATATCGTGCAAATAAAGAGAAGTTATTAACTTTATTATACTTTTTATTATGATATTTGTCAATAGGGGTTAACGAAAAATTCACATAATTGTGCAATTGTTTCCATTTTGTAATTTCTGCGCCTTATTTTACAACTACCTTTTTGAAGGCTTTCTTGCCCTTGCGGACTATTATTTCGCCCTCAAGGCGTATCATTTCCTTGGGATCGCTCTTCTTTTCGTCGTTTACAGTGATACCGCCCTGCTGTACAAGACGTCTTGCCTCTGAAACTGACGGTGCGAGCTCAGCCTTCACAAGGAGGTTGAGAAGTCCGATAGCGCCGTCTGTAAGGTCAGCGGAGTCTATCTCGGCTACAGGCATATTCTCGTTGGAGCCGCTTCCGCCGAAGAGAGCCTTTGCGGCAGCCTTTGCCTTTTCAGCCTCCTTCTCACCGTGAACGAGCTTTGTGAGCTCATATGCAAGGAGCTCCTTAGCAGCGTTGAACTGAGCGCCCTCCATTGTCTTTTCCATTTCCTCGATCTGCTCGACAGGAACAAAAGTGAGCATTTTCAGGCACTTGATAACGTCGGCGTCGTCAACGTTTCTCCAGTACTGGAAGAACTCATAAGGAGTGGTCTTTTCGGGATCGAGCCATACTGCGCCCTTTTCGGTCTTGCCCATCTTCTTGCCCTCGGAGTTGAGGAGAAGAGTGATAGTCATTGCATAAGCGTCCTTGCCCAGCTTTCTTCTTATGAGCTCTGTACCGCCCAGCATATTGCTCCACTGGTCGTCGCCGCCGAACTGCATATTGCAGCCGTATTTCTGGAAGAGCTGGTAAAAGTCGTAGCTCTGCATTATCATGTAGTTGAACTCAAGGAATGAGAGTCCGCGTTCAAGTCTCTGCTTGTAGCACTCGGCTGTGAGCATACGGTTTACGCTGAAATGAGCGCCTACCTCGCGGAGAACTTCGATATAATTGAGGTTCATGAGCCAGTCCGCATTGTTAACGACGATGGCCTTGTCCTCTGAGAAGTCGATGAACCGGCTCATCTGCTTCTTGAAGCAGTCAACGTTGTGCTGTATGGTCTCGGGAGTCATCATCTTACGCATATCGGTCTTGCCCGAGGGGTCGCCGATCATGGCAGTACCGCCGCCGATGAGGACGATAGGCTTGTTGCCTGCCATCTGGAGGCGCTTCATAAGGCAGAGAGCCATGAAGTGACCTACATGGAGGGAATCGGCAGTAGGGTCGAAGCCGATGTAGAAAGTAGCCTTGCCGGCGTTGACAAGCTCCTCTATTTCCTTTTCGTCTGTGAGCTGCGCGAGGAGACCTCTGCGCTTGAGTTCTTCAAAAGTAGTCATTATTTATTTCTCCTTTATATTGATAATTTATCTTCAGCAAGCTTTAATATCTCGTCCTTATGACTTAAAACGAGCCTGCGTTTCCAGTTATATATGTATTCATCGTTATCATATATCCAGCTGTCGATATTTTCGGCTTCTTCCAGCCATTTCTGCGGATAGCCGAAGTTCTGTCCGTATTCGGGGGCTGTATAGTCATGTATGCCAATTGAAAAGATATCAGCCATTTCTTTTTCGCCCTGAGCTTCAAGACAGGCTTTTACTCTTTCAAGCTTTCCGTTTTCGTAAGATCCGCTCTCATAATACTGCCATACTCCGCAGCGCAGGCTCATTCCCTGCCAGCCGTCTATTTCCATGAACATAAAAAAGGTATCGGGAATATCTGCGTAAGGAGTATCCTTGTATTTACTGTAAAGCAGTGAAAAAAGGGTACAATCGCATTCAAAGAGCTCGATTGCCGCTTTTTCCTCATATGAATAAAGAAGCTCGTTCAACTGTTCTGCTGTCATATCATACCTCCGTAAAGAATGAAAAAGTTCAGGGAGTGATTTCATTGAGAATGGTTTCAAGCTCTTTGAGCCATTGCGGCGGCTCGTTTCCATATATCACGAGACTTCCGTTTCTGTATTCTCCCACGTTGACGAAACCGTTCTCATTGTCCCAGAACTCAGCTTCGCTGCAATAGGGGAGTATTGCAGTAAGGTCGCTGAAACGCTTTTCATATCTTCGCTGTACGTCCCCGGAGGGGATATCGTGACCGCCCTTGCGTACCCTGTTTGCAATACGCAGCAGGCTTTCTTCACAGGAGCTTACACCTATATAATACAGCCTGACCTGATAATCGAGCTCGATAGCGCGGCGTATGGTCTTGAGTGTTCTTACTACCGAAAGAGTGGTCTCCTGAGTAAAGCTCAGACCTTTTTCAAGGCAGTCCTCAATAATAGATACAGCCTTTTTGCCGCCTTGTATGCGGTCGCCGCCAAACTCTGCATTTATCTTGTCGGTATCTATTATGATGCCGAGGTCATCTGTCTTGCGGACAAGAACACCTGTAAAACTGCTCTTTCCGACGCCGTTGACTCCGCCGATTATGGTATATGTCTTCATATTTCACCGCCTTTATTGAAAAAAAGCTTTTTATGCGTATAAGCAATGAAAACGTCGGGCGTTTTCATGTATATCACGACCTTTCGCTGCAAACGAACCGCTAAACGTTGTCCTTCTGCTCTTTTATGGAAGAAAGGGAAGGGGAGGAGCTCACGGAAAGAGCTTCATAGGCCATCTGCACCTGGAACTCATTGAGTTCGACCTGATAATGGGTGCATCTGCTTCCGTCCTGATCTTTCAGATTAACTATAAGGGAATACGTGAATACCGAGCCTGCGTAGACTCCGTTCCCGTAGTGCTTTGTCTTGGTTATGTGCTTGTTTACGGACTCTATCTCGGCTCTGTCCATGCAGATTATCATGCCGTCCGAGTACATGACGACGTAATTACCGCCGATATTTATGCCGCTGTTGCAGGAATGCTCGCCGTTCCTGCGGTATGTGAGCATTTTGCCGTTGAGGTAGGAGCGCTCTATCTCGGGGAGCTTTTCGCCGCAGTTGGCTATAAATGATCTTACGGGCGTGTGCAGGAGCTTGAATCCGCCCCACATTGCCGCGAGGATTCCGCTTACCGCAAGGACTCCTCTTATATCATTCTGTGCAGCTCTGCATATTATGGCTGCCGCAAAGAAAATGGCGGCGGCTATGAGCCATACAACGCCAGAGGGCTTGAAAAAGCGGCGATCCAGGTCGGCTTTCATGGAGCTTGCCGTGACCTGCTGAAAATCGTTTTTCAGCACATAATCCGAGTACTTTTCCTGCCATTTCTCGTCGCTGTGGAACTCATCGTTCCTGACCGCGTTCCTGAACTCGGCGTCCCTGCGCTTTGACCTGCACTCGAAAAATACCGAAACAGCGAGCACAGCTGCGACCGCCGCGGTCAGTGAAACGCAGAAAACTGTGGAAAAGCCTTTGAATTTACCCATGATAAAGCAAAGGGGAACGCATACAATATAAGCTACCACTCTGCTTTTCAGCGGAGGAAGGTCGGGATCGAACTTTTTTCTCGGAGGTTCTTCAAATCTGCCCATATTTTCAGCTCACTTCCTCACTTTGCGTGTTTCATGACCGCTTTCAGCAGACCGAGAAACGCGGAATGGATAAAGGTACGGACAGCGATGATGATATGTCCGCCCATGAAGACATAACTGATGTACCTGTAGAAGCTTCTGCCGGCATTTCCTTCGTTCCTGCCGGTAAGCGCGTCAAGGTAGGCTCCCACGTTTTCGCCGCCGAAAGTGACGTACTGGACGAAAACGGAAAGGACCAGTGCAACGGTAAAGCCGAGGTTGAGCTTTGCGCTGTCAAGCCCTGCAAGTCCGGTTATAGGGTGGATATATCTTGTGAACAGGGACGTAAAAGCCAGAGAGATGAGGGTGCATATGGTCATGCGGATAAAAGGGAAGCCGATATTATTGTCCGCTGCCCTTATAAAGCCGATATACAGGCATAGAAGCGGAACAAGGAACACGGTCAGCGAAAGGCAGAGATATCCTGTGAGTTTTTTCATGCTGTTCCCTCTTTTCCGAAAAAATAAAAGCCCCCGAACAGCGAAAGAACTGTCCGGGGGCGAAGTTACTCGCGGTACCACCCCGATTTTTCCGTATAAACGGAACTCGAAAAGCTGTAACGGGCCTGCCCGTCCGCACCTACTGACGTTCAATGCGGCAACTCCCGAATGTAGGTCACTGTGCGCCGTCATTCCCTCACACCACACGGGAACTCTCTGTATCGGGCTCTGCACAGGTTTTATTCGTTCACAGTATTTGTACATTTATAATAGCATATCTTTTTTGTGTTGTCAAGAGAAAAAAGTTTTGCGTTTTTTGCTGTTTTTTCTGAAAGGATAAAGGTATTTCGGTAAAAAACGTCAAAGCTCAAGTTTTTTTCGGCTTAGTACTTGAAATTTAATGCTGATTGGTATATAATAAATTATTATAGTTTAACGGGAGGAAGATAAAATGAGTTTTAAGATCGGATTTGACAATGAAAAGTACCTCAAGATGCAGTCAGAGCATATCCGTCAGCGCATTTCCCAGTTCGGCGACAAGCTTTACCTTGAATTCGGCGGTAAGCTTTTTGATGATTATCATGCTTCGAGAGTGCTGCCCGGATTCAAGCCTGACAGTAAGCTGCAGATGCTTTTACAGCTCAAGGACGACGCTGAGATAGTCATTGTCATCAATTCTGACGATATCGAGAAAAACAAGGTAAGAGGCGACCTCGGCATAACCTATGATATAGACGTTATCAGACTTTTCAACGTTTTCACAAAGATCGGACTTTATGTAAGCAGCGTAGTTCTCACGCGCTATGATGGTCAGCCCACTGCCGACGCTTTTCAGAAGCGCCTTGAAGCTCTCGGAGTAAAGGTTTACCACCATTACAGCATAAAGGGCTATCCTTCCAATTTACAGTATATAATAAGCGACGAGGGCTACGGAAGAAACGAATATATCGAGACCTCACGCAGGCTCGTTGTCGTTACGGCTCCCGGACCCGGAAGCGGTAAAATGGCTACCTGCCTTTCACAGCTCTACCATGAGCACAAGAGAGGCATCGACGCAGGCTATGCAAAGTTCGAGACCTTCCCGATCTGGAACCTTCCTCTCCGTCACCCTGTCAATATTGCTTACGAGGCGGCTACCGCAGACCTTAACGACGTCAACATGATAGACCCGTTCCACCTCGAAGCATATGGAAAAACTACCGTTAACTATAACCGTGATGTTGAGATATTCCCCGTTCTCAACGCTATGTTTGAAAAAATACTTGGCGAGTCTCCTTACAAGTCGCCTACGGATATGGGCGTAAATATGGCAGGAAACTGCATTATGGACGACGAAGCCGTTTCCGAAGCTGCAAGACAGGAGATAATCCGCCGTTATTATACAGGTATGTGCGAATACAGGAAGGGCCTTATTTCCGAAGACGAGGTAATGAAGCTCGAGCTCCTTATGAAACAGGCAAATGTCACCGTTGAGGACAGAAAGGTAGTATCCGCCGCTCTCGACAAGGAGAGGGCTACGGACGGCCCGGCGGCAGCTATGGAGCTTCCCGACGGAACTGTCCTTACGGGACGCACATCAAATCTTCTCGGAGCTGTTTCGGCTCTGCTGCTGAATGCACTCAAGCACTTTGCAAATATCGACGATGAGATACTGCTCATGTCGCCTCACGTTATCGAGCCGATAATGGCTCTCAAGGTAAATCATCTCGGCAACAGCAACCCGAGAATGCATACGGACGAAACTCTTATCGCCCTTTCGATATGTGCAAATACAGACGAGAACGCTAAGAAGGCTATGGAGCAGATATCGAAGCTCCGCGGCTGTGAGGTGCATTCCACCGTTATCCTTTCACAGGTTGACGAGCGTATTGCAAAGAGACTTGGCATAAATCTCACCTGCGAGCCAAAATACGAAGCTTGATGCAGGGGCGAGTATCATCTGCCCGGGGCTTTGGTCATTAGCCGTCAGGGAACGGCATTGGATACGTTTGGAATATGACATTATATTTTATTTAAAAGTCCTTGCAGATACGCAAATCAGAGATTTGTTCCCTGCAATCGGACAATTATACCATAACGCTTCGCTTATATGATATAATAGGATTTTTGGAGTCAGCTGTATTATGTTCAATAAAAATTTTGATAAGAGTTTTGAATTTGCCGAAATAATGTTTTTTCTCGTTTTTTTCCTTGTATTGGGATTAATAATAGCCGCTGCCGTAAGAAGCATAATTATGTGGCAGAAAAATAATAATTCTCCGCGGCTTACCGTAGACGCTTCTGTCGTTACAAAGCGTGTGAACGTTTCACGTCACAAGGGCTACTTGGGAGATGCCAGATATCATGCTATGTCCTCCACACGTTATTATGTGACATTCCAGGTGGAGAGCGGAGACCGTTTTGAGCTTTTGGTCAGCGGACAGGAGTACGGTATGCTCGCCGAAGGCGACCGCGGAAAGCTGACATTCCAGGGAACAAGGTATCTGAGCTTTGAGCGCGGTTATTGAACTGAATAAATAATGAGCCCCGAAACAGTGATAAAAGCTGTTTCGGGGCTCATTTTTTGCTGTATACTAAGGGATATTCGAGGGCACACAATGCGTCCCTGCATAGTTCTCGGCTATGAAGCCAATTGCTAAAGGCTTATTTACCCCTCTATCTGCCGGGCAAGGAACTGTGCGGCAGCGTTTATCAGGCTTTTCTGCATATCTGTGGCTTCATTAGTCTTGTCGCCCGTGAGAAATACAACAGCTCCCGAAACATCGCCTGCCGTGATGATAGGTACTGCCGCTATGGCTGTCCTGTCAACTCCCTCGGCAGGGAAGAAGCTGTTGGTGCTGCCGTCGGGACAAAAGAACTGTCCGCGGTTTTCCATGAGTTCTTCAAGCTGTCCGGAAGCGCGGCGTTCGGAAAACTCCTTACGTGCTGCTCCTGCGGAAGCCACTACGTGATCCTTGTCGAAAATAAGCACGGCGCAGCCTGCGATCTTATGCATTATATCCGCTACGTAGCCTGCGTTCTCGCTCATTTCGCTTATGGCGGAGTATTTTTTGAATATTACCTCGCCCTCACTGTTGGTATAGATCTCGAGAGGGTCGCCCTCACGGATCCGCATAGTTCTGCGAATTTCCTTAGGAATGACCACTCGTCCGAGGTCGTCGATACGTCTGACGATACCTGTTGCTTTCATTTATTCCAACCTCCAAATAATATTTTTGAATTTGTGAGGTTAGTATTTCCGTATTTTGTTGGATTATGCGCTTGCCCGGGAAACGTAAATGATATGAGGATTGCAAATATTGGTATTTTGGAGCATGTCAAAAAGGCACATTTGAAATGAACTGCGCCACTTTATGCTGTACGAACAAAGCGGTGCAATTCAATAGTGTAGTCGTTTTAAATTTATTGACATTGCCGAATATAGAAGGCAGTCTTGAATAAGAACTTGATTCTGAGCTCGGGTATGAGCCATATGACGTTAAGAACAAGGAAACTGACAAGTCTCATATAATAAAAATAGTTTTAATAATACTAACAAATTATGATATTTCAGTAACAGTATTAAAGGCAACAAGCCAGATCTTTTGCTGTATTTTCACTCATTTTTCACTTTTGTTTTACAGCCTTGACACTCATTTTCAGTGTCAATTCAGCGTTCAAAGGTATAATCAAAGCATAGGATACGACGCACGCAGGCTGACATTCCCTTCATTGGTCTGTGTGCGTACCTATGACAAGGAAAAGAGGTGAAACTATGGATCTCAGACATGAGATAAAGCATGAGATAAACTACTCCGACATGATAACGATACGTCACAGACTAAGCGCAGTTGCATATCACGATCCGCATACCATAGACGGAAAATACTTTATCCGAAGCCTTTACTTTGATAATCCTGCAGACAAGGCGCTGATGGAAAAGATAAACGGAATGAGCAGACGTGAAAAGTTTCGTATAAGATACTATAACGGCGATACCTCGGTCATTCATCTTGAAAAGAAAAGCAAGATAGACCACCTCGGCAACAAGCAGAGCGTACCGCTTACAGCACAGCAGGCACAGAGCATAGTTGACGGTGAAATTGCATGGATGATAGATTCGGAATACCCGCTTGTACGCGAGCTTTACTCAAAAATGCAAACAGAGGGCACAGCTCCGAAGACTATCGTGGACTACACAAGAGAACCTTTCATCTATTCCGCAGGAAATGTCCGTGTGACCATTGATTACAATGTGCGGAGCGGCATGAGATGTACGGATTTTCTGGATCCCGGATGTGTGACGGTCCCCGTTTCGGACGCGATAATTCTCGAAGTCAAGTGGGACGGTTTTCTCCCCGATATAATCAGGGACGCAGTTGCCCTCTCAGACAGGCGTGAGGGAGCTTTTTCAAAATATGCAGCCTGCAGAATTTACGGATAATAAGGAGTTTTTATTATGAGTTTCAGTGATATCTTCAAGTCTAATTTTATAGAGAATGTGACCAGCGTCAGCATTCTTGACATGGCAATAGCCCTGCTTCTTGCATTCGGGCTGGGAATGTTCATCTTTCTCGTATACAAAAAGACATATTCGGGAGTAATGTACTCCGCAAGTTTCGGCACAACACTCGTTGCGCTTACAATGATAACTACAGTAGTTATCCTCGCAGTTACAAGCAATGTAGTACTTTCCCTTGGTATGGTGGGCGCACTTTCCATCGTCCGTTTCCGTACAGCTATCAAGGAACCGCTGGATATCGCTTTCCTGTTCTGGTCTATCGCAGTTGGTATCGTCCTTGCGGCAGGCATGATACCGCTTGCAGTCATCGGCAGCGTTATCATCGGCGTTATCCTTCTTGTATTCGTAAACCGCAAGGCGCATAAGAACCCGTATATCGTAGTTGTACGCTGTGACGGCCACGACAGTGAAACAAAGGCGAAGGCTTTCCTTGACGGAAAGACCGAGAGATGCGTAGTCAAGAGCAAGACTGCTCAGAAAGGCTCTGTTGAGCTGAATATGGAGATACGCCTCAAGGACGACAACACTGATTTTGTCAATACCCTTGCAGATATGGAGGGCGTCAGCAGTGCTGTTCTTGTAAGCTATAACGGCGACTACATGGGATAAGGGTGTGATAGAATGTCAGCACATAAAAACATAGACAGGATATGCATTGTGATAACAGCTATCGCAATTGCTCTTGCCTTTATCTTCTGCAACGGTCAGGTATTCGGCATACGGACTGCGGCTCACGCTATCGGCTATGAGAACCGTCTGTTTGACAGATCAAAGGTGCATACCATTGACATAGTCATGAACGACTGGGACGGTTTCATAGAGGGCTGCGAGAGCGAGGAATACTCCGCCTGCAATCTTGTTATAGACGGTGAAGCCGTCAGAAATGTCGGTCTCAGAGCTAAGGGCAACACCTCACTCAGCTCTGTAAAAAATATGAACAGCAGCCGATACAGCTTCAAGATAGAGTTCGACCAGTACGAAAACGGCAAGACCTATCACGGACTTGACAAGCTGTGTCTGAACAATATTATTCAGGACAACACCTACATGAAGGACTATCTTGCGTATACGCTGATGTATGATTTCGGCGTGGACGCCCCGCTTTGCAGCTATGCCTATATCACGGTCAACGGCGAGGACTGGGGACTGTATCTTGCTGTTGAAGCTATCGAGGATTCATTCCTTGAAAGGAACTACGGCAGCAATTACGGCGACCTCTACAAGCCCGACGCTATGGGCTTCGGCGGCGGCAGAGGCAACGGCAAAGATTTTAGTATGGGGAATTTTATGAATAAAGAGAGCGAAGAAAATAAAGAAAGCTCTGAAAAATCAAACGATAATGACAACTCATCAAAAACGCCCGGCGGATTTGGCGGCGGAATGCCTGATTTCGGAAATATGCCCGATTTCGGCGGAGATATGCCGCAGTTCGACCTGGAAAATATGCCCGGGGATTTCGATCCTTCAAAGATGTTCGGAGAGGGCGGCGGAATGCCTGACTTTGGCGGAGGTGAGGGCAAAGGCGGATTTGGCGGCGGCTTCGGTATGGGCAGCGACGATGTAAAGCTGAAATATACCGATGACGATATCGACAGTTATTCCAATATCTTCAACAATGCGAAAACACCTGTTGATAAAGCCGATAAGAAGCGCCTTATCCGTTCGCTGAAAGCTCTGCTGGAGCAGTCAGACCTTGAAAGCACCGTTGATACCGAGGAAGTCATTCGCTACTTTGTAGTACATGATTTTCTTGTCAACGGCGACAGCTACACAGGTCAGATGATACATAACTACTACCTCTATGAGGAAAACGGACAGCTTTCAATGATACCCTGGGACTATAACCTTGCTTACGGCTCATTTATGGGAGGCAATGCTTCATCTTCCGTTAATTCTCCAATTGATACGCCTGTATCCGGCGGTATGAGTGACCGTCCCATGATAGCATGGATATTCGATAACGAAGAATTCACGGAGCAGTATCATGAGCTTTTCAGCGAATTTATCGAAAGCGTGGATTTTGAGAAGCTTGTAGCCGATACCGCAGACCTTATCGACAGATATGTCGAGAAAGACCCTACAAAATTCTGTACCTATGACGAGTTCAGAACAGGTGTCGAAGCTATGAGCAGCTTCTGCAGGCTTCGTGCTGAGAGCGTCAGCGGACAGCTTGACGGTACTATCCCTGCAACTACAGAGGGACAGAATGCTGACAGCTCCGCACTTATTGACACAGAAGGACTGAATACGTCTGATATGGGCTCTATGGGCGGCGGAAAAGGCGGCTTCGGCGGCAAGAGCGATCGGAAAGGCGGCTTCGGCAGAAACAGCAGCTCAGAAAAATCCAATAAAACCGAGTCTTCAAAGGAAGCAGAAAAAGTCGGGATAAAGCAGGCCTCCGATACTTCTTCTTTCTCCGTAAAGACGTTGAGCAGTGTTCAGCTTCTTGCAAATGAGAATGATTCAAGCCGCGGCAGCAAGTCACAGCGCGGAAACGGCGATAAGCCAGACTTTGGCGGTCAGCCTCCACAGGGCTTCGGCGGAGAAATGCCTGATGATTTTGATCCGGGCAATATGCCTGATTTTGGCGGACAGCCGCCGCAAGGCTTTGATCCCGACAATATGCCCGGTGATTTTGATCCTGATAATATGCCCGGGGGAGCTTCGCCGTTCGGCAGTGAAAAGGCAGCTGCCAGCAACAGCGATGATGATACCGAAGTCACTGAACAACCTGATGAAGCAGTATCATCAGACAATAACGGCGATACAGCTCAGGGAAAAAGAGCAAACATCGGCGAAAGACCTGATATGGGCAGCTTTTCTCCAATGAACGGTTCACCCCAGCAGAACAACACCACAGCATATATATTGCTTGGAGCCTCTGCGCTCGTTCTGTTACTGGGTCTTGGATTTGCTTTCAAATTCAAAAGATAATTCAAATTGCTTATCATTTATAAAAAACAGGCAGATACTTTAGTATCTGCCTGTTCTGTTATAGTCTGTTGTAATGGGGAGCTCAAAATACCCGTTAAGATTTTGTGATATTAAAGAGCTGCGGTATCATCAGTTTGCTCATATTTAAGTGTGCGCTTTGAATTAAAGTAAAAATATGCTGTAAAACACATTGCAATCTGCAATACTGTTGAGCACGGTATCGCCATACCGATGAGGAAAAGGGAACAGTTTCCTATCTTTTGCATCAGAAACGCAAACGGAATTCTTACAAGGAATGCTCCGCAAATACCCTGTAACATGACAAATTTTGTTTTTTCGATCCCATTATAATAACCGATAAAACAAAAAAGGAAGCAAGTATTGAGACAGTCGATAGCATAAGCTTTCAGGTAGTCCCACGCAGCTTTAACGGTATCAGCTTCAGGTGAAAAGATTCCTGCAAGCAGATCACCGCGGAAGAATGTGATAAAGAACATTACGATACCAAACGCAAAGGAAACCGCAATACCTGTTTTCAGAGCGGTTCTGGCTCTCTTCATCTGTCCTGCCCCGTAGTTCTGGGCTACGAATGCAGTCATTGACTGCATGAAAGAAATTGGTACAAGCATGATGAATACGCATACCTTTTCTGCAACGCCGACTCCTGCAGAGGCAGTAACACCGAGTCTGTTAACGATTCCGAGCATAACAAGGAACGAGACACCCACGAGGAAATCCTGCAGCGCTATAGGAGTTCCGATACGAATTATTGCAGATGCGAAGTTTTTCTTCAGTTTTATATTGCTTTTATGAAATTCAAAGGGCAGTTTTGTATGACGTATCATCAAGAATGATATTATGACGCTTATGAGCTGTGCCATAACAGTTGCAAGAGCCGCGCCTGATGCGCCAAGATGAAATCCTGCAACAAATACGAGGTCTCCTATGATATTGAACAGGCAGGCTATTCCTACAGCAATGAGGGGTGTTTTTGAGTCTCCGAGTCCTCTGAAAATACTTCCGAGCAGATTGTATGCTGTTATAACAACAAATCCTCCGCCGCATATCCTGATATAGTCCGAAGTGATATCAAATGCCTCCTTCGGCGCCTGCATTATACGTGCAAGTCCCGAAGCGCCGGCAACACTTATGAGTGTGAACACAAGACCTGTTACAGCAAAAATGATCATACCCGTTCCTATGGTCTGAGCTGCATCGTCCGGGCGCTTCTGACCTATTTTCTGACCTACGGCAACTGTTATTCCCATAGAAAAGCTGACGATAAGATTCGTAAGCGTTGTTATGATCTGAGAACCTGTAGATACTGCTGACACATCTGCTGTTGCAGCGAATCGACCGACTACAAGCAGATCAACAGCGCCATACATCGCTTGCAGGAACATAGCAAACAGCACAGGGAGCATGAATTTCATAAGTTTCGGCAATATAGCACCGCTTGTAAAATCATTGTTTTTCATTTTTATCCTCCATAAAAAAGCGGATAAAACAGCAGCGATACACCTGCGGTCCTATCCCTTGAAACTTATAAATAACAACTATAGTATTATATCATACTCTGTTACTGTATGTCAATGTGATTATTGCAAAGCGATCATAAGTTAAACTCTCCGGAATACATTAATCTGATACAAAATAATTATGTGATATGAAGAGAGAATGCATTTCCGGTCATAGTGAGCAAAACAACTATCCGTTTGCTGTGCAATGATATCCGATTAAGCTGTCCATGTTATGAATGCTGATAATTGTCTGCATATTATCATTTTTACAATTGTAACATTCACAGTCGGTTTAAGGAAGTTATGCTGAATTTTCTTATATGATTCAGCAGGTAGCGATTGCAAGAACGAAACCGTTTATGAATTTCTGCATTTTGTCCACTTAATTCTTTAAAATGTGGATTGAAATTGTCGGAATTATGTGCTAATATTATATTGGATATATATTTATCATAAATTGACTGTAGAAATAAGTTGCAGTCAGAGAAACAAAGGGATATTATTATTTAAAAGGAGAATTGGAATGAAAAAACTTATTTCGGCAATTGCCATAGCTGCAATGTCAGCTGTATCACTTTGCGCGGCAGCTCCTGCTGTTACGTATGCGGAAAATCCTATTGTACAGACGTCATTCACCCCTGACCCCGCTCCCGTTGTATTCGGCGACGAGCTGTATGTATTTACGGGCTGCGACCGTGAGGGCAACAACGATTTTTACTACATGACGGGCTGGCAGTGCTTTTCCACAAAGGACATGAAAAACTGGACAGACCACGGCAGGATACTTGAGGATACCAGTTTCAGCTGGTGCAATGCAAATGACGCATGGGCTTCACAGTGTATCGAGCGCAACGGCAAGTACTACTTCTATTTTACCACCACGAACAAGGGCGGCGGAGGAAGAGCTATCGGTGTTGCAGTTGCCGATTCACCCGAGGGTCCCTACAGCGATCCCAACGGTAAGCCGCTGTGCGGTCCGAACTGGGACTACATTGATCCTACCGTTATTATTGACGACGACGGTCAGGCATGGCTCATGTTCGGAAATCCGAAGTGCTACTATGTCAAGCTGAAAGAGGATATGGTCACACTGGACGGTCAGATCCAGTCATTCAACCTCTCACTCAAGTCTGGCACAAAATATACAGAAGGTCCGTGGATATGCAAGCATGATAATCTCTACTATCTTGTTTTCGCTTCTATGGTTGACGGTTTCGGCGGCGAGAGCATTTCCTACTGTACAGGACCGACTGTTACAGGTCCGTGGACTCATCGCGGCACTATACATGAGGGCTCCAACTGCTTTACAACACATGGTGGTATCATAGATTACAAAGGTCACTCATATTCCTTCTATCATATGAGTGGTATCCCTGGAGGAAGCTCTTTCAACAGAAGTGCTGCCTGCGAGGAGTTCAAATTCAATTCTGACGGTACTATCCCTGCTCTCAAGTCTACCAAAAACGGTCCCGACCAGATAGAGCCTCTTAATCCATTTGAAAGAGTCGAAGCAGAAACCATCTGCTGGAGCGAGGGAATAAAGACGGAGAAGGACGAAAACAACTCTGTCTGCATAGGAAGTATCAAAAAGGGAAGCTATATCAAGGTCGCAGGCGTGGACTTCGGTGAAGGTGCCGATAAATTCACAGCTTGTGTTGCTTCTGCCGAGAGCGGCGGAAACATCGAGCTCCACCTTGACAGCAAGACAGGACCTGTTGTGGGCAACCTCAAATTCGGCGGCACAGGCGGCTGGCACAGCTGGGAAGAGGTATCATGCGATGTGGCAGGCGCTGACGGCGAGCATGATCTTTATCTCGTATTCAACGGCGGAGACGGCTACCTTATGAACGTTGACTGGTGGAAGTTTGAAGGAGCCGGTTCAAGTTCTTCCGAAACAGATCAGACATATATCTTCAAGAGCACATTTGAAGGCAAGCTTGACGGCTGCACGGACAGAGGCGGCTCGACTGTTGCTGTAAGCAAGGACGAAGCGTATGAGGGCGACAGCTCCGTATACTGCTCAGACCGTTCAGCTTCATGGAAGGGCGTTGGAAAGAACCTGAACTATAAGTTCAAGGCAGGGGAGAGCTACAGCTTCTCAGCCATTGTAAAGTACAATGAAGGCGCACCTTCAACCACATTCCATCTCACGCTCCAGTATGACGGGGCGGACGGTGAGGCGCACTATGACAAGATAGACACAAAGGAAGTTGCAAAGGGCGAGTGGACGCAGCTTGCAAACACAAGCTTCAGTATACCCGAGGGAGCCAAGAGCCCGCTTGTATATGTAGAAACCGAGGGAGATTCCGACGATGAAACTCCTGCTGTAAATTTCTATGTTGACAATTTCTATGCGGCGGTTGACGGCACGGTCATAGACGGTCCGAAGTCTGCGGATACACCTCATACCACAGATCCTCCTGCACAGGACCTGAAGGATATACTGAATTCAAAGGTAACAAGGTGGGGCGACGCCAACGCTGACGGCGGCGTAGATATGGGCGATGCTGTTCTTATAATGCAGTCGCTGGCCAATCCGGGCAAGTATAAGCTGACCGATCAGGGCAAATTCAATGCAGACGTATGCGAGGCAGGCGGCGGCATCACTTCAAACGATGCGCTTGCGATACAGAAGTATCTATTAGGTATATACACGAAGCTCCCCGAGAGCTATTCCGACAATATCAAGACAGTTACCGCACCTGTTACAACTACAACAACTACTGTAAGATCGACTACTGTCACAACAACGACTACTTCCGCGACCACTAAAGCTGCTGAACATCTATCAATGAAGGATTTTACAGCTAAAGTCGAGTCAAAGATAGCTGAAAAAGAGCCTGATTCCGCAAATCAGGCGAAGAACGGCGTAACATATGGCGAGATACAGAAAAAGAGCTACTATTCAACGACCTGCAACAGACAGAAGGACGTAAACATACTTCTGCCTCCGAACTATGATCCGAGCAGGAAGTATCCTGTTATGTACATCATGCATGGTTACTATGAGGACATTGACAGAATGCTTACAAAGGGCAATGCTGAAATGCATACCCGCGAGATGATCGGCAATGCCATTGCTGAAGGCGCGGCGAAGGAAATGATCTGCGTATTCCCTGATGTTTTCTCAAGTCCGACACTCAAGTCCTGCACAGGCATGGACGAAACAAACAATCAGGGCTATGATAACTTCATAAATGACCTTACAAAGGATCTTATGCCGTTTATAGAGAAGAATTACAGCATAATGACAGGCAAGGAAAACACTGCTATCACAGGCTTCTCAATGGGCGGCCGCGAGTCGCTTCTCATTGGTATGAAGAGACCTGATATGTTCGGCTATATCGGCGCTATCTGTCCGGCTCCCGGAGTTACTGGCTCATTCAACTGGAGCAGTGACGGCCAGCCTTACTTCCTGATGATAACAGGCGGAAGCAACGATACAGTTGTATATGACAATCCCAAGAACTATCACGAGAACTTCCAGAAGAATGGTGTTCCTCATGTATGGCACTATGTAAATGGAGGTTATCACGGTGATAACTGTATCAGAGCTCACCTCTACAATTTCTTCCGCATTGCGTTCCAGAACTGATGCAAATGATAAAAGCTCCGACTGTAATATGTCCGTTCGTTAATCAGACGGCAAAATAATATTCTATCTGATTTTCAAAGCAGCTTGTGCATATTGTGCAGGCTGCTTTATCATTTACAGTGATCGGCAAGCTCCTTTTGCAGCGTGGAGCGGAACAAGAACGAAAAAAAGGCAGGCTTCATCAAACTGTGATGAGCCTGCTTTTTCATCAGCCAATTGTAACATAAAGATATGGCGAATCTTTTACTGTTAACTTGAAATCGTCATTGAACTCAGCGTTCTTATCGAGTTCGATAAGGATATGCCAGAAAGTAACAGCCATATCGCCGCTGTTTTGCTGGCGTTCGATCTCGATCTCATCTTTTTTCACCTGAGTTACCCTATATGTATATGGAGCCGAAAAATTTTCCTTCAGGATAATTGCCACAAGTTTATTTTTACTGAAAAAATCATCTTGATATCTCTTGATCTCTTCGTTGTAGCTGTCCACATCAGAGTATTTTGAAAACATAGGATCATTGGACATAAATACCTGATTTTCAGCCACATATTTTTCAAACTCCTCGCGGTTCGAGATAACCCATGTCTTAGGGCAGCTGCCGTCGTACTGTCCGCTGTTCTGTAAATAGCTGATCCTGAATTCATAAGAACCGTTTTTATTTGTAGTGACCGTTGCAGAAGTTGTTGAGCTTGCTGCTGTTGTGGAAGAGGTTATGGCGGTAGTTGTAGTTGTAGCTGAAGTGCTCGCAGTGGTAGTAGTTGTGGTTGTCGTTGTAGTGGTGGTAGTTGCAGTCGTAGTCGCAGCAGTCGTTTCGGCGGGCTCACTGAGCTTTTCAGCGCCAAGCAGGAACCTCTGCAGGCATACAAGATCGGCAACATTAACGGTATTGTCGCCGTTTACATCGGAATTGATGGGCGGAACGGAATTGTCCGAGAGCAGTTCGAGTATCGCTTTTCTTAGCAGTGTGAGGTCAAATACGTCGATTACTCCGTTGCAGTTGATATCTCCGCGCAGATTGGAGCGCACCTCATTTTCGGCAGAAGTGAAAGGCTTTGTGCCCTTTAAGCCGGCATAAGCGTTGTCCATATAAAAGTTTCCGGTATAATCCGGAGTTTCAATGAACAGGGTCATGTGCTTTGCGTCTTTCGGGATAGTATATGCGTAGTTTGAAAGCTCTGTCCATTTTCCGCTTTCAGCAGTGACTTCCGCAATGGTGTCATACTGATATCTTCCTTTTTGATCCATATACTGGAGCTCAAGGGCAAAATCCGCAGAATCGGCGCAGTCCTGCATAACGTAAACGCCGAAGCTGTAGGTCTCGTCCGGGAACACTCTTATTCCGCTGAGGTCTATGCTTGGTCCCTGCCAGGACTCGCTTCTGTTGCTGACAAGCAATGAATTTGTACCCTCGTAGCTGACGCTGCTTTTTTTCAGAGACTCAAAGTCACGGGAATCCCAGTCATCAATGTATTGGTCGAAGGTATGCATGAATAAGTAACTTTCCTTCAGATCAGAAGTATTGCTTATATGACCGTACTGCTTTTTGTAAACGGTCAGCGGAGAGCTGTCCCTGCCCTCTCCCATTTTAATACTGTTGAGCTTTGCACTTCCGCTTGATCTGTAGCCTTCTATTTCAAATACCGCATTGTAAAGGGTTCCCGATGTATCAAGTCCGAGAACTCCCCACGAGTCAAAATGCTTTGAAATGTCTATGCAGCCGCTGACATGATTGGTCGTGTTGTTTTTTACGGTGTTTTTCGAGCGGACGCTCCAGTAACGCTGTACAGTGGCAGGTCCGTCAATTCCGGGCTGGTTGTAATAATTCGTTTTGAACACTTCATATTCGTGACCGTTAACGACTGTAGTACCCAGCAGCTGACTGTCCAACGAAGGAGATGGTCTCCAGCTGCCCCAGCCTTCGACGATGAAGTATTCCACCATAGGTGTTCTTGTCCAGCCGTATGCGCCGAAAAAAGCATTTCCTTTCGGAGTGAATTCAAGGTCGTAGCTGAAGGAAACATTATTGAAGTACTTGTAATTCTTTTTCTGGGAATCGTAATTGATTCCCATATCTGCGATAAAGTTCTCAACGTCATTCCATGACAAAGTGAAAGAGCTTTCACCGGGTTCAAACTCCACATCGCCCTCATCGTTCTGGTTCCAGAGTTCATATTCCAGTCCGCCGATAACGTTCCTTTCCAGTCTGTCGGCGGCAGAAGCCGTGAAAGGAACGGAAGCTGTCAGTACTACTGCGGAAACTACAGCTCCCAGTATCCTTTTCGATACATTTGCTCTCAATTGGATCACTCCTCTTTGAATAGAAATATGTTTTTGAATACATCAGTTTATTCTTTGACGCTGAATTTAAGCTCCTTGAAATCAATATATCCCGATGACTCCGAAGCTTCAACAGAGATACAGAGCTTATGGACAAGATGAAGTGACTTATCATCTTCGCCAATACACTGCAGCAGTTCTTCAAGGTTGAAGCTGTTTTCTAAATGGCTCATTTCACCGTCAGCAATGGGATCGTCCTTGCGGTAAAGCTCTGTGAGCGGTACAGCATTATCGTTATAGATATCCGAAGAAAGCGACTTTACCATGTAATACTCGCGGCCGTTCAGCACAACAATAGACGGAGTAACATCGCCTTTAAGGATATCGTCATTATCCTGTCCCGTTCTGCCTTCGACAATGCGGAAGTAGAACAGATCATCTCCTTTGCAGTATTCACCGCTCATTACCACATCGCATTTACCCGTTGCTTTTATGTCTGCGGAGTAACTGATATCAAAGTCAGAACTCGGCTTTTTGTATATTGTATGTGAATAGTCATCATAGGCATGACAGGTATATTTTTCCGTGTCATTCCACTCGGCTGTAAAGTCGTTGTTTTCTCTTAACGCCGTCTTTATCCTGTCATCATTGATCATATCGGCAGCTATAGTGAATCTAAGCGCACCGTAGCTGTATAAAAATGATTCACGGTCTCCGATGAGCAGTTTTGTTTCTTCATATGAAACAGGTATCTCATCTGAAATTCTGAGAACGTATTTTGTCAGGAGCACAAGGTCGCTGACATCGCTTCTGAGATCGCCGTTGACATCGCCTGCTGTTTCGATCCTGCATGATTCCGCAGAATCTATCACAGCCCTGCGGCACACGGCGATATCAAGACTGTCCGTAACTCCGTCGCCATTGAGATCACCGCTTGAATAGGCTTTATATATTTTGTTGCCGGAATTATAATCGGATTTTCTGTTTGCAATACAGAAGTCATCTACATAATAATCCGCAGGAGTCTCGGGGATAAGAGCGATCCTGTATCGGTGGCGGATATTATGGGCGTATTCAAAGGCAATATCCTTTATTTTAGTCCATTGTCCCGCTCTGCAATATCTTTTGCCGAGGCGATCTGTCTTGCGGTATTCAAAGGGAAGGTCGGAGTATTCGATGAGTTCTATATCAAATACCGCGTCTTTTTTCGAGTTGTTGAATACATTTGCTCCCGTGTAGTAAAATCTTTCACCTGTACTCGGAGAATTACTCAGATCATAGGGATCAAGCTCATAGTAAAACGCAGGGATCGAATCCCCGTCAGATGATGAAATATGTATCGAATGCTCTCCGCCGTAAAAAACATCGTCAGATGTTTCGGAAACAGCCTTGTCTCCGAAAGCGCCGGCCTTACCGCTTTCATCTTCAAAGCCGTATTCAAGAATAGTTCCATAATCATCGGCGCGCAGCGGATCATGCTCCTCATACGGCAATACTGCCTTAGTCGGGCCGAATACTTCCTCGTCAGAGATATCATAGCTTATATCCAGGGAATTGAGCTTTGCCGAACCGGAGCTGTAATAAGCATCCACAGATAAGCAGATATTGTAAATAGTTCCCAGCTCAAAGCCGGCGTCGTCCCATGCCCTGAAATGAGCGGCAACGTCTACAGTGCCCTCAGTATGCCCTTCCTTGTCAGTGCCGAATGGCTCTTTTCTTGCAACGCTCCAGATATACCGGAAATGATCGGTATTGCCCATCTGCGCTGAATTTATACTGTACAGGTCATAAGTTACGCCGTCAATCTTTACAGTTGTCGTTTTTGACTTGTCCATTCCGGATGGGACCCAGTCATTGTACGTTTCAACTATATAAAAGTTTGTTTTGGGCTCGGTGAACCAGCCGCTTACTCCTGCAAAGTCATTTTCACCGACAGTGAGATCGAGATCGTATGTCACCTTGCATTCATTGACCTGATATGCGCTTATGTTCTCATCTTTCAAGTACTTTCCTTTGAACATCCTGCAATCATGGATGCCTTTCCAGCTTGCAGTAAAACCGTTGTGTCCGGAGTTTGTGAAACTTGCATCGCCATAATCGTCCCAGTTCCATATTTCGTATGAATAACCGTCGAGTTCGCCGTTTTCAGCATAAGCTTCGGCATTTGCTGTGATAGTACTGCACTGAACAAAACTGCCGTTTACCGCACCGCAGGCACAGAAAGCCGCACTAAGTGACGCAAAAAGTTTTTTTATTGTTGAATTCATGTTGATCCCTCCCACCAAATGATCTGTTTTATATCTTAATTATACAAAAAAGAATCAGTATCAGCAAGTCGTTTATTGCTGTATATTCCGCTTTGAACAGCGCAGGGTTAAGCAGGTCTCGTCGTTATCTTCCCGGTAATGCCGAACCTTGAACAAGCATATTTTATTTGGGAAAAAATTTTTTAAAAACCTGTTACACTTCATGTAAAAAAAGCGTTATTATAAATAGAAGCATTTTTTTAGAAAAATATGTAACAAACTACCTATGATGCTCATGGATCAGCATATTATTGTACGTGGTTCCAGGTGCTGTATCTTGAACATAAACATAATATATAATAAGGGAGGACTCATTTATGAAAAACACGTGGAAAAAAGCTGCTTCTTTTGCGATGTCTTTAGCGCTGGTAGCAGCAAATTCAGCATTTTCACTGACAGAATCAAGCACTATCGTGGCAAAGGCAGCAGAAGCAGACGCTCAGGTGACGGAAACAACATTATTAAATAACGTTTCCGCTGTGCAGGGGGCAGACGAGTCGTATTATGACGCAGAGACGCAGACACTTCATCTTAAAGGCTATGTGAGAAACGGGGGAAAGGGAACAGGAATTATCCTGCCTGAGGGAGTAAATGCAGAGGATATCAAGCACCTTGTAGCTGATGAAGGAACAGTACTTCCTGTTGACTGCAGTTTTCTGATGTATAATCTGAACAAGGTAGGGTCAGTAGATCTGAAAAATGCTGATTCTTCCGCTGTCACAAATATGTCATCTATGTTCGTACCTTATTATGATTCGCATGACGGCGAATATTGCTACGCAAGTGGCGGGATAAGCGAAATTGACCTTACAGGATTCAATACAAGTAATGTTACAGATATGTCGGATATGTTTTATAACACAAGTGTAAAAGCTCTTGATCTGAGCAGCTTTGATACTTCAAAAGTTACCGATATGTCGGGAATGTTTGCGTGTATGTACAGCATAAAAGACCTTGATGTCAGCAGCTTTGATACATCAAACGTAACGGATATGTCCTGTATGTTCGACGGATGGTGGCACGTTTCTAACTATGTTGACATCAGAGGATTTGACACATCAAATGTCACAGATATGTCATATATGTTCTATTTCAACAGCTTGGATGTATTTGACCTGACAAACTTCGATACATCAAATGTAACTGATATGTCAGGAATGTTTGGCTGGGGCGGCGCTGAGGTAATTGATCTGAGCAGCTTTGATACATCCAAGGTCACAAATATGTATGGTATGTTTTATATGACAGGACCTGAAACTATATATGTCGGCCCCGGCTGGACAGCAGAATCTGTTTGTGGCGGGGATATGTTCGGGGAATGCTATAAAATTGTTGGCGGCGCAGGAACAGTGTATGATCCCGATCATATAGATGCTGAGTATGCTCACGTAGACGGCGGCGCGGAAGATCCGGGCTATCTAACATTTAAAGCTCCGAGAAGAGATGAGTCATACTTTGACGCAGAGACAGGAACACTTCACCTTAAAGGCTATGTAAGAAATGACGGAAAAGGTAAAGGCGTTGTACTTCCGGGTGGAGTAAACAGAATGAATGTTGCACATATCATTGCGGAAGAGGGAACTGTTCTCCCTGAGGATTGCAGCGATTTCTGCGGAAGACTGCCATACCTCAAATCAATTGACCTCACAAATGCCGATTCTTCAAATGTTACAGACATGAGCGGAATGTTTATAAATTATGCCGGAACAGAGCTTGACCTGAGCGGCTGGGATACTTCAAACGTAACAGATATGAGCATGATGTTTTATGGCTGCGAGCATCTTGAAACAGTAATAGTTGGAGATGGCTGGACAACGAGATCGGTTGAGCTATCCGATATGATGTTCCTTGACTGTGATGAACTCAAGGGCGGTTCGGGAACAGTATTTGATGAAAAACATACTGACGCAGAATATGCCCGTATCGACGGAGGCAAGGACGCTCCCGGCTACTTTACAGCAGTAAGGAACGACGCCGAAGAAGAAACAACTGACGATAACGCAATTCCTGAAGAAGTAATGGATACAATAAACTATCTGTACAGCAATATCAATGATCCCACACTCAAGAGCGTTGCTGATTCAGCAATTCGCTTGTTCAACAGGTTCTTTTCTTTCAGATAAGCCGATATTGCGTGTTTGAAATGTAATCCCGTGTAAAAAGCTTATATATCCAAAAAACGAAGCCGACTTACCCTGATACTTATATAGGAGTTTTGTGCTTAATATTGAGGGAAACCCTTTTGAAAAAGGGTTCTCCCTCAAACTCCCTTCCTAAAACTTCCGGCTTAAATTTTCCTAAACAGGACGCCCAACGAAAAAATAACACGCTCTGTACTTATTACAGTGGGCGTCCTGTTTAGGAAAATTTGGGTTAAAAGTCTTTGGAAAGGGGTTCGGGGAAGAACCTTTCCTCAGAAAGGTTTTCCCCGATATAAAGTATAAGTTCCTATATATGTATCGAGGTTATGATCGGCTTCGTTTTTTACGCCGCTAAATCATTATGCTTACAGTCAAAAGAGACAAAAAAGCAGGTGAAATCACAGCGTGTTGCACAAAGTTCGGCGTGATCCCAAAAAATCCTGAAAAAAACCGCGTAGTTTTTTCGGCTGATGTCGTCTAATAAATGAAAGCGCAGAACAATGCTTTCGGAAATATAATGGGAAAGCCTGTGTACAGCGGTGCAAGCGCACCGCTCAGCTTGTTATGAACAGGAGGAGTAAAAATGAAACATTCGGTAAATAAAGGTGAATATACAGAAGCCGTGAACGGCGCAGAAAAAGTCGGTTCATCGGGTAGGATACTGCGTATAGTAAGCTCTGTTGCGGCTGGAGCCGTACTTGCTGCCGGCATTGGCGCTTCAGGTTTTATGCTTCGGAATGATAAAACAACAGCATCGGCACAGAATGAAAACTGCATTATCCTGACCGAAAATGAAGTAAAGACCTGTCTTGCACAGAAAACATATGCTTCGGGTTCGCCCTTCGTTGATTTCGGGCAGATATATTTCACCGTATATAATCTCAACGAAAGTTTTGCGGAGTATTCAAGCAAGACCTATGATGTTCTTGCAGAATACCTTAATAATTATAAGTGGGGCAATGCAAGCAGTATCGAAAAGGCAGCTATTCCCGATTTCAATGGATATGAAGGAAAGGGATATGAGATCTCCTGGAGAAAAGGCGGTATGTTCTATAATATCTATGTTACGGAGAGCGGAAAAGCATATTATCTGACCGAGCAGCAGTGCAGGGATGGCGGCGGGACGTTTGAATATTCTGTCATTGAAAGCTCAGTCTATGACATAGATTATAAGACATTTGACAAAGACATACAGGATATACTGGCTCATGACGTTCCCGACGCGGATAAATATCTCTCTCCGAGAGAACTGAAAAGGCTTAACGCAGGGGAATTTGAAAGAGCAGTGCTGCATGAGCAGCTTGAAGACCATTATAAACCTGTATGTCCCGAAGTCGGAGCCTCAACAGAAGCTTTTCAGAATTTCCTGAAAGACGATTTCGTTGCAATGCTGCAAAAGCGCAGTACCCTCAAATATGATCAGGATAAATTAAAATATACCGTTTATCGCTATTTTAAGACAAGTGACACAACAACACGTGAAGAATACTATACTGTCTGCACTGACGGAGTTGTCGGCATATGTCTGTATGAGATTGTGGGAGGCGATAAGATCCCTTCGGGTATGCTGGAATACTATATTGATATAGAGGCGTTTGAAACAAAGCTGCATGAGGTTTTAACCGCAAAGAAAAACGCAGATGAAACCGTTACAACGCAGACAACTACCACAACAGCTTCTACCGTTACCACAACGACCTCAGCTGTAACTGAAAAGACGCTCGGCGACATGGACGGAAACGGCATACTTGACGCAGTAGACGCCTCGAAAATGCTTGCAGTTTACGCGAAATACTCAACAGGAGCGGCAGCTCCCACAGAAGAAGATACAGCAGTGGCGGACGTAAACAAGGACGGCTATATAGATGCAGTTGACGCGGCAAAGGTACTTGCATATTACGCGCATACCTCCACAGGCGGCAAGCTCACCATAGAGGAGTTCCTGAAGTCTGCCGGTAAACAGGACAACAAATCTGACCCAAAGACCTCACTGTCTGATGAAGAGCTTTTCAGAGCTTTCTATGCGGCACGTCATGACGGCAGCTACGGTTCGATTGACGGTTCTTACATAGCAATGGATGAAAACGGAAATATGGTGGATTTCAAAGATGAAGCCACCTGCCTTATCTACAGAGCCGGAATACTCCCTGTCGACAGAGTTCTCGGCAGCATTGCCAATGAAGAGGAAGCCATAGCCAAGGGCAGAGAGCTGCTTCGTGCTCTCAATGGAGACGAGTACATCGAAAAACACGAAAGGGACTATATTGAACGCAACGGCGTAAAGGAGAAGATATACAAGGACAATCCTGATTATCGTGCAACATACTATGATGAATATGATATATGGGATTTCCGTCCCACACTGCTTTCGGGCAAGACGGAAAGCGGAGTAACGATCGCAACTCCGGGTTCAGTGCCGCATTTTTATATCCGCGGCAGTGACGGAAAGATATTGGCGGCTTTCCACTGAAAACATCTGACAGGTACCTTAAAATTGCTCCTTAAATGACATGATCCCCTCAGAGCTCACACATTTTCATGTGTGTCTGCTCTGAGGGGATCACTGCGTCTGACAATAAGCAATTACATAACGTTCATCTTTCAGATTTATATCATTATTAGATCCCCAATGATACCGTTTTATCATGCATTTTCCGCAACAGTATTCTGTACAGTTTCGGTAATGGAATTATTATAGTTCCTGCCCGAGGTGTTCCACCAATGCTGCATGAAGAAGTGAACGGCAGCAAAGCCGATGATATAAACAGCAATTGCGATAAGAGCGGCAGCAGTAACAGTTACCCCGAAACCGTTCCTGAAGCAGCTCAACTTCGAGAGGAGCACCATCTGATTAAAGAACATAACGAACAGAAGCGCCGACAGGACGGTGTATGATCTGCTCTTGTACTTGCACATTGTCGCGTTGATGAAACAGGCTACCACGGTATTTACCGAATCCACGATGAGCAGATCGGCAGCAGTACCGCTTCCGCACCTGACATAAGCCGCTGTAAAGATGATGATGTCACATACAAGGCAGACTATTCCCATAGCCGCTATCGGAACGTCCGTGAAGAGCACCTTTGCCTGAGGAAGCGAGCCGAAAAACTTCAAACGTGCTATACTGATATTGCCGACGAAGAATACCATCAGCAGCATAGCGTGAAGCATTCCCATACAGGCTACCATTTTTCCGTAATCATCACTGCCTTGTTTTTCAGGATCGACTATCAGGCTAATCAGAAGCGTGCCCGAAACTCCCAGTCCGAAAAGCAGAGTTAAGGGCTTGACAGCCGTCCTGAGATACAATTTCATTGCTTTCATAAAATTATTCATAGCATTCTCCTTAATTATCCCAGTGCTTTTTCCTGTAATTACTGAGTACGGCCTTTTCGGAAATAACAGTCAGGACCACTGCTGCCGCCGCTGAAACTATCTGTACTGCGCCGAGTTTTCCGTTCGTGGTCTCGATGAGCATTATTCCGATCATATTGACTGTGAAAAAGACCATTATTGTTATGACAGTTCTTGTCATCGGCTTGTTTATCAGTCTGCTGAATGAAGCTATCGCACGTGCGAGGAACACAGTTATGAACAGCGTTATACAGCTTCCGATACTGTTACCCATTTCAATTATACCGAGGGCGTCAAGTACTGCTAAAAACGCACAGAACGTCATAACAGCGACCGCACCTTCTGCTATAAAGATTACCTGAGCCTTTGCGAACGTGTCGAAACCGCCCTTTACTGTTCTGAAATACTTTCCGCCGGGACTTACTTTGTCAAACATCATTATCATTCGCATTACCACAAGCATACTGCAATATATTGACGCAAGAGTGACGCTGAAAAGATAGTCTGTTTCTTCGGTATTGTCATTGTCCATAAACATCAGGAACGCCATGAGCAGCATAAGCCCCGAAAACAAAGCTACAGCGCCTATCGAGAGCCACATGACGCCGCTTGCGAATGAACGTCCCGTATATATCCTGTAAGCGTCAGGATATGAGACTGACGACCTGTTATTCTCCATCTTTCTCCGCCTTTCTGAGTATGCCGATGCTGAGCTGCTGGAGGTTGGGCTTTTCGACAGCCGTATCCAGCTGAGATAGCCGGACCATATTGTCCGCAAGGGCGATACCCTCAAAATTAGTGCTGTTTCCCGTATAAGATATCATGAGGTTTTTCGCCTGTTCGCTCTTGTCAGCTTCGCCGTGAACGAGTATGTATTTTTCTTTCAGATCTTCCACAAATCCCTGTTCTATGATCTTTCCGCCTGCCATGAATATAGCGTAGTCCGTGGCGTATTCCATATCCGCTATGTTATGGGTCGAGAAAAGAACGCTTCTTTTGCCGTTACCGTCAGCTATATACTCCCTGAAAATATCGCAGAGCATATCCCTGGCGAGTGGATCGAGGGATGAGGCAGGCTCGTCGAGCACAAGGAGCTTCGTATCCCTTGAAAGCACAGCCGCAAGGTAAGTTCTCATGCGGTTTCCGTCCGACATTTTCATAAGTTTTTTCTGCTTTCTGTCATTGGGATCACCGATTTTGAACTTCTTGCAGAGCTGGCTGAAACGCTCCCTGCTGAAACCGTCAAATCCGATCTCCATTGAAGCGGCTATACTTTTCAGATTCCAGTCAAGAGGGAAGAAGTTTGCAGAAGAACAGTAGCCTATACTGTTTCTGACCTCGTTGCTGTCGGAGTCCGAAAGCTTGTCGAAATACACTATTTCGCCGCTGTTTTTGCCGGTAACTCCGCAGAGTACGTCTATAAGAGTGGTTTTTCCGGCGCCGTTCGCACCGATGAGAGCTGTTGCGAATCCGCCCGGGATAGCAGCGTTTATCTCTCCGAGAGTGAAATCATTGTATTTTTTTACGACCCCGTTTATTTTTAAAGCATTCTCCATATCATTATTCACCTTTCCGCATTAATCTATTAGCCATAATGTCCTGAGTATACCGCTGAGCTGATCAAGACCGATACCTGCAATTTTAGCCGAATGTATGGCATTTGTCAGATCATTCTCAAGCTGTCTCATGTACTGTTCCTCTATCATTTTCTTGTCCTGGGCGTTAACGTAATAACCTTTGCCCTTTGAAGCAGTTACGAGCCCTTCTTCCGAAAGCTCCTCATAAGCCTTCATGGTAGTGATAACGCTTATTTTCAGATTCTGTGCAAGTACCCTTATGGAAGGAAGCGCATCTCCGGGCCTGAGCTTTCCCGAGAGGATATCCTCGCGGAGCTGAGCTGCTATCTGCTTGTAGATAGGTTCGTTTGAGTTCTGATAGATCTTCAAGGTAAAAGCCCCCTTTCTGAACAACTGTTTATGTGTTCTATAAACAGTATATAACAGTTATACAGTTTTGTCAATAGGTGATCGTAAAACAATTGATACAAAAAATCCTTGTTGATTTATGTTGAAAATGCACAAGGGCGAAGCAGCGTGATTTTCACTTGTAATTATGAAAGAGCACTTTAGGATATATCACTTGACCTTGTTATTTATATGTGGTATAATTACTATTAAAAAGCAGGATATGGCTTGTTTCAGCCCGGTTTATACCGTTATTCTGCGTAATATCAACATATTGGAGATTGATCAATAATGAAAATAGCAGTAGCAGGAACAGGATATGTAGGACTTTCGATCGCAACCTTGCTTGCACAGCATAACACTGTAACAGCAGTCGATATAATACCCGAGAAAGTCGAGCTTATCAACAATAAAAAGTCCCCTATACAGGACGATTACATCGAAAAATACCTTGCGGAAAAGGACCTCGACCTCACAGCAACTCTTGACGCGGAGTCTGCATACAAGGACGCTGATTTTGTAGTTATTGCAGCTCCCACAAATTACGACAGCAAGAAGAATTTCTTTGATACCAGCGCGGTCGAAGCGGTTATCGACCTCGTTATGAAGCATAATCCAGACGCGATAATGGTTATAAAGTCAACTGTTCCCGTTGGTTATACTCAGTCTGTACGCGAAAAAACAGGCAGCAGGAACATCATCTTCAGCCCTGAGTTTCTCCGCGAGAGCAAGGCTCTTTACGATAACCTCTATCCGAGCCGTATAATCGTCGGTACTGACATGAACGACGAGAGACTTGTTGAAGCGGCTCATAGCTTTGCAGGACTTCTCCAGCAGGGAGCTATCAAGGAGGATATCGACACTCTCTTCATGGGATTTACCGAGGCGGAGGCTGTAAAGCTCTTCGCAAATACTTTCCTTGCGCTGAGAGTAAGCTATTTCAATGAGCTCGATACCTATGCGGAACTGAAAGGTCTCGACACACAGCAGATCATAAACGGAGTATGCCTTGACCCTCGTATAGGTACTCATTACAACAATCCTTCCTTCGGTTACGGCGGATACTGCCTGCCTAAGGATACGAAACAGCTCCTTGCAAACTATGAGGACGTTCCGCAGAACATGATGTCAGCTATAGTTGAAGCCAACCGCACACGTAAGGACTTCATAGCCGACAGAGTCCTCGAAAAGGCAGGATATTACAGCTACGGCGATAAGAACGAATACGACAGCAGCATGGAGAAGAATGTGGTCATAGGAGTATACCGACTGACTATGAAATCAAACAGCGACAACTTCCGCCAGTCCTCCATACAGGGCGTAATGAAGCGCATAAAGGCTAAGGGCGCTACTATCATAATCTACGAGCCTACGCTCAATGAGGGCGAGACGTTCTTCGGAAGCGTAGTAGTAAACGACCTGGACAAGTTCAAGGCGCAGTCCGACGCTATAATCGCCAATCGCTATGACAGCTGCCTCGACGATGTTAAGGAAAAAGTATATACAAGGGATATTTTCAGGAGAGATTAAGAAGGTTTCCGATTTTATGCGTTCAACGGCTGCATTAAATGATGAAAGGCGTATTTCCGCATAGTCCTTGACCGAAGCGGAATGGACATTTGTTTGTCCCCCTGATTACAAGAATATCCCGTATAAGGACAAGCGTACCGAAGCTTTTTATAAGGACGGTTTTGCGGTCATTTCGGATTTCCTGCATTCTATAGGATACCTTGTGGGTATTAATATCCCGAAGCGCTACAGACGTCATCTGAATTTACTCGGAGAGAACGGGAATATATAGTTTTATGTTGAAAAGCCGCCACATATGTGCGGTACTCGTAAAGAAGTATATATGGGACTTATCGGGGGAAACCTTTCTGAGGAAAGGTTCTCCCCCGAACCCCCTTCCAAAGACTTTTAACCCAAATTTTTCCAAACAGGACGCCCCCTGTAAGAGTTACA
>NZ_JAFYYT010000055.1 GCF_017549005.1 Ruminococcus sp.
ACCCTTGCCGTGCTTTGCAGCTACGAGCGAGCACATCTGAGCTGTTGCATTGTGTCTTGCCGAGCCCCACTTGTCGTAGAACTTATATCCGTCGCCTGAGAGATTGCCAAGCTCGGGAGCGTGTGACCAGTCGCCTGTGATAGATCCGAGGAGTACGCCTGCACCAAGTGAAACATTCTCCCAGTTCATTACCCAGTAACCAAGAGGACCATTCTTAAGGTCATTGAGATATCCTTCGTCCTTTGTTGCGAGGTAGAGCCAGCCTGCAGCCCATGCGAGCTCGTCAGCTGATCCGCTCTCGCCGCTTCCGTAGAACTCACAAGAGTAAGTTGCCGGATTCTGTTTGGAGAAGTCGTAAAGTGCCTTAGCGTAAGTAAGATCATCAGGGTTGCCGAAGTTTACATAGTTAGCTGCAAGAGCTGCCGCATATTCAGCAGTTACGTTTGCAGCACCGCCCGTGGACCAGAGCATACGGCCTCTGTCACCCTGAGTCTCAGGTGCTCCCCAGTACTGGTGATCCGTATTGCCTTCGCCTTTTTCAATAAGAACTTTTGAAACGCTATTTCCGTTGAGAACTGTAGCGTCACGGAAGAACTTGGCGAACTTGTCTGTTATAACCTTGAGGTGAGCGGTTTGTCCGGTTGCATCGAAAGCGTCCTTGAATTCGTAGTAGGCCCAGCCGAGAGTAGCTGCTGTGTAGCCCTGAGGCTGACCGAACATTACATGGTCACCAGCGTCGTGGAATCCGCCAGGGACCTCGTCATCTGTGTGGCAATTGCCTCTCCATGAGAGAGCACAATCGGAATTGTTACCGCACATATTGGCATCATAGAAATAGAGGGAATACTGAAGGAGTTTTGCGTAGTTGTCGCCATCTGCTGCATTTGCCGATAGAGAGGGGGTCACTGCTGCAAGAGGGGAAACAAATGCGGTAGCAGCAACTGCGCTGCTGATGATGGCTGATTTGAGCTTTTTTAGTTTTATCATGTTATCACTCTTCTTTCAAAATATTTGCCTATAACATGCTTAGTTTACATTATACAGTGTTTGGCTTAAAAACGAGTTACAAAACAGTTACAAAACGATTACTATATGGTTAATTGTGATATTTTGTTCAGAATTTTGCTATAAAGGACAAAAAAGTGTTATTTTAATTACATATAATTACCAGAATTATATGTAAAAGACTCTAAGGATTGATCAGCATTCCGATGTGAATTCCTATTGAAAGATACCTATAAAAGTGATATAATTAAATTGCTGAATAATATTGATTTGATATGCTTATATCAATGTATTGGATTTATTACGGAGGAGATAAATATGTCAGGAAGATTTTTTGCACTTATGGCAGCTGCTGTTATATCTTTTGCACCTGTTCATAAAACAAGTCATGTTCCGGAGGGCTGGTTCGTATGGCACAGCTACACTGATTACTCAGCTATGGACAGCTGTTTGTATTACATGGAGCCTAATGGAAAAGTAAGAACGATAGATGGGAATTTTGTTCATGCAATGAACGGCAGCTTTGGTATTACTCCGGATAAAGTTGCATTTATGGCAATAGATAAGAAAGCGGACGAATGGGATATTTTCATATATAACGCCGTAGATGGAAGTATTGAAAATATGACTGAACGAAGCGGATTTCGCAATGAAGATCCGAAATGGTCTCCGGACGGAAAAAGTATTGTATTCAAGCGCGGAAAATGGAATAGTACAATTAACGATTTCCAGTATGATCTGGCGCTTTTAGATGTTCAGAACAAAAAGGTTACAATGCTTACAGATGATGTTTCCGAGGAAGCTATGCCTTGCTTTTCTGCTGACGGAAAATCAGTTTATTATGCAGGATATGAGAAGGGTATAGGCTCCATATACCGTATGTATCTGAGCAATGGGAAACGAAGAGTTATTTACAGTGAAAATGGAGTAAATGCCTATTATCCTATTGTTAATGGTAAAGATCTGTATTTTACTAAATGGCTGAGCAGAAACGATCATCATGATCAGTTGATGCATTATGACGGCAGAAAGACTGTAAGACTTTCATTTAATAGATCGGACTGTGATTTCTCAGATATTTGTCCGGTAGGATTCGGCTCATATATCTACAGCAGTACACAGCACGGAGATTATGATCTTTATTATTTTAACGGCAGGGAAGCTGTATTGCTTTCAAAGATCAATTCAGAAAGAAATGAGCTCGGTGCAGATTTCTTTGCTCTGAGTTGATTTTCTTTGCTTGCATAAGTCACTATTTTTTTGCCAATAATAGTCGTTAATTTGAAGATAACGAGTGAAATACATGCATTCTGCTTGAATAAACCGTTTCCGCTATTGGGGCGAAAAATGTGTATCTGAAATGAAATATGAAAAAGTCAATATCCGAAAATAACGAAATATAGGGAAGTGTTGGGACTGCTCCGAATAATGGATTACTACCATCTTATTCTGGCAGTGTGGGGGTGAATTTCTTATGTTCCACAATACAAAAGGCTATAAACAGGCGTTCACGATAGCTAGATGAACGCCTGTTTATTTAACTAAATATCGAAGTGTAAATAAATTGTAAAGACAAAAATAAAGAGTATAACCACCTAAAAAACACCAATAAATGGAAAATATACTGATTAATTCCGGCTGCGAGCCTATGGCGTTGCTTACAACATTCAGAATAGCAAATAAGTTTCAAAAACTTTTTTATCTATATCGCAGGCGAAACTTCCATTGAAAATCATAATATTCTAACTCCATTTGAAACGAAAATGAATTCAGTTATCGCTTCAATAGAAATCATTTTTGATACGTATCAAAAAGTTTTTTCTTGTCATAGTGCACCAAAAAGAGAAAAGTGATTTGTTCCAAATAACAATTTTTATGTTTTACTATCGGTAATAACAAAAAATTCACATTATTCCGTGGATATAATGATATAATTAAGTAAAGCCTATGGCTCGATATGTAATAAGGGGTGATCATATGAGAAAAAACAGGTTGATATCATGCATGGTCTCATTAGCTTTATCAGTCAATATTTCAGTCGGAAGTCTGAGTATTTCACTGCCTGTCAGTGCTGAAAACAACGTTACTGCTGATGAATTGACCGGCATATCCGAAAATGAGTATGTAGGCACGGAACACGCATATGATCCGTTGGCTGAGCTGAAGGCAGCTGAAAAAGAGAAAAAGTTCAGAGAAACAGCCAATATTTCCGAAAATAAGGTTGTTTTCTCGATACTTGATGTGCGTTCGGACAATAAACAGGGGGACTATCTGAACAACAACAGCGACATTTGCTGCAAATATGGACTTTATGGCGTAAGCATGGTTTATGAAACATCTGCTGCGGAGAAAGATACTTATGAAGTCTTTTATGAGGCTTATACTTCGTCAGACGACGTATGGAGCGTTGTGGACAAGCTTACCGAGGACGAAAGCATAGTTTCGGCTGAACCTGTTTTCGTTTGGAAAAAGACTGCCACAGGCGCCCCTGTTGAAGTTTCTGAGGAGGAATTTGACCGTGCAGCTCATTTTAAGCTGCTTTGAAACAGAAAAAGTCTGGAAAAGCCTTAAAAACAGCAGATCTCCGGGCAAGGGCGCGATAGTTGCTGTTATCGACACAGGCGTTGACTATAACCACAAGGATCTTGCCGCAAATATATGGACAAATCCGGGAGAAAAACCGAATAACGGAATTGATGACGACGAAAACGGCTATGTTGACGATGTTCACGGCATAAATGCTATAACAGGTAGCGGCGACCCTATGGACGATCATGGTCACGGAACTCATGTTGCAGGTGCTATCGCCATGACCGCAGGAAACGGCGGCGGTATTGGTCTTGCTTATGGAGCGCAGATCATGTGTATCAAGGCAGGAAGGTCGGATGGAACCTTTGCAAGCTACGATATCGCAAAAGCTGTCAAATACGCCGTAGATAACGGCGCTGATATAATAAATATGTCTTTCGGCGGCGTGGAAAAGTCGCAGGTGGTCGAAGCTGCTCTCAATGAAGCTGCTGAGTCCGCTGTGCTTGTTGCTTCTGCAGGCAATGACGGCCTGCCTACAAGCGAGGCATATTCAAACGGCTACAAGAACTGTATGGACTCATATCCTGCAGGATACAGCTGTGTTATAGGAGTTATGGCCTCGGATAATTATGACCGTCTTGCAAGCTTCTCGAACTGGGATTACTTGTCGGGAAAAGGCTGCGAATATGAAATGACAGCTCCCGGTACTGATATCTACAGTACCCTTCCTGATAACAGATATGCAGTATGGAGCGGAACTTCACTGTCAGCTTCTATGGTTTCGGCAGCAGCAGCTATCATCAGAAGCGAATATCCTAATAAAAGCAAGTATAACGCAAAATATACCACTGGACAGCTCATAAATGCCCCAAAAAGCAGGGCTTCAGCCGAGCCTGCGACCGTAACTGTTCCTGTTTCCACAACCTCTGAAACTGCCACATCTGTCACCACAAGCACCACAACTTACGTAAAATCGGAAGACCCACTGGTAAATGCAGATGTTGACGGCATAGAAGGCATAACAAAGGACGATTTTGCATATATGCTGAAAGGGCTCGTTGGTATAAATGAGCTCAGCGGAAGCATGGGCGATGTGAACTGTGACGGAGCTGCCGATATGTTCGACGCAGTCAGCATACTAAGGCTCTGCAATAACCGTGATTCTCTGAAAGATATCATGGATTCAGCTACTATAAGCAAGGAAATTATATATTTTAACATACCGTCTGTCAATATCGAAGAGGACGGCAGCTGCACAAAATATACCTTTACATATAATTCAAATCTGCCATTCAAGGCTATAACGGGACAGCTCAAGTTCAACGGCAAGCCTTATTCGGGAGAATTTGACGATATAAAGCTTATCGAGTCCTCGAGCGGCGAGATACTTTACGAATTCAATCCTGAAAACGGTAAATTTGCCGCATACTGCGAAAACAACGGCACCAACGGCAGCTTTACCATATCGACATATGAGGGCAAGGACGGTTCCTACGCTATTGACATGAACAGTCTGACCTTCTATGACGAGAACGGCAAGGAGTTCCGCGATTTTGAACTGAGAACCTTCCGTCCTGAACTCACTAAAAAGTCAGTTGAAGCTCAGAACGTTGCGACAGCAGCTGCTGTCGGCAATCCCACGGCTGTGGCTGTATATGATAAAAAGGTGGAGTATCCACGGCTTAACATAATTGACAGCCTTACTGTCCAGCCGCGACCCGACCTGCGGATAATGGACGTTGTAAAGTCGATTCTACCGATATTTCCAAGGTAAACAACGGCGACGGCATAATCCAGCCGGGCGAAACTGTAGGACTCGGAATATCAATTTGGAATAAATGGGGAGCAGCCTCCGACGTTAATGTAAAGATAGAAGCTGTAGGAGCTGACGGCAAGGCTAATCCATACGTTGAGGTGCTGGATAAGACTGTATCTTTCGGCGATATACCGTCGTTCAGCGAAGCTGATAACGGCTTTGCACGCGACAGCGACGGCGTTAAGGGCGTTTCAAAGCCGATACGTATCAAGGTAAATGATAACGCGCCCAATGACGGAAAAATGGAGTTCAAATTGACCGTTACTGCCAAGAATGGATTTGATTTGGAAGATAAAGAGGTCTATACCGTAACTGATGAGTGCTCGTTTATAGTTCAGAATATTCAATATCTCAGAGGCAAGATTAAGAAGGATATTACTCTTGACAGGTCGAGATTTTGGATAATTGATGAAGATGTTACTCTTAGTAGAGATGTAGCTATGAACATAAAGCCGGGAGCACAGGTGAATATTAATGCTACATTAAACGCAGAATCAGGATATTTTTTGTGTAAAGGAACAGAGGATAATCCAATCATATTATCTGGTTCCGGAAATTTGCGTGGAGGCTCAAAATCGAAATTATATTATACTGAAATAAGCGGCATTGGTTTTTCACTTAATTACTGTGACCATTGCAAGTTTAATATAAAAGATCATAGCTATAATAAGAGTATTGATGAAGCTTCAAATTCTGTTTTTAATGGTTCTCCTCCTACAAGCGCAGTAATGATGGTTCATGCTGGAATATTTTGTTTAAAGGCGTATAATTGTTTATTTAACTATGTTGATGCTTGTGTCGACCATGGCAACAACACTTTCACATCTTATGGAGAATATAATAATAATGTTGTAATAGTTAATCCAAGCGAGTATAAGGAAACTATACCATTCTTTCATAACCGAATCAACAATAACGCATTTCTAAATAATTATAATATTACTCCTCCGTCATATCAAAGTATAACATTTAGTTTTAAGGAGATTCAAAATAACGAGCCTGAAAAATACCATGCAGAAGCATGGGATTGTATGAACTTGTGTGGGAATTGCAACTATTACGGAACAGATGATCCTGAATTGATAGGCATTCCAAAAGGTGCTGAAAAAGAATATCCGGGAATAGAAAAATCATATCTTAAACTTGATTCGCCTGAAATTGAAAAAATATATCCATTTATGACAGAAGCATATATTACGGATAATTATGGTGAAAGGCTTGACAATGTCTATTTAAACCAAGAAGTAACACTTCATATATTTTTTAATCGTGATATGGCTCGGGATATTCAGCCTCAAGTTACAATTGGATATCCTTATAGGGTAGATAGATTTAGAAATCCTGATGGAAGTTATTATGAAGTAGGCGAGGCCTCATATACTTATGATAATTATGCTATAAACGGTGACTGGATTTCAGCAAGAGAATGGGCAGGTAGATTTGTATATAACGGCGAAGGAGCATATATCCGCTCCGAGGGCGCGGTAGCAGCCGACGACCGCTGGCTCGTCACTGGAAACGACGGTGGAAGATTTGGCTTCAATGTTGTAAAGCCTGCGACTGTACAGGCTATTACTCTCAAGGGTACGGGCAAATCAGGCGCAAATCAGCTCACATGGTCGCAGGACGAAATGGAAACTCTTGCAGGCTATAACCTGTACCGTTCAATCGATAATGAGTATTTCACAAAGCTTAACAAGACTCTCTTATCAAATGAAGAGTTGCAGTACACTGATACCGAGGTTATTACAGGTCAGAAATATTACTACTATTTTACTGCCGTCGATACGGACTTTAAGGAGTCATCGCATTCAAATACGGTAGAATGTATTCCTCTTGACAGCGCAAAACCACAGATAACGCATACTCCCGTAACCTATTCAGAACCCGAAAAGGCTGTTATTATCAGCGCCAATGTTACCGATAATGTCAAGGTTGATTATGTAACCCTGTATTATAAGTATGCAGATGAAAAGGAATGGAACAAAATAAGCATGAAAAATCCTACGGGCGCAAACTACAAGCATACTTTTTCATCTTATGAAGTCAAAAACGGAGAACTGATGTATTATATTGAAACCTCCGACGGTATCAACAAGTCGTTTTTCGGAACCGAAAAAGAGCCTTGTATCATTGAAATAATGCCTGTTTCACAGACAACCGTTGCAGCATCGACTACCTCGACAACCACAACAACGATGTATAATTCGGGTTATTCGTATACAAGTACCTCAACAAGTATTCCTCAGAAGGAAAATCTTATACTGAACGGAGTAGGCGTTTCAGGCGTTAATATGCTTAACTGGTCGTATAACGGTAATCGGGAGATACTTGGCTATTCATTGTACCGCACAGAAGTAATTAATACTGCTTGGTATAATACGACTGCAAATTACAAGAAGCTCAATGATTATATTATCCCGACAAATGAAACGAAATATACGGACAAAGATGTTCTGCGCGATCACGAGTATTGTTATTACGTTACGGTAGTGTATACGAATTGCAATGAATCAGCACCTTCAAATATAATAAATTGCAGTCCTTATGATACGTTAGATAACGTGTGTCCGACAATAAGCAATGTCCACAATTCAGGTGTTATCCCTGATATAGGCATAACTATCTTTGCCGATATTGCCGATGATTTCGGCGTGAAAAATGCTATACTTTATTATAGGAACAGAGGGGATTACTCCTGGAATACACTGACTATGGAGAATACTACAGATAAAACGTATTCGGCAACAATTCCGCTTTCAAAAATCAGAACAGGTATGATAGAGTATTATATTTACGCTCAGGATTCAAGAAATACGGCGGAATACGGCAGAAGATCAGTGCCTAAATCTTTGAGCATAGTTGTGCCTTTGACTGAAACTACTACCACGACCGTAACTACTACCACGACAACAACAACAACTTCAACTTCTACAACAGTTACATCAACGACTGCTGACGTATCAA
Source organism: Ruminococcus sp. (assembly GCF_017549005.1). GTDB lineage: Bacteria > Bacillota > Clostridia > Oscillospirales > Ruminococcaceae > Ruminococcus. The sequence goes on from NZ_JAFYYT010000055.1 coordinate 8,318, forward strand.
CTTCGCAAACAACAACTACAACGACTTCTCCGCCTTTGGAACTGCCTATAAATTCGATAGCTGTAAGCAATGGTGAGGAGTACAAGATACCGCTTGACCGCAGTGATGTTTCGTTTGTTTCGGATAATACCGATGTTGCGGTGGTTTCACCCGACGGAACGATAAAAGCTGTTGGAGCTGGTGAAGCTACGATCACAATTACAGACAGCCGGTATAACGTAGTTAAGCTTAAAGTCACTGTAAGTGCGGTGGAGGATTATAAGCTTGGCGATGTGGACAATAACGGAATAATCGACGCAGTCGATGCTTCTGCAGTTCTTGCGTACTATGCGCGTATTTCCACTAATCAGGACGGAGGATTTACCGAAAAGAAAAAGCTTACCGCAGATGTGAACCGTGACGGTATCATAGACGCGGTCGATGCAGCAAAGATACTTGCATACTATGCCTATGCTTCCACAACAACAAGTGAATTGAAGCCGATGGAAGAATTTTTAAAGAAATAGCTGTGTAATATTGCCAACAGCCTGTACATTTGAAAGTACAGGCTGTTGTGTTTTTTACTCTCCATTGTAATGGGGCACTTATATCCCACTTTAATGATATGTGCGCTCTACGAGATAAAATGTATGATATCTGCTGAATACAATATGGGAATTGAACGTTTGCCCAGTGGTAAATTTGAAACAACTGCACTGAGTCTAAAACTTAAAAAAGAAAAGTATTACTTTGAAGCTCTTTTTGAATTGTAAGCATGTACACCAATCCAAAAAATTGAAAAAACAATAATATAGGCAAATATCAAAGAATGTAATTGCTTGAAAAGATAAAATCAGACTCTGGCAGTGTGGGAATTTAGGAAAAGTAAGCTTTTCCTGCCGGGGCACAAGAAAAAGATGGCTGAGATTGAAAGGAAGCATTAAATTGAGTAATTGACTGATTTCGGCAGCGAATATCCAGAGCATACCCTGTTTTACAGGCGTTTATGAAACCGTTCAATTATAAGGAAACTTAAAACCTTTTCCCGAAATATTGACATAAAAAATAAAGAATGATATAATAAATAGGCGTTAAAAATATTATCTTTCTATATTATATCTTTATAATAACTTTTGATATGCTTCAACAATTATTCCTGAAAGTTGATATTAGCCTGTAAAGCCGTCAGAACAGGCTATTGATCATAGATAAATACACCAATTATATTTGCACTTATTACTCCGCTAAAAAACACTTTTTGTTGCTGTAAATGTAATTAGAAAGAGGATTTGATGAAAAAAACAAAAAAAATTCTTGCCTTGTCCGTGGCAGCAGTTATTTTATCAGGCATAACAGCGCCTTATTCCGGGATGAGAGCTGTTAATGCGGCTGATAATACTGCTTCGGAAAACTATGTATTTAGGGCCGGGGAAGTCCTGATAAACGTAAGTGATCTCGGTATCAGCGGTGATATCTGCGAGACATCTGATATTCCCGATATAAGTTCGGGTATAATGAGCTTTCTTGATGACAAAACCGAGATAGTATCACATTCAGATATCTGCGGCAACGTCTTTGAGATCACAGAGGGAGCATACAGCAGTTCGGATTACTGCATAGGAGCTTCAAGGCTCATAGCAAATAAGGAGATAGTTTCAGAGAAAAACATAAGACTGAATGCTGAAACTGTCTCAAGCGGTGAAAGAACTGTTCTTTACTCAAAGAGCGGAGATATTTATGTCAATGCTCTGCGATTTGCTTTCAATGGTATCATCTATGCGCCCAATGGCACGGTATATATCAACAGCCATGATACGGAAATAGTCGGCGCGGTAATAGCAAAGAAGATAGTTATTGAGGGCAGCCATGCAAGCCTTTCTTCAACAGCTGAAACAATGTCAATGCTGAATGACCTTGAGTTTATTCGCAATGACAGGATATCGGAACCTGTTTCGTTCTATAACGGCGAGAACGGAAACATAACGTTCATGTTCAGTGGAGATGATGAGCTGTGCAGCAAATCTGTCTATGCAAGATATGACGGAGGAGGTTTCAGAAAAATCACCGAAACATCTGACAATACTATATATCTTGATACAGGTGCTTTTGCAGAGACTGCCGATTATATGATAGCCGCAACGGACAAGTTCGGCAATAAGATCAGGAGCAGGATATCCACATTCAGAAAAGAAAATGATAGAATAAGCAAAGCGGTCATCGACACTGACGGTGATGAAATACCCGACGCTTATGAGGCAATGCTCGGAACTTACCCCTATTCAGCCGATACTGACGGTGACGGTTTTAACGACGGATATGAGCTGCTTACACTTTATACTGATCCGCTTATTTTTGACAGTGACAGCGACTTTGACGGTGATAAGCTTAATAATTATGCTGAAATGCTCTCAGGTTCAGACCCGTATCTCATTGACAGCGACTTTGACGGCATATACGATAATGCTGATGCTTCTCCCCTTGAACCTCAGGACGGAGCTGAACTGAAAATCATGGATGATATCACTGTTAAGACAGGTAAATTTGATATTGTGCACCGTTTTATAAACGATAACGGCGAGAAATGTGAATCAGTTTATAACTGGCTTACAGATTCCGTCAGAACAAAGTCTGTCGGAAACAAAAGGGTTTATGGCATATTTGACGCTGAACACCGTTGTATCGATATGGTAACGGTGACACCTGACGAGTCTGTAGTCAATGCATATACATATGACGGAGATGATCTCAGTTCCGTTTCGCACAATGGAAACAGGTATGAGTATACCTATGATGAGAACAGAAATCTTACAGGTGTGACCATAAACGGTTATGAGCTCCTTAACAATGAATATTCCGATAATCAGCTGTCTGCTGTTCACAGTGAAGATACCGATGTAGAGTATAGCTATGACAATGACGGACAGATAGTCGGAATTGAATTTGACGGTGAAGAAGCATATGAAGTGGATTATGATGAAAACGGCTCCGTTACTGCGCTGTATGACCACATAAATAATACCACATATGAATACAGCTACGATAAAAATGGCGATAACAGCGTTTTGAGCTCGGTGGAGACAAGCAGCGGATTTGGCTATGAGTATTCCGGAGACGAGAGGTCTCAGAACGTGGTATATAACGACAACGGAACGCAGAAGTCGCAGAATACCGTAATTACAGGGGACGTATTCAATAAAAGCTATAATGCCGATACAGCGCTCATTACAGGCAACAGCAGCGTTAATACAGTGGTTGAAGGCTATGAGCATTTCAATCAGATTATAAGCGTGAATGATAATGAAATCTTATCAGCTCAATGGCAGAATTCCGAATACGGTACCGAAAAGATAGAATTCGGAGACGGGAGAGCTATTGATTATGATTACGACAGAAATGCCAATATTTCTGCAATTAATATCAATGATAAGAACAGGTCGTCCTATGAATATGATGATCTTAACAGGCTTGTCCGCGAAAATAACAGGGCAGCCGGCAGGACATATGTGTATTCCTATGATAAGTACGGAAATATCCTTTATGTTGCTGAATACAGCTTTACGGAAGGGGAGCCCGGAGAGCCCTTAAATATAACTTCATACGGATACAATGATAGTTCATGGAACGATCTTCTTACAGAGTATAACGGGCAGAGCTTCACATATGATATGTCGGGAAAGCCTTTATCATACCGTAGCGGAATGGTTTTCGGCTGGGGAAAATACGGGAAGCTTGAAAGTGTTAAAACCAGTGACAGTGATATCGTTTATACGTATGATATCAACGGCGCCAGAACTTCTAAAACAGTAAACGGAGCAGCAACTTCCTATAACTATGAGGGCGATAAGCTGATCGAGCTCAAGAACGGAAATGACAATATTTGGTTCATATATGACGAGGGCGGCAGCATTATCGGAATGGAACATGGCGATGAGGCTTACTATTTCAGTAAGAATGCTCAGGGAGATATTGAGCGCATTGTTGATAGCAGAGGTACATATGTCTGCGAGTACAGCTATGACGCATTCGGAAATATTGTATCAGTCAGCGGTGACAGTTATATTGCTAAACTCAATCCTTTCCGCTACAGGAGCTATTTCTACGATGAAGAAACAGGCTTTTACTATCTTAATGCAAGGTACTACGATCCTGAGGTGCGCCGTTTTATAAATGCTGATGATGTGCAATATATCGGCGCTAAGGGCTCGGCAGCAAGCTACAACCTTTTTGCATACTGTGAAAATAATCCCGTAATGTACAGCGACCCAGGCGGAAATACTTTTAAATTCAACCGTTATTTAACGATTTCCGGAACTTTTGATAGCAGTCCCGTGTATTCAGCCTCAATATGGAACGGTTTAAGGAAATACAAAGCAAACTGCTATTGCTATGCTCTGAATATGTATGCAAGTGACAGTATATGGGAGCCAAATCAGTATATTGCTGTGAATCCCGGGAATATCAGTGGGGCGGATTTCAATTTGCGTCCGGGAAACAGCTATGCAGAAAAGATAATTAACGCACTGAATGCTGATATTCAGAAAATGAGTGAAGATATCGGCTATGTCAGCAACAAATATCTTGAAGCCTGGAACTGGATATATGCTGATCCTGCCTACGGTTCGGGCTATGATATTGCCCTTGTACTGGACCTCAGTAATGGATATACGGATTATCACTGGTACAGAAAGGACAGTAACGGAAGGTGGTCGCACAAGCCCGGAAATACAGAAGTGCGTGATGTTGACGCTTCTGGAAATCATATCTATGATCCGCAGAACGCAGACAGGGATTACACGAGCACTACAGGTCTGAATTACAGTACCTATGTCGGTACATTCAGGATATATCGCTATGCTGTATGGTGATATATATTATGAAAAAGTGCTCGTTAAGCTAACATATAATTTAATATGAGACAGTTATGTTATTGAGATAAAAGAATACATTTTTATAGGATTGAATGGAGAGGCATGATGAATTATGGCAGGTAAGTATATACAGATTTAAGAAAATTATTTAATAGCAATTAATGGTTAGAACTTATTGTATAAATCTGATACAATATAACATATTGTTGCATGAATTAAGTGCAATAATGCTTGCAAAGTTGATATTCTGCTTTAAACGAGCTTAATACTGCCTTTTGGACAATTGTCGTAATACAATAGAAGCAATTACTTTGGTCGGATTTGTTCGGTTTCATATTTATTTCCGTAAAAAATATTTTTTGAAATATGTTACACTTTACATGAAGAATGCGTTATTATAAAGGGAGAAATTATTTTAATAAAATAAGGCATATGTAACAAATATTCTTTGATGCTCATTGATCGGCGCATTTTGATCTGAGTTTTTTGCGTCGAATCCTGAACATAAATACTAAAATACTAATAAGGAGGAACCATTTATGGAAAACAAATGGAAAAAAGCTGCTGCATTTGCAATGTCATTAGCACTTGTAGCAGTAAATTCAGCAGGTTCATTGTCAAATTCCAACATGATCGTGGCAAAAGCCGCAGAAGCAACCGTGGAGTCAAGTGAAACAGCAGGAACTGTTTCCAAACAGGGAGAGGATGAGTCGTATTATGACGCAGAGACAGAAACTCTTCATCTTAAAGGCTATGTAAGAAACGGTGACAATCATACAGGCCTTATTTATCCTGACGGAATTGATGGTGCTGTCATGCATATTGTTGCTGACGAAGGAACAGTACTTCCTGTCGATTCAAGCTTTTTGTTCTATGAGAAAAGTATAGAAACAATTGATCTGAAAAATGCAGATACTTCCAATGTAACAGACATGTCACATATGTTTGCTGGTATGCTTAAAATAAAATACCTTGATCTCAGCGGTTGTGATACATCAAATGTAACGAATATGTCTGGTATGTTCAGTTCATGGTGGCATAGTGCTGACTATATTAATATCAGCGGATTGGATACATCAAAAGTCACAGATATGTCAGATATGTTCACTTTCAATGACGTAGGACCATTTGACCTGACAATTTTCGATACATCAAATGTAACTGATATGTCTAATATGTTTGGCTGGAGCGGTGCTGATGTACTTGATCTGAGCAGTTTTGATACTTCAAAGGTTACGGATATGTCCGATATGTTTTATGTAGCAAACCCTAAAACTATATATGTTGGTCCTGGCTGGACAACCGAATCTGCTATCGGTGCGGATATGTTTGGGGAATGCTATGATATCGTTGGCGGCGCAGGAACAGTATATGATCCTAACCAAACTGGCATAGAATACGCTCACGTAGACGGCGGTTCGGAAAATCCGGGATACCTGACATTTAAAGATCCCCAAAAGGACGAGTCATACTTTGACGCAGAAACAGGAACACTTCACCTTAAGGGCTATGTAAGAAACGGTGGGGAAGAGACAGGTCTCGCTCTGCCCGAGGGCGTTGAAGGAATAGATGTTATTAATATTGTTGCTGATGAAGGAACAGTACTTCCCGAGGATTGCAGATGGTTACTGTTAGGTCTTGACTCCGTCGAAACGATAGATCTGAAAAATGCAGATTCTTCCAATGTTACGGATATGTCATATATGTTTGGCAATACTAATCTGTATTTAGCATTGTATGAAGAGGATTATTTGCCTTACTCACATATAAAGTCTATTGACCTTATAGGAATGGATACAAGCAACGTAACTGATATGAGTTATATGTTTGCAGGCTGTTTGGAACTTGAATCTCTTGACCTGAGTAGCTTTGATACATCAAATGTTCAAAGTATGAAATATATGTTTTTGATTGACGCGGCTCTTAAATCTCTTGATCTCAGCAGCTTTGATACATCTTATGTTTCTGATATGAGTAATATGTTTGATTTATGTTTCGGTCTTGAACACATTGATATCAAAAGTTTTAATACAATGTACGTTAATGATTTCAGTGGGATGTTCAATGGCTGCAGATCTTTAACATCTCTTGATATAAGCAATTTTGATACGAGATGGGCAAAGGATATGAACCGTATGTTTACGGGATGCGAAGAGCTTTCAGATATCGATCTCAGCAGTTTTGTTACAAGACAAGTTACTGATATGAGTTATATGTTTTGTAATTGCGACAAGCTCAAATCGCTTGATATTAGTAACTTTGATACAGCATATGTTACTGACATGAGCAATATGTTTGGAGGTTGCAATTCTCTTGAAACAATAATAGTCGGTAATGGTTGGTCGACCGAGTCCGTCGAAGAAGCCTCTTATATGTTCTACCGTTGTGAAAAGCTTAAAGGCGGTGAAGGAACAGTATACGATGAAAAACATATTGACATAGAATACGCTCATGTTGATGGCGCCAATGATAATCCCGGATATTTCACTCCTATGGATACTAATGGTGACGAAACATATTATGATGCAGAGACAGAGACCCTTCACCTTAAAGGCAACGTCAGAAACAGCACTAATGGTACAGGCATTATTTATCCTGATGTAATTAATGGGGACATCAAGCATATTGTTGCTGATGAGGGAACAGTACTTCCTGTTGATTCCAACCATCTGTTCAGCCATACGAGCGCAGAAACGATTGATCTGAAAAATGCAGATACTTCCAATGTAACTGATATGTCTTATATGTTTGAATGGGGATATAGCATACAAGCTATTGATTTCACAAACTTTGATACTTCAAAAGTTACGAATATGGCAGGGATGTTCTCAAATTGGTATCATACTACACCTCCGATTGACATAAGTGGTTTTGATACAAGCAATGTTACGAATATGTCGGGTATGTTTTCAGCTTGTACCGCAGAGTCGTTTGATTTCAGTCATCTGGATACTTCAAGTGTTACTAATATGTCAGGTATGTTTATGTGGGGTGGCTATGATTCACTTGATCTGAATAACTTTGATACATCAAATGTAACTGATATGTCTAATATGTTTGGTTGGAATTATGGTATAGAAACTATTGATATCAGCAGCTTTGATACATCAAATGTTACTAATATGGATAGCATGTTCGCAGCATGTGGAAGGCTCACTACTGTATATGTAGGCCCAAACTGGACTACAGAAAATGTTGTCCTTACTCCATGGTTCCCTATGTTTACGGACTGCGAAAGTCTGATAGGCGGCGAAGGAACAAAGATTTCATCAGACCATGATATTGATTATGCCCATGCAGATGGCGGCAAGGAAAACCCAGGCTACTTTACTCTGAAAGAGAATAATAAAGACAAATCATATTTTGACGCAGAAACTGGAACACTTCACCTTAAGGGCGAAATAAGAGGTGCAGGTTACGATAAGGGTCTTGTACTTCCTGCCGGAGTAGATAGAAATAAAGTTAATCATATTATTGCTGAAGAGGGTACTGTTCTTCCGGAAGACTGCAGTTATTTCTGTATACGCATTCCAAATCTTGAAACAATAGATCTCCATAATGCTGATACTTCAAATGTTACGGATATGTCTTATATGTTTATGCCCGTTGACGACGAAAATTATGACATGAAAGAGATCAATATAAGCAATTTCGATACATCAAAGGTAACAAATATGAAGGGTATGTTCAAATGGTGCACTATGGCCAAAGCACCTGATTTCAGCAGCTTTGACACTTCAAATGTTACTGATATGTCTGAGATGTTTGCATACAGTACAATGATCAGGGAACTTGATCTCAGCAGCTTTGATACGTCCAATGTTACGGATATGTCTGGAATGTTTGCAAAATGCATTCTTCTTGAATCAATAGATGTAAGCAGTTTCAATACATCAAAGGTTACAGATATGTCTGAGATGTTTATGCTGACCCCTGTTGAATATCTTGATCTTAGTGGCTTTGATACGATCAATGTTACTGATATGTCGAATATGTTTTGTGGATCACATATCCGTTCAATTGATACAAATGGTTTCGATACAAGAAATGTGACTAATATGCAGGGAATGTTTTTCAATTCTTGCATTGAGTCGATAGATGTAAGTAAATTCGATACATCAAATGTTACTGATATGTCCGATATGTTCGATGCTTGTGGTCGTCTTGAATTACTTGACATGAGCAGTTTTGATACATCGAATGTAAAAAATATGGCGGGTATGTTTGCTGGATGCAATTCACTTGAAAAAATAACAGTCGGAGATGGCTGGTCAACTGAGTCGTTAGAAGAATCAGCTTGTATGTTTTCGGGCTGCGAAAAACTCAAGGGCGGTGCAGGAACAGTATATGATGAAAATCATACTGACGCAGAATATGCACGTATCGACGGCGGCAAATCCGCTCCCGGCTATTTTACATCTGTCAATGGTAACAGCGAAGAGGATACAACTATTGTTATAGTCATTCCTGAGGAAACAATGAATGTGATTTCATATCTGTATGATAGCATAAGTGATCCTACGATCAAAAACATTGCTTCTACAGCAAAGAACTTCCTTAGCAAGTATTTTTCTTTCAGAATAATATGATAGTTAATGATGGAATTGGGCTTAAATTAACCTCAAATTCCGTGCAAACGAAAAATAGTGCAATAAAATAGTATGTGATGAGACCGATTGCGAAAGCAGTCGGTCTTATCTGTATATTAGCAAATGATTATTTGACACTTACGAATATAGTCCATTGCAGGGACCATGACCGGTATAGAATAATAATTACTTTGAAAAAGGCAAGAGGCTTTACAATGTCATTCGCGTTATCAACAGAGTTGACTTTTATCGTGGACAGAGTTATAATATTTAGAGGATTTATATAAGGGAGAATGATTTTTATGAAAATGACAAGATTTATATCAGTAATTAGTGCGGCGGCAATATCCTTGTGCTGTATCTCAGTGAGCAGCGCTGCGGCAGCAGTATCGGCAAATAATGATATATCTGCGCTTTCTGCCAATAAGCAGGCAGGATATAACCCGTGCAATAAGCAGGATAACAAGGAAGTGCCCTATGACGGCTCAAAATGGTTACAGCCAAAAAAGTGGGGCTCAACAAAGGTTGATCCTAATAATTATAAGGGGAAAGCAAAGCTGTGGTTCGATAAAGTATCGATTACTGTTAATGATGCAAGAAGTATGGCTGATGCCGGTGAGGTTCAGCGTATATGCTTTCATGCGTCAGGTATACAGGATAAAGTATCGACAATGGAATTTCATATTTATTATGATGCAAGGCTGACTTCCCAAAAAATAGGACGCTCTCCAATATTAGCCGGAGGTGCGGCGGCTGATTTTTCACCTGTTACGACATTTATATAAGATGGAGCTATTAAGTGGTCAGCATGTGCGGAAGGTGATTACTCATATGACGGCGATCTGTTTTACATGGATTTTATTCTACCTAAGAACGCTAAGGTCGGCGATATTTATCCTATCGGTATTGAATATTATTATGACGGAGCATTTAGTGACATTTTTTATAATTATCACCAGGATGACGAGGGAAAGCTGCAGATGGCCCATGTTTTTACCAAAGGAATACAGAATGGGTATATTAAAATAGTAAAAGGCGGTGCGCTTGGCGATCCAAATGGTGACGGCGATATAAACGCCGTGGACGCTTCAAACATTCTTTCTGTTTACAGCAGGATATCCACCAAAAAGGCAGCGCTTACAGATACGGAGCGAGCATACTGTGATGTGAACAAGGACGGTTTCGTAGATGCAGTTGACGCTTCCAGAGTCCTTTCATACTATGCTTATATTTCTACGAATAAGGGTAAAAATAAACTTGACTTTGTGACATATGTGATGAATTCATAATAATGCGAACCGTCTATGTGGTCGGTACATGGCTTTTGATTCAACTGAACACGAAAAAAGGACTTCTCAAATGAGAAGTCCTTAATAATTTATATTACTTTTTCTTCTTTGACGGCTCTGTGTATTTGCCTGCCTTGAAGTCCTTGATAGTTTCCTCAGTGAGGTCGTTATCCATGCCGAGGATATAGAGGGAGTCGTTCATACGGTTCTTGAGTTCCTTTTCGTATGCCTTTTTGTCAGTAGTTTCGCCGTTGATTTTATAAACCACTTCTGCATTTTCGTTCTGTTTCATGGCATTTTCGCTGTCGCCGTAGGTGAATACCTGTGCAAGCTTGTAATTCGGCTCGAAGGTATAGATACTTCCTGCGGTATAGCTCGGACTGTCGACCTTTGAATAGATCTCCTTTGCCTTTTCGTCATAGCCGATAGTGCCCTCGGAGTTTCCGAAGCTTCCGATCGGAACAGGACAGCCGTTCCATGAGAACATCTGAACGTAAGGCGCATAGTGATAAGCTCCTGAAATGAAGAGCTCAGGGACGTCATCGCCGTTTATATCCATAAGCGAGAAGTGATTGTTGTCGTTTTCTTTTTTGGTTTTTAGGTAGTCGTTGAGGATAGCTGCAAAAGCGTCCTTCCAGTCGTCATATTCGCCGAGAGCCGCTTTTATAACGTCTTCGTCGAAGCTGTGATCCTCGCCGATATCCTTTGTAAAGCCCGAGAGGAAGTGATTATAGTCCTCGACGAATTTTTCCTCTGTAACGAATTCGCCGTCCTCCTTGACAGCCAGGTTTGAACGCTGGAACGAGCCAACATTGGCGAAAGCCTTGCCCTTGAGGCGGTAGAGCTGTATATTCATTACCTGTATATCGTCACGGGTCCTTGTGGTAGTGATAAGGCTCCTGTCCATTACATAATTGAGCATTTCGCACTCGGTAATGGGGTCAAACTGAGTATACAGACCATTGCTGATAGTTTTGATGAGGTAGGTCTTGTTACCGGGCTGACCATAGGAGATTACCAGCTCTGGTACCAGGTCGTCGTTGATATCATATACGGTAAAACGGGCTGTATCATCGTATTTGTCGGATTTTTTGAAGTCCTCGAGGGCTTCGCGGTAGACCTTTGACCAGTCGAGGTTTGCAACGGTGGTCATATCCTTGGTATCACCCATTACAGGCATTTCCGATGGATCAAGGTCGAGTACGGGGTCTGTAGGTGCAGGTTCGGTAGGTCCTGTAGTTTCGGAAGTACCGTTATTATCGTCGGTTGCGTCCGCAGAAGCAGTCACATCGGGAGATGTTGTGGTGTTATCGTTTGAGTTTCCGCTGTTTTTGCTTGTACAGCCGCAAAGCAGCGCAGTTATACAAAGTAAAGCTGTAAGCTTTTTCATGTTCTGACCTCCAATGAAGTTATAATAGATCGTAAGTATTATAACATAAAAAAAGGGATTTGTCACCACAATTATTGCGATTTTCGTTAATTTTTCACTTTTCTGAGCTGCTTATGATACATTTGTGATAGCATGATCGGACACGGCAAAATAAAATCCCCCGTACATCGCATACGGGGGAGAAAAAACTATATCATGTCTCTTGTGTGATCTCAGTGGTATTATCGAGTTCAAGCCCCGAAACAACGGCGCACAGTTTTCTTACAGTGCCGTTGTCGAACTCGATGGTAACGACGGTATCGCCGCCGAGGGGCAGGGTGTCGATCACAGTACCCCTGCCGAAAAGGCGGTGTATAACGCGGTCGCCTTTTTTGATCTCAGCATTTTCGGGCATAGCGTTTAACCCTGATCGTAATACACATTTGCCGCACCGATGCCTGTGTCAACATCGAGCTTGTACTTTCCGACCTTGCGATCGAAGTCCTCCTGCGGATTTGTAAGTCTGAATGTCATTTCGCCCACGCCGCCGTCAGCGTCGATGTCGCCGTTGATAGTGCCGATGAACTCAAACTCGCCAAGTCCCTGATCGGCGTCAATACCCCCGAGAACTCCGCTGATGTTAACATCTCCGGCACCGCCGTCGATCTTGAATTTGCCCTCACAGTTGATATCTGTGATATTTACTTCACCTGCGCCGCAGTTGAAATCGCCTGTGCTGCATTTGACATTTTTTAAGTTTACCTCGCCTGCGCCGCAGTCAATTTTCATCTTGTTGCAGAGGATATCGGAAACCGTTGTTTCACCGGTGCCAAGTTCAAGAATGAAGCTGTTGTACTCCTTTTTGGGGAGCAGAATAGTTACAGTCGTTTCATCATCTTCATTTTTCCAGAAATCCACAAGGTTGTGTAATTTTATCTTCTTTTTTGAGTGATATGTGCGGAAAGTTCCGTTTTTTACTTCGGCACCGAAGCCCTCGGGAACGTTTTTAGCGTCAACATATATATTGTTGTCCTCGCTCTGTTCGATAGAAAGGTCAGCCCAGTCTATCTCCATATTAAGTTCCTTAACGTCTGAAACGCTGAAGCTTTCGCTGTAGTCTGTAAGGTGGAGGCTCGACTTTGCGCCGAATGCCCTGAAAAGCGCATATCCAAGTATAAACAGGATAAGACCTGCAAGTATGCAGATGAGCCATACCCAGCTGCCGCTTTTTTTCTGAGGAGCTGTCTGAGCTCCCTGTGTTACTTCATTATTCTCATACATTTTCTTTCTCTCCTTTTTTGAAAAGACTCATTATCCAGTTCCAGAAGCGTTTTACTGCTCTTCCGCAGGCAGGTATCAGACTGCTGAATGCAGGTTTGCAGATGAGAAGAACGATACCTGTTACAACAAGACCTGCGCCTATGAACATGAGCGCAAGGAACGGCGACTCAAATATAGTAGCCAGACCGCCAATGATGAGGGCTATAGCAGCTACAGCCGCTGCAAATACCAGCGAGCATACGACTACTATAATTGTGAACAGCAGCGAGCAGATAACGATAAGTACGGGGAGCCATATGGGGAAGGTGAGTACGCCTATCAGTATCCTGAGCGCCCATGTGCCGCCCGATGTCTTTTTTACGGGCTGAGCTGCTGCATTATTGTTGAAGCTCTGTGCCCCTGTGTTCTGCGGAGGCATAACGGGAGCGGGATCAACGTGGATACCGCTTTCGCGGAGAATATTTACCGCAACATCTTCGGGCGAACCCATAGAAGCAGCAGTTTCCTCCTCCTTTCCGAAGCCTGCGTCGAGGAAGACCTCCTCATAATAAGTCAGGGCGTCGTTGATATCCTCTTTGGGAAGTCCGCCTTTCTCAAGGCTGTTCCTTAATCTTGTAAGAAATTCAAGCTTGTTCATTATTTTCAGCTCCCTCATTCAATAAAATACTGTCGATCTTTTTCTTATGGCTTCGCCATTCCTCGCGATATTCCTCAAGGGAATCGTTACCCTGGGAAGTGATACGGTAGTATCGTCTGTTCCTGCCCATAAACTCCTTGTCATATGTTTCAAGAAGCTCGTTTTTCTGCAATCGTCTGAGGACGGGGTAGAGGGTAGATTCGGAAATGTCCACAGCCTTACGCAGGTATTGGGTTATCTCGTAGCCGTAGGTGTCATTGTTCTGAACGATAGAGAGCACCATTGCGTCGAGAAGCCCTGCATTGATAGAAAAACCCATAGTGCAGCTCCTTTCCTAAAAGATATAATATTTTAGCGCTTGTAATATCTAAGCTCTGACAATATTATACGACGTATAATATTGTTTGTCAATACAATATTATGAAATTTAAGTAAGACTGTATATCTGCACAATACGACCCATGTGAACCTGTCTTCTTATTGTCAGAATATAACAAAAGAGCCCGCCTGAGCGGACTCTTTATACTTGATTATTCCTTTCATATCATTGGCAGATATTTTACTGAACAGTTCTGAATACTTCGGCAACATCAATAGGATCGGCATTCCGTTTTGTTATATTGCCGTTTGCGTCGCGTATGTATTCAACTCTATAGATAAGAGCTCTTTTGTTATTATTTGTATTCAGAAGATATACGCTTAAAGATGATATCTTTTCAACATCGTCGGCTTCAAGCTCTATAGGCACGCTTTTTGTTTCGGGGCACAAGAACACGCCGAAATCATAAGTCGTGTCGCTACCGTCAGTCTTCCTTAAAACGCCGTCTAACTGATATCTTCCGTTAACGTCATCGGGAAGTCCTATAGTAGATAACATCAGCCTTTCGTTGGCCGTGTCGCTGCTGTAATAGAGAGTTATCTCATCGCCCTCCCTTACAGTTTCACCTGCTGGTGGGGTCTGAGCTACTACTATATCATTTTCTTTGGAAGAGCGGACGGCTTCTGTAATGACCTTGAGACGTCTGTAGCCTGCCATTACGGTCGCGTCCTTAATGTTCATTCCTGCATAGTCTTTCATAGTGAATTCTTCCGCTGAATCTTCTTTGCTGACGTAAAGCGTTACCTCCGAGCCCTGAGGCATTCTTTCGCCTTCTGCTGGCTGTGAGCTGATAACGTAGTTCGGCTGTACCTTATTATCATAGGTCATTATCGGAAAGACCTCAAATCCACTATCAATGAGCAGCCTTTTTGCAAGCTCGAACTGCATACCTGCAACATGAGGGACTGTAACAAGTTCTTCATCAGCATTCTCGATGATATTTCTTATCGAATCCTTAATACTGTCTGATATTTCAAATACGGCTTCACAGCGATTGAAATAACAACATACAATGTTAAAGCTGTATATTTCCATCTTATATGCTGTTGATAATTCTTCACTAGCAAAATAAATAGTATATTCGGGCGGTTCCTGCAAATTCAGATTTTTTTTATCTAAATCAGTTGTGTATTGTTCTGTTTCCTGCCATTCAGCTGACCGCAGAATTTTTTTAATATTTTTGGCGCTGTCTTCGGATATTTCGTATGTTTCAGACGGTTTGGGGCTTTTTTCGACTAAAGTAAGTACGTTTCCAAACATAAATGGCATTTTATCGGGAGATATATTATCCTTGACGAATTCGTATTCTTCAAGGACAGATGAGAATAATCTGTCTGCGCTTTCTTTTCCGATATTATAGGATTTTTGGATTATTGTATTTCCGTCATCAGCGTTTGAAAAATGAACGTTTACCAAACCGTTGTCGTAGAACATGAAATCCAGTCTATAATTGGTGTCGTAGTCCTTATCAAGATCTATGAAGGAACAATCAATTAGTATATCTTTATCGTTTATGTAATCATTGGGATCAACTTCTTTCCAGTCAAACGAAACGTATGATTCGGCCAGTTTGGCAACGTTTGTACAAATCATTTCATACGTTTGAGTGTATATGTAGGTTAAAATGTCTGATTCAAGATATAAATGACAGCGTTTTACAGCGAACTCATGTTCTTCGTTCAGTATAGGATTGTAAACTTTTACGTATTCGTCAAAAGCATAATCAGAATCGATGAGAGGAGAATCCTTGCCGCTTTTTTCTGTAGGTTCCATATTATTAGTAGTATTATTATTTTCCGTGACTGATGTAAAACTGCTGTTATCAGTTACAGAAGCATCCAATGTTTTGTTTTTGTTCAGCAATGCCCAGCCGCCTGCTGTTCCGCCTGCAATTACGGCAAGCACAGCGGCAGCCGAAACAAATTTGTGCCAGAATGTTTTTTTGTATATCTCCACGCCTGATACTTCAATAACGGGAGTTTCATTACTTTCTTTGGTTCTTTCGTTGTATATCTTTCTGCTCATTGCAAACATCCTCTCCTTGTCACTTTCGGAGGCGGGGCAGCTGTCGGCAATTCTTCTTATATCAGCGTCGTCTGCATTTTCGAGTATTTCAAGATCAAATCCATTATCTTTCATACCTTTACCTCCTTACAGTGAAATGTTCATCTCGGTGAGCTTTTTCCTCAGCTTTACCAGAGCGCGGCTGCACCGCATACGGACAGCTTCGGGGGTCATGGACACTATCTCGGATATTTCCTTTGAGTTCCGCATGAAAAAATACTTCTGCATTATTATTACCGAATCGGGTTCTCCGAGGAGCTCCACACAGTGCAGGAGCTTTGAGCGCATATCCTTTTTATCCACTATTTCCTCGGTGTTGTCGGGAGCTTCAAGCTGTTTTGCCTCGTCGTCGTCAACAGAGAACGTACTTATCTTTTTATTAGTAAGCCTTCTGTACACATCGGATGCCTTTCTTCTTGCGACCGTGCCGATGAAGCCTGTGATATCGCCGCCCCACTCCCTGCTCTCGTCGTAGTATATGTAGATATCGGCAAATGAGTCGCTGACGCATTCTTCGATATCCTCGCGGCTTGCACAGCTGCGGAGCTTGCTGAAAACAATGGTATAAACGTAGTTGAAATATTCGCTGAAAAGAATACGCTGAGCCTGTTCCTTTGATTCAAGGGAAGTATTTCTGTATTCTTCATGTGTCATGGTCTCACCTTCTTATGTTAAAGCTTTTATAATGCATTGTATCGGCTTTCACTCTATCTATTCCCGTGACAGGAGAGAAGTGCAACGGGAAAGGATATATTTTTATGTTTTAATTAATCCCCCTGAAAAAGATACACACATATTATACTATTAAACAGCTTCAAAAGCAAGAAAAAAACAGCCGGTACAAGCGTACCGGCTGTTTAAAAGCGTTAAGTTGTTTCAAGCTGGGTAGCTGCTCCGATGAAAAGTGGAACATTGTTCTTGTCAACTATCATGTAGACGAAAGGTCTGTCGAGGTAGATGTAGACCTTTTTCTTTTCGATAGGAGCTGCCGCACCTTGGCCCATGATGACCGCTGTTGCAGCTGCTGCCTTTGTGCCCTTCTCGGTGACTTCTATCTTGGTCTTGTGGAGAACGTCGTCGATGTAGAGGGGCAGCGAATCAGGTACTGAAAGGTCGTTTATCTTTGAGAAGTCGGCGATATTTTCGTTGAATGCTGTTTTCATGCCGAGCTCAGGGAGAATTTCCTTGAGCGACTCGCCGTAATTGTACTTGAACTTTGGTATCATTACGTAAAGGTCTACAGTAGCGGGATCCTCGCACTCCTTGAGCCCCTTTGCAAGAGCCGTACCGTCAAGGTTCTTGATGTACTCGTTGAAATCAACGTCCTTGTGAGGAAGTATTCCCACGAAGCTGTAATCTCCGCCCATGTAAGGCTTCTTGAAAGCGTCAGCATTACCGAGGTCGAAGTACTGCCTCTCCATGCTGTCCATCTTCTTGATAGGCGTCTTTTCGCCGTCAAGACCTGTGAACTCGCCGTCAGTTGTATTAAGATACGGGCTTGCCCATTCAGCCTCGAAGTACAGGGTATTTATGAGCATCATCATGGAGTTGTCTTTGATGTTTGCAGGCGTGATAAGAGTAGGTATCATGCCCTTTGTGTTCTTATTTACCCAGCTGTTGACGTCTTTTACGATCTTATCGGGCACGAAGTCGCTCTTGTATATCTCCGCGTTGTAGAATTTCTTGTTTGCTTCAAGGAATTCGTCGTATACCTTGAAAGTCGGGTCGTCCTTGAACCATATTGAGTCTGCAAGATATATCTTTTTCTTCTCTTCATCGGGGAGATTGCTTATGTAGTAAGCCATGTACTCGTTCATTTCGTCCAGTGAAAGACCGTTTCCGAGCACCTTTTCCATTTCCTCGCGGGTCTGTCCGTCAGCTCCGTTAGCAGTCATTGAAAGGGCAGCTGAAATGGAAAGGGGAGAGATAAGCAGGTTCTTCACGCTGTCTTGCTTATATTCATAGCATTTTTTGAGCACATCAACGCCGAAATTCATTTCTGCGCCTGCAAATTTCTCGTCCGTGGCAACTCCCTCTGAAGACTGTACGCTTACGGTATTGTCAAGGCGGACGCTTCCGATATTTGAAGCTCCGTTGAAGGACTTGGAACTTCCGAGAGTGAAATCTACCACCTGTCTGAGGTCATTTTCATCTATGACGGTATCATAGTTTATGTCTGCATTTAGGAACTGGTCCTCGGAGAGCTTGTCCGAAAGGGTTCCTGCGATATACTTCTTATAGGTAAGGACGTCGAATGAGTCAACGATACCGTCATCGTTGATATCGCCGTAGAAATGCTCATTGGGGTCTTTTACGGAGATGATCTCGTCAACATCGAAAAACCTGTCTATGCTGCCGTAGCCCCAGTAGCCCACTTTTAAAAGATCATCATACTTCTGGGTAGAAGCAAATTTGATATTGACTCTCTGCTCGGGCACAAGATCCTTGACAAGCTCGTAGCTTGACGTATAATCGTCGGGATATACGCCTGTTGAACGCGAGTCGTGGAGCTCTATCTCCTTGAGGTCTTCATACATAAAGTAATTATTGCCCCTTGACGGGAGAATACTGATAGTTATACTATAGGGACGAGCATTGATACTGTAGATATATGCGTCAATGAACTCATATTCATACATACCTGTTTTTTCGTTATACGAGACCTTTATGAACTCGTTTTCTTCTTCTTCGGTCTCGGCTGAAACAGCAGGCGGAAAGACCGGCTTGATGCTGCCTGCAAATCCGAATACAAGGGCAGCGCTCATTATTCCTGCTGCTATACGTTTGATTTTTGTCATATCACCCATAATAAAAAACTCCTCTCATGTCATATCGCGGATATAGCTATCCGTGCTTTCAGTATAACACTGTAAACAGGATTTGTCAATAAAGAATGGGGATTTTCACTAATATAAATTTGAATCGGATGATTTTTTTGTGGATTTATTGGCCGCAAAATTTAAGGGCGGCAAAGCCGCCCTAACTAATGACTATTCACTAATAACCGGTCACTCTTATTCGTGATAGTAAGAATCAATATTGAAGTACTCCTCCATAGTGAGGCCGCTGTTGTGTATAGCGTATGAAAGGTCTGTACCGACATAGCGAACGTGCCATGATTCATACTGATAGCCTGTTATGCTCTCCTTGCCCTGTGGGTAGCGGAGAATGAAGCCGTACTCGTGACAGTGGTCAGCCAGCCATTTAGCCTCTCTGGTATTATCAAATGAGCTGTCTATCTGATTCACGTCGATGGCAAGTCCCGACTGGTGCTCGGAGTATCCGGGACGTGCTGAATATCTGTCAGCTTCAGCCTGTCCGTCGCGTGCAACGTAGTTGTTGTATATCTGAGCCTGATAGTCGTATGAACGGAAGCCCGAAGCAAAATAAATGTAGAGTCCCTTCTTTGAAGCGTCGCTTGTCATCTTGTAGAACTGGTTCTCACAAGTGGGGTCAAGTCCCGGAGCAAAATCAGCTGGGAGACTGTATGACTTGTTTGCTATAAGAGCGCCCTGTATGTATGTTATTCCCGCAATGTCATGCTTTGCAGGTGCAGGAGCGTAGTCAGGGTCCTCAGGTGAGGGAGCCTCTGTCTTTATTACGTCCTCGGCAGGAGCTTCACCGCCTGCGGCAACAGCTTCGCCTGTTGTGGCATTTTCGGCAGCAGCGGTCGTCTCTTCTGCAGCAGTAGTCTCTTCCTCAGAAGCAGCTTCAGTGGTGATTTCTTCGGTTTCCTGAGCAATCTCTGTTAATGCCTCTGTTGTAACGGCAGCAGTAGTTGCTGCTTCTGTCGGCGACGTAAACTTCCTGCGTGAGGAAGCGGTTCCGTCATCGGTCTTTCCGCAGGCTGTGCAAGAGAGCGCAGCTGCGATTGCTAATGTAATAAGTATACTTCTTTTCATTTTTAAATCCTCCTTATGCGGATAGCGTTTTCTGTAAAAAACAATCGTGACAGGTCAGACGAGTGTTACATAAAAAACATTAATTTTATATTTTGACTTAATATGCTGCCTGCACTCCTATTTTATCACATTTAGTCGGATATTGCAAGTCCGGTTAAAAATCCGTGAATATTGACATAAAAATGCTTGTGTGCTATAATATACCCAAAAATTAGAGGAGATACTGCAATGGATGGACTTATCATAAAGCACAATGAACTGAGCGCAGAGGAATTTATAGAGCTGTGGGAAACTGTATGGGGACAAGGTCCGTCCTTGGAGCAGACAAGACTTGCTATGGAAAACACCCTGTTCAGGGTATCTGTCTCTGACGGGGAAAGGATAGTGGCTATGGCGCGTGTTATCGGCGACAAGGGGCTTGATTACTATATCAAGGACGTTATTGTCCGTCCCGAATATCAGGGCAGGGGAATCGGACGTATGCTCATTGAAGAACTGCTGAAATATATAGATGATAACGGCGTCAGCGGTACGGATATCTTTGTGGAGCTCTGTGCTGTTCCCGACAAGATACCTTTCTATGAGAAATTCGGCTTTGATTTTAACGAAGCAAAGCGCCTGAAAATGTATCACCATGTAAAATAAGAACTGCCCCGAAGCACTGCTTCGGGGCATAATTATAATGTTCAGTTATAATGTTCAGTCCACAAATTCCATTGTGAAGAGTTTGGAGAGGATACTTCCTGCGTAGGACTTCATAAGTGCCACATATTCCGAGCCCTCAACGTCGCCGCCTATGCCGAGTATCTCGTATGTTACCTTGCCTTCGCGGAGCTTCTTGTGCAGCTCCCTGAAGCCGTTCCTGATATAGAACTGCCTGCGCTTGAGTCTTTCCTCATAGTTCTCCGACGACTCTTCAAGCTGCTCGATAGCGAGGAAAAGTCTGCGTCCCTTGTATATTTTCATGGCATTCTGCAATATAGCGCTGCCGATGCCCTTGCCGCGGCAGTCCTCGGAAACAGCAAGGTAAAAGACGTAGGAGAGGTCGCGGTAGTTGACGATATAAAGCATTCCTGCCCACTCGTCATTGCAGTGTATTGACCAGAAGTCCACGTTCTTTTTCTTGGCTTTCAGCACAAGCATGAGGAAGGGCGCCCGCTCGTCATCGGGGAAGGCTCTCATGTAAAGCTGCTTTATCTTGCGGAAATCAGGGCTTTTTGTTTTAAGCTTTGTGAAATTGAGTTTCATGGCGTACCTCCTGTTCAGCTGTTTTCTATGCAGTAGCACACCTCGCCCTCAGGGAAGATGCCCTGCTGTCTGAAACGTTCGACGTTATCAGTTCTTTTCATTGCGGACTTTTCAAGCACACGTCCCGACTTCTTGTTTTCAGCGCGGTGATAGGCTTCAAGTCTGCGAAAATCCGTTGTTGCGAATATCTCCGAAATAACTGCGGAAAGAGCTTCCCCTGCATAGCCGTGTCCCTGAAAGGCTGAGCCGATGCAGTATTCTATCTCTGCGGTGCGGATATCCTCATATACGCGGCAGAAGGCTATCTGTCCGATGTTCTGACCGCTTTCCTTTTCAATGACAGCCCACCTGTAAAAGCTTTCACTTTCGTATCCGCTGATGTATTTGTCAAGAAGCCCCTTTGCTTCTGCGGCGTCAGAGTATACAGGCTCGCCGTATTCGTTCTGAACCGACGGGTCAGACGCCCAGTTGCGGAGCATATCATCGAGGTCCTTTGCTTCAAATCTTCGCAGCAGGAGCCTCGGAGTATCTATAGTATGAGTGCCGCTGTGCTGCATGATAAAGACCTCCCTTACCGGTTTATAGTATAATTATAACATATAAATGTTAACAATTCAAGCAATCGCGGAATGATAGCGGCGTAAAAATCAATTAAGCCGCGAACATGGCAGGCGCTTGACGTATTGCTGCTCATATTGTATAATTAAAATGATATGATGAAAAGGAGCTATAAACATGATACAGGACATTTATCCAAGCAGACTTGACAACAGCTTTCGCAGGATAACTCCCGCGGACTGTCCGGGAAAGAGTATTGCCGTGTGCTTCAAGGACGGCAGGATACTTGCCGACACAAGCGGCAGGGATGTGATATTTCCGCGTGTTTCGGAGGTTTCGGTCAATGCGGAGATGATATATCTTTTTGCGGTGGACGACGAGAAGTTCTTCCTTGTGCGCGGTAATGAGGACACAAAGGTGAAAAACGGCAGCTTCGGCTATTATACCACCCGTGAACTGAGAGACAAGTGCAGGGGAAAGTACCTTTTTGCGGCTTTCACGGCTTTTCACCTTGCAAAGTGGTATGATGACAACAGATTCTGCGGAAAATGCGGCGGAAAAACAGGCTGCGATGACGCGGAAAGAGCTCTTGTGTGCGCGGACTGCGGAAACAAGGTCTACCCGAGGATAAATCCTGCGGTTATCGTTGGAGTAACCAAAGGGGACATGATACTTATAACACGCTACAGGAGGGGATTTGCCCACAATGCCCTTATCGCAGGCTTTACGGAGATAGGCGAGACTCTCGAACAGACCGTACAGAGAGAGGTAATGGAAGAGGCAGGACTGCACGTGAAGAATATACGTTATTACAAGTCCCAGCCCTGGGGAATGGCTTCCGACCTGCTTGTGGGATTTTACTGCGACGTTGACGGCAGCGATACCATAAAAATGGACGAGTCCGAGCTTAAATACGCGGAATGGGTAAGCAGGAAGGACATTGAGCTGCAGCCGTATGAGCATAGTCTGACCAATGAGATGATGAAGCTCTTTAAAGAAGGAGGAAGCTGCTGAAAAAGCGGCTTCTTTTTTGTTATGTAAAAAACTGTGTATTATGCAATGATATAACCAACAAAAGCCTATACATCAACTTTAACAGCGATTTTATCAATTTTATGATTTTCGGTTGACTTTTTTGGTGGAAAATGTTATAATATATGTGTGTGATATAGTCAGAGAATTATTCGATCTTTTTTCACAGGGGGGTGGAAATATGTTTGCGAATACTGATCTCAGACTCGGTACCTATATGCCTGTTGGCGATATTATAGTATTATCCTTGTGCCTGGTTATGAGTATATTGATAAGACAGACTCACATCGGAAAAGAAAAGACAGGCTTTCATATCATTATGCATATCCTTTCATTTGCATTTGTTGCAGCAGTGGCAAACATTCTTTTCCAGACTCATATGCAGAAGGAAGAACTGAACATTCCTTATATATACATAATAAGGATCATTCATCATGTTCTTTTCATGCTCATAATGATCTTCTACATAAGGTACATACAGGGCTGCTTATGGATACCTACAAAAGGAAACAAGAAGGTCAGGATACTAATAGTTGTTTCAGTGGTATTAACAGTTATTCTTGATGTTCTGGCTTCATACTTCAAAATCGGATTCTACATAGATAAGGATCATGATTATAATGCAGGTCTGGACATTTTTGAAGTAATGTACCTGATATTTATGATAAATATCGTTTATCTGCTCATAAAGTTCAGAAAACGCCTGCTTATGAAGATATTTACGGGAATCGTCAGTGTGCTGGTCATATCGAATCTGCTTCTTGTCATACAGGCTTTCAACAAGCAGATATCGTATACATCTATCTGCTGTTTCCTGCCTATAGTCAGCATTATCTTCTTTTTCCACTCCAATCCGTTCAGTATTGATACGGGTGCTGTCTCGGGAGAATTCTTTGCGGAAGAGATCAAGGAGAATCTCGCAAAGGGAAACGAAATGGTCATTATGTGCTGTCATATGCCGGGTTTCTCCTCAAAGATAACTAAATCTGCTGAGCTTAGAACGGAATTTTACGAATTTTTCCGCAATAACGTCAAAAAGGCTATACTTTACAGCTTCCCGAACGACAGCTTCGTAATGACGATAGTAAAGCAGAAAAACACTGAGACTGATAAGCTCGTCAGCAAAATGCTGGACGATTTCAGAAAGAGCCACGAAATTTTCAATATTGATTACAAGATAATCATCATGGAGTCCTCCGACATAATTACAAATGTCAGCGATTATCATAACATAATCGACTATACCGACATGAAAATGCCGTTTAACTCAATTGAGCGGGTTACTCCCGATGATATAAAGGACTACTACGACAAGCACTATATTCTTAGCGAGCTTGAGGATATAGCAGCTAAAAAAGATCCCTTCGACCGCCGTGTGCTGGTCTACTGTCAGCCTGTTTACAACCTCAACACAGGTCAGTACGATACAGCCGAAGCGCTCATGCGCCTGAAACTGGACAAAACGGGAATGGTTTTTCCTGACCAGTTCATACCGCTGGCAGAGCAGTTCAACCTCATACACAACCTGAGTATGATAATCCTCAACAAGACCTGCTTTGCGCTGCGAGGCCTTCTCAACGAGGGATATATAGTGAAGCGTATTTCCGTTAACTTCTCGGCTATCGACCTGAGATACGATTCGTTCTGCGACGAGGTCAAGGGCATAATCGAGAGAAACGGCATAGAATACGGAAAAATAGCCGTCGAGATCACCGAGAGCCGGAGCGACGCGGACTTCAATCTTATGAAGCAGCGTGTTATCCAGCTTCAGGATCTGGGAATAAAGTTCTATCTTGACGATTTCGGAACAGGTTATTCAAACTTTGAGCGTATCATGGAAATTCCTTTCGATATCATCAAGTTTGACCGTTCGCTGCTGATAGAGTCGCTGAAAAACGCCTCATCGCAGTACATGGTAAAGACCTTTGCCAATATGTTCCACGACCTCAAGTACTCCATACTTTTCGAGGGCGTCGAGAACGAGCATGACGAGAACCGCTGCAAGCTCATGATGGCGCAGTATCTGCAGGGCTACAAGTATTCAAAGCCCATACCTATAGAAGAACTAAGGAAATTTCTTCTTCATGCATAATTTATAAAGAGAGCGATAAGAATGTCTTATCGCTCTCTTTATATTTTTTTTGTGTCTTTTGCAGTAAAAGGAGAAAAAATCATTGACCTTATTGTCAAAATATGATATGATATTAGATATAAATAAGTCTCTCTGAGGAGGAGATAACAAAATGAGCAAGAGCAAGAAAATAGTGAAACGTATCGTGATCCTGCTGGTTATACTCTTTATAATCGGCGGCATAGTGATGTTTGTGAGAAGCGCTATCCGCGGAGCAACACAGAACATAGTGATGCGCTCCGATACCTGCGGTTTCGTGAAGCGTCAGGACCTTACGAGCTATGCAAGCTTTTCGGGACAGATATCCAGCAGCGACAAGCTGATGGTGACAGCTGACCCTACGCTGAAAGTAAGCAAGCTCAATGTAAAGGTGGGCGACAACGTCAAGGCAGGGGACATTCTCTGTGAATTCGACAGTAAGAAGCTCCAGGAAAAGTACGATAAAATGGTGAAGAACAGCGAAAAGGCACAGGGGGCTTCACAGCACAGCCACGACCTTATCGTAAGGAGCTACAACAAGGCAAAGACCGAAAGGGATTCAATGATATCCAAGGCAAAGTCTACATATGATACAGCCGTTTCAAAGCGGGACAGCGCCTATGAAACATACAACAAAATGATAGACGAGTACAACAAGCTGTACAGCTTACAGATAGACGCATACAACGCATGGGCAAATGCCGCTGATAACGACCCTGACAAGGATTACAAGAGGCAGGTCCTTGATGATATTTCCAAGGAGTTCGTTGTTTCCGAGAAGGAGCTCAAGGCTCTTGAGGAAAGCCTCCCCGAGCTTGATTCCGCTGTCAGCGCAGCAAATGAAGCATACAATACAGCTGTTGAAACCGGCGACGAGCTCCTGCAGAAAGCACAGGACGCTCTTGACGATGAGAAGTACTCTCTTGACGACGACTCCGATGACAGTCAGATAGAGGAGCTTCGCGAGAGAATAGAAAAATGTACGGTCAGAGCCGAAAGGGACGGAGTCGTTACCGAGCTCAATATTTCCGAGGGAAGCGTTCCCGAGTCGGGAAATATCATGACTATCGAGAATACTGCCGATCTTATCGTTGCAGGTAAGGTCAGCGAGGCTGATATCCTCAAGGTAAACGAGGGTATGGAAGCCGAGATAAAGACAAGCGCTACCGAGGACAGGATAATCAGGGGCAGGATAAAGCGTATCGAGAAGATAATCTCCTCAGGTCAGGCAAAGTACGATCAGGGCGGATATACCGTTGAGGTAAGCGTAGAGGAAAAGGACAGCGGCCTTCTCATAGGAATGTCCGCAAGCGTCAAGATAATCCTCGACAAGCGCGAGAACGTCCTCAGCGTTCCGTATAACGCTGTCCGCGGCGGCGAGAACGAGGGATATTTCATTTACGTGGCAACTCCCCAGGAGAACGATATGTACAGCATATCAAAGCGTAAGGTATCAAAGGGCTTTGAGGGCGATTTCTACACAGAGATAATATCGGGCTACGTCAACGACGGAGATATCGTACTTACTGATCCTATGGGCGTATCCGACGGCGATATTATCCCGCTCAGCGTCCCCGAGGAGTAATGCCGATGAAGACGATCATCTCTATGCACGGGATAATAAAGAAGTTCTACATCGGAATGCCCAATGAGCTTGAGATACTTCACGGTCTCAACTTCAAGATAAATGAGGGAGAGTTCGCGTCGATAGTAGGACCTTCGGGTTCGGGAAAGAGTACGCTGATGAACATTATCGGAGCTCTCGACCGCCCTACAGAGGGAATATATATGCTCAACGGCATAGATGTGGCTCAGCTCAACGATTCCGAGCTCAGTGCCATAAGGAACAAGGAGATAGGCTTCGTTTTCCAGAACTTCAACCTTGTTTCCCGTACAAATGCCATAGAAAACGTTGAGCTCCCCATGCTCTATGCGGGAGTCGGCAGGAGAGAGCGCAGACGCCGCGCTGAAAAACTGCTGGAAATGGTGGAAATGAGCGACAGAGCTACCCATAACCCAAACGAGCTTTCAGGCGGTCAGAAGCAGAGGATAGCCATTGCGAGAGCTCTTGCAAATTCACCGTCCATAATACTTGCGGACGAGCCGACAGGCGCCCTTGATTCCGTAACGGGACACATGGTAATGGATATATTCCATAAGCTCCACAGGGAGGAGCACAAGACCATCGTCCTCATCACTCACAGCAAGGAGCTTGCTTCCGAAACTGACAGGATAATCACCCTGAAGGACGGAAGGATAGTATCGGATACGGGAAAGGCAGGTGGCGAAAATGTTCTTCTTTGAAAATATACGTCTCGCCATTGCGTCTCTCAGGTCCAATAAAATGAGAGCCATACTTACCATGCTCGGCATAATCATAGGCATAAGCGCGGTAATAACCATTACAACTCTCGGAAACTCGCTGAAAAAGACGCTTTCCAATTCTTTCAACAAGCTTGGCGGTCAGACATTTGATGTTGAATACCGTTTCAGGTATGAAGAAAATGAGGGTGAAGACGGCATTGCCATGTACAGACCCATGACTGATGACGACTACATAACCGATGATATGCTCAAGGAGCTTGAAGAGCTCTATCCCGGCAGATACCTTGTCAGCCGCTCCACCGAGCTCGGCGTCGGAAAGGCAAAGAACAAGAAGGGCGATAAGCTCAATGTCACCATAAGCGGCGTGACAGAGGGATATATGAAGGCTGATAATCTCAGCAAGATACTCAGAGGAAGAACTATAAACGATGACGACGACAACGGAAAGAAACACGCGATAGTGGTTTCCGATGTCTTTGTAAAGCAGTACTTCGGCTACGACGACGCCAATGCTGTGGGAAGCGATATAAGTGTAGACATCGAGGGCATATGCGATACCGATTTCACCATCGTGGGAGTATACAAATACCCGAAGATATACGAAAAGTATCAGCAGTCCACTTCCAACTTCATGGACAGGGAAACCCCCGTGATGATACCATACAGCACCGCCAAAAAGATATCACACTCTCTCACTGACGACGGACGGGAGTGGTATATGACCTTCGTGCTGAATGATAATTCAGTGGACAGGGCTAAGGCGGTAAGTGACGCTGAAAAATTCTTCAAGGAAAAGTACAGGAACAACAAGTACTGGGGTACCAAAATATACGACCCTCAGAACGAGCTCGGCATAGTGAACAAGGTGCTGAACATTGTCACGCTGGTAATATCTGTAATTGCTGCTATATCGCTTCTTGTAGGCGGTATCGGAGTTATGAACATCATGCTTGTAAGCATTACTGAGAGAACACGCGAGATAGGCGTAAGAAAGGCTCTCGGAGCTAAAAAGCGCCATATCAAGACCCAGTTCATCGTCGAGGCTATAATTCTCTGTCTCATAGGCGGAATAATAGGCGTTCTTCTCGGAATATTCAACGGATACCTCATAGGATATATTGCAAGGTACGCTTTGGGTCAGATGCCCGAGTATCAGGACTTCGTTGCCCTTTCGGTGCAGCCCTCGCTCAATGCGATACTGCTGTCACTGGGATTTTCAATGCTTATCGGAGTATTCTTCGGAAGCTATCCTGCCGGAAAGGCTGCAAAGCTCGACCCTATCGAGGCGCTCAGATACGAATAATATCATTTTATCAAAAAAGCCGATGTCTTATAAAGACATCGGCTTTGATCATTTTTTTATGCGTACAAAATAGGATTCGTCGTCCTCGTGGTGGATATAACCGCCGTTTTTCATCATAGCCCTGAGAGAGGCGGGATTGTCTTTGTGTACTCTCAGGTATATCTCGTCCTCGGGAACCACCTTCCGTGCGATATCGACTATAAGTCCGAGCCCCTCAGTCCCGAATCCCTTACCGCGGTATTCAGGAGCGATATAATATCCGATATGACCTGCACCGTTTTCAAGGGACTCGCAGAGATAGTGCCTCAGGTCGAGTTTCCCGACTATAGTATCGTCGTTCCACAGGAAATAAGATGTCATGGGAACGTAGCCCTCGGGCAGCATTTCTCCCCGCGAGTTGGCTATGATAATATCAAGAGCAATTTTGAAGCCATGGCGGTTCACGCCGTGGTATTCGTTTATATAGCCGTTCTCGTCCATAGGTATATCACGGACGAAAAGGAACTCCTTTTCAAAGTCGTCAGTGTTTGCAGGTTTAAGATAAAGCATGGTATCTCCTTATACATTTTTAATTATGCCGCTAAATGCAAGTATCTCAGCCATGTGAGCTTTAACATTTTCCTTGTATTCGACAGAGCAAAGTCCGAGATGACCACAGCAGCTTATTTCCATGTGTCCGTAGAAATGCTCGATAGTACCTATTATTTTATCGCATTCCTTCATATTGGGACCTGTCCTCAGGGCGACGGAATAGCCTTTTTTGCCGCTCCTGAGGCTTGCATGGGGTTCATGGGTATTGCACCAGGGCGTACATCTGTCGATAAACGCCTTGAACTGTGCAGGTACGTCCGCCCAGTAGGAGGGAGCGACGCAGACAATGATATCAGCGTTTTCAAACTCTGCGATGATATCGTCGAAGCCGTCTTTCTGAACACATTCAGCGGTCATGGGGCAGCTCCTGCATCCCCGGCAGAAGCCGAATGAATAGTCGCTGATACAGACAGCTTTGGTCTGAAACTTTTCGCTCAGCTCACGGTAAATGATATTTACGATCTCCGCAGTAGCGCCGTTGCGAACGGGACTGCAGTTTATAACAAGAGCCTTCATATCCAAAACTCCCAATTCGCTATAAATTAATCGTATTTTACCATACAATTACGAAAATGTCAAGAAAAAATCACTTCCGAGAGCACGGAAGTGACATTTTCTTATTGTGAGCTTATAAAACTCATCGGGTCGACGAACTTGCCGTCATGAGTAAGTTCGATATGCAGATGAGGAGCTATACTGCTTTCGATATCCGCAGTTTCACCCACGCAGCCAATTAAGCTGCCGCGTTCCACCTTGTCACCCTGCTTAACGGCAAGGTCTGCTCCGAGTCCGCAGTATTTTGAGATATAGCCGTTATTGTGGTCGATAGTTACCGAAACGCCCCAGAGCGGATCATTAGCAACGTCTTTAACTTCTCCGTCGGCGATGGCGCAGACATTGGCACCGACCTCCGCAGCGATATCAGTACCGTTATGGGTCTGCCATGTGCCTGTGGTAGTGTTTTTTACAAGCTCCCCGTTGCTGAAGTCACCGAGGACAGAGCTGATATCCGAAAGGGGAGATACGGCTCCCGACAGATCGGCAGCTGCGGGCTGCACCTGTTCTGCGAAGCTGTTTTCGCTGAAGGGAGCGTCAACGCTTATTTCCGCAGCAGGCAGTGTCTGAGGCGGTATTTCCGTTATGCTCGGAGCAGTCACCGCAGTTGTCACAGTATATGCATGAGCGGCGGTAGTTTTGGGTATGTTGGTAACGCGCCTGTCAACGGGAGCTTCATGCACGATGCTGTTTTTTTCGGCAGGGGGCTTCACCTGGGTTATCCTGTCACCCTGTTTATGAGCGAAAAGGCAGGCAGCACCTATCATAACGGCGCTTATGCCGAGTGCGGCATAGAAGCCTTTTGAGCCTTTTCCGTAGTACTTATCGGTCAGTTCATTTTTCTTCACACTAACACCTCCGACCATATTATTGACATATCATCGGATTTTATACGCAGTAACAAGTAATTAGTGATTAGTGATTAGTGATTAGCAGCAGACGCCTTTCACGGCGTTTCATGTAGGGGGTGATGTTATCTGCCCGAACCATTTTTTGTAGGGGCTTTTTATATCAAAAATAGGAACGCCGATACGGCGTTCCCAAATAATATCTAATCACTTATTACTGATCACTAAAAACTTCAATATCAGTTATTGTCGGGTTCCTGTGAGACCTCGGGAGATAAACTGCTTGTATCTGTTGAAGACGCAGGCGGAAGTGTTGCAACAGGAGCAGCTGTCCACGGTTCGGTCGCCTGAGTCGGCGGCTCTGTGGGCTGAGTCCACGGCTGCTGATAAACGGTGGTGGTCCCGGGTTCTGTCTGCTGCTGGATAACCGCTGTAGTTGCCGTAGTTTCAGTAGTCTGAGCAGTGGTCGTCGTTGTAGTCGTAGTGGTTGAAAGCACAGGGCGCACCTCGTCGGGGAGCTTCGGCTTTGTTGGCCCAACGCCGTGAAGTCCGTAGCACTCCTGATAAGCGAGAAGAATGTCCCTTATCATATATTTTGAGTATTCACCGTGTTCAACAACGCCTGCAAAGGCGATCTCGGGATCGTCTGCGGGAGCAAATCCGATGAAGAATGAGTTCTGATCGAGAACGTTTGCGCCGACCTGAGGAGTACCCGTTTTTATAGCCACATCGAAGCCGAGGTTGGTAAGCGAATACCTGGCAGGCATACTGCGCGAAGCGTCTATCATACCGCCAACGATATAGTCATAGAGGTCCGGAGTATTCAGCTCTATCTGATTAGCGACCACAGGTTCGGTCTTTCTGATGAGCTGACGTGAGCCGTAGGTGTAATAACTGTCAACGATATATGGCTGATATCTCACGCCGCGGTTTCCGATAGTGCTTGCTGCAACAGCCATTTGCAGGGGAGTCATACCGCAGTCCTGGTTACCGATACCGGCCTGTATAACGCAGCCGATCACCCATTCCTGACCGTGTTCTTCAAAGGTCTCGGGGTTACAGAGATATCCCTCTGCGTCGCCTGTTTCAATGCCCGTATGGGAGCCGAGACCGTACATTTTGGCGTATTTAGTGATATTGTCGATACCGAGCAGACGCGACAGCTCATAGAAATAGCAGTTGCACGATACTTCGATAGCGCGTCTCATGGTAATATTTCCATGGGTGCCCGTACAGGAGTAATGTCCGCCGTAGAACCAGTAGTCGTGACCGCAGAACAGAGGAGTTCCGCCTGTTACAACGCCCTCGTTGAGACCAGCCGTAGCGGTAATGGTCTTGAAGGTGGAACCCGGACGGTACAGACCGTAGGTGCAGCGGTTTACAAGGGGAGAATCCTCAGCCTGTAAGAAATACTCGTAATTCTCAACGTAATCCTTGAGGTTGTAGGTGGGAGCTGTAGCCATGCCCTTTACCGCGCCGGTTTTTGCGTCAAGTACGCATACAGCGCCGCATTTGCCCTTGAGAAGGCTTGGCATGGGGTTGATAGCAGGGAATGTATAGTTGAGGAAGTTATCGAGGATATCCTGCAATTTCAGCTGAAAAGCGCCGTCAACGGTGAGCTTTACTGTCTCGCCCGAGGTAGCCTCGGCAATAGTCTTAACGTCGCGTACAACTCCGTCCTTAACGGCTATCTGTTCCTCGCCGTTGAGACCGCGGAGGGGAGTTTCCATAGCGTATTCGATACCGCTTTTTCCGAGGGTATCGTTGTAGCTGTAGCCCTTTGACTTGAGCTCGTCATATTCCTCGGCGTAGATAGGACCTACAGTGCCTATCTCGTGTGGGAGGATATCGCCGCGGACGACTTTTCTTTCGGAAGCGTCCACAGCTTCGATACCGCGGTAGTAATTGCCGAGCTCCTTGAGCTCAACTACAGTTTTCTGGTCGACGTTCTTGGCAAGGAGAAGATCGTTTGTATAAGAGAAGTCCTTGTCTATCATCTGATATCGCATACCTGCGATGATACGTTTTTCCTCCGTGGTATATTCGTCGGATATCTCATAATCGGATATGAGCTTGTCTATGCAGTTATCCGCAGTAGCGTAAACGTTCAGGTTAAGGTCCGATATCAGCTCTGAAACATCTACCTTTGTGAAGTAATATGGCTGTTCAAAGGAAACAGGTATGCTTTCCTCGAATTTGTAGCCGTGCTCCCCGAGAGCCCTGTATATACCGAGGAGTATCCTGTTGCCCTCCTGAAGATCGGTAGGGAAGAAAGCCATTTGAAGTACGAGATCGGTACGGGCGTCATTTGTAACGATGGTATTTCCGCTGAAGTCGATTATCTCTCCGCGGGTAGCCTTTATGCCCTTTTTATAGGTGAGGGTTCCGGGCTCGTACTGCGTGGGAGTTTCTATAGATTCGTCGCCCATTACCTGTATCTTCATGAGCCTCAGTGAACTAAGAAGCGAAAGTGAAACGACGAGCAATATTATAATGATAGATTTGAGATTTTCCGCAAATCCTTTCAAAGGTCTGCCTCCTTTATGATTATGACCGCCACCTGAGTGTGGTACACATACAAACCGCTGTATGCGTACCACACTCAGGTGCGGTCTGAAATGTCATCTTCTGTTTTCGGGCTGAATATTCGTATTGAAAGCTTCCTCGATGGTAAGGTGTTCTTTCGGCATGAGCAGTCGGTTCACGAGCTTCAGCACAAGATAAATAAAGACCGCTGAAATAACAGTGTAGATCCAGACTCTCAGCGAAACCCTGACGAATATGCGGCTGACGTTTTCGTAGCCCCACATCTGATAGTAGAACTTATAGTCCAGTCTGCACTGTATGTATGAAACAACGGCGGTTATTATCATAAAATTGATAAATCGGTCTCTCAGATAAAGCTCAAAAACGAGATTTGCGGCAATGCAGAAAAACGCAAGTATCACCGCATTGTATCCGAAGAGCTTACCGCAGCTTATATCAATAAGAAAGCCGCACATGGCTCCCGTAACTGCCGAGCCGTAGATATTGTTGTTTACAGCGATCCCTATAGCAAGCGGAACAAGGAGTATAGGCTTGTAAAGGGTGCCCGAGGTCATGATGATGAAGCTCAGGAAAATGAGCAGATAGTACACTATCCACCGAAGAGAGGTCTTGATGCGGAGTATATTCTGCTCGCGGGTAGTTCTAATCCTCATCTTCTTCTGCCTCTTCCTCTGCCTCTTCTTCTTCCTCATCCTGATGCTTGCCGCTGAAATCGGTTATAACGATAACAGAGGTAAGACGGGCAACGTCCACGCATGGCTGTATCTCAGCGCATACGGAAAGGCCGTTTGAATCGAAGCCTGTTTCTATGATAGTGCCTATGGGGTAGTCTTTAGGGAAAATACCGCTTGAACCTGCGGTTATCATAAGGTCTCCGCGCTTGAGCTTGTTCTTTTTAGGTACGTGTACCAGTTTTGTATGACCGTTCTCAGAGGAAAGCACATTGCCCTCGATGATACCCTGGTCCGCATTTGAAGCGGAAGCAACGGCAGCTACCGAAAGATCGGGGGAGAGAATAGTTCTCACTGTGGAAACGTGCTTTGAGACCTCTACGGTAATTCCCACAAGTCCCTCAGATGTTACAACGGGGCAGTAGGTGAGAATACCGTCTTCCGAGCCCTTGTCGATAGTAAAGGACTTGAAAGGGTCGTTGGTGACATAGCCCAGTACCTTGCAGGGTTGAGAGAGCTGATAGTCCTCGTGATCCTGCTTTATGGTGACGAACTTTCTGAGCTCTTCCACCTCAGCCTTTATGGCGTCGTATTCCGTAAGCTGAGCGTTGAGCTCGCCGATCTGTTTTCTGAGCTTTTCGTTTTCCTCGAAATAGCTGTCCGCGTTCTTGAGCTTGTCCACGGTATGCTCCATTTTCATGCTTATACCGTTTGAAGCGGCGCGGAAAGGTTTTGTGATGGTATTGATGAAAGAAGCTCCCGAAACGGAATAGCCGCCCTTAGTGACGGCATAGACCATTATTCCCACAAGAAAGGCGAGAAAAGCAAGCAGAACCTTGAATCTGGTGCTTTTTATGAAATCGCGCATGGAGCTCCCCCTTAATAGTACTTGACGTTTTCGGTGAGAGCGTCCTGATAATCGTTGATATTCTCAAGTATTTTGCCTGTACCCTCTGCAACGCAGTCAAGGGGGTATTCTGCGATATAAACCGGCATACCCGTTTCACGGTTTATGAGCTTGTCCAGTCCGCGCAGAAGGGCTCCGCCGCCCGAAAGTGTAATGCCGTGGTCGATTATATCGGCTGAAAGCTCAGGCGGAGTTTCCTCAAGAGTGGACTTTATGGCGTCGATAACTCTTGAAAGGGGCTCAACGAGAGCGTCGCGTATCTCCGCAGAGGTGACTGTAACGTTCTCGGGAAGTCCGTTGAGGAGATTCCTTCCCTTTATTTCCTGTGATTCTTCCTTTTCGCTTGGGAAAGCCGAGCCGATATCGAGCTTGATATTCTCGGCAGTTCTTTCGCCTATGAGAAGATTATATTTTTTCTTGATATAGTTGATGATAGCGGCGTCGAATTCGTCGCCTGCACATCTTACCGAGCGTGAAGCGACTATGCCGCCCATTGAAATAACAGCGACTTCACTTGTACCGCCGCCGATATCCACTATCATGCTACCTGCCGCTTCATTGGTGGGGAGACCTGCGCCGATAGCCGCAGCCATAGGTTCCTCTATGATAAGGACGTTGTTGGCGCCTGCCTTTTTGCAGGATTCGCGGACAGCACGTCTTTCAACGGCGGTAACGCCCGAGGGAATACAGATGATAACGTTTGCCTTTGTGAAAAAAGTACCCTTCAGAGCTTTTTTTATAAATTCCTGAAGCATGGTGGTAGCAATGTCGAAATCGGCAATAACGCCGTCTTTAAGAGGTCTAACGGCGACTATCGAGCCGGGGGTACGGCCGATGACGTCCTTTGCCTCCTTACCCACATAGCGGCATTTATCCGTTCTGGTATTTACAGCAACAACGGAGGGCTCTCTTATTATTATACCCTTTCCTCTCATATATACGAGAGTATTAGCAGTGCCGAGGTCAATGCCAATATCTTTTGTAAACATTATGCAGCTCCTTAAATGCAATGATTCTTTGTATACACATATTTATATTATATCACCAACGGGAAATATGTACAAGATTTTTCTCCGAGAAATTCCCAAGTACGCAAATTTTGGTACAATACGGAAACTAATGGACCCGCAGGCATTAAAAAACTGTCGAAAAGGACGGGATAAACGATTATTTATCGGGAACTACCTTGGGAGCAGTCTTGATATATGCATATATTGCGATGATTATGCAGATTATCTGTGCCACATTGATATTGAAAGTAAAGCCGAATGTGATGCTGAAGAGCTCCATAGAGAACGTGCTGGGAGAGAGGCTTATTCCCCTTGAATAGCCGAGCCATGCAAACGAACCTGATGAAACGTTTCCGATAACTCCTCCGAGAATGCAGGCACAAATAAAGAGAAGCAGAAAATAGAGTGTCTTTTTCATAAATAATATCTCCAATCTTTTGTTTGATATGATCTATTAAATTCCCGATGAACCGAAGCCGCCGTTTCCGCGCTCTGTTTCCGAGAGCTGGTCGCTGACCTCGATATCGGGCATTAATATACGTGTTGGTATCATCTGAGCTACGCGCATTCCGTGCTCAACGGTAAAGGGCTCTTTACCGTGATTTATAAGCGGGACGAACCATGCGCCGCGGTAATCGCTGTCGACAACTCCCACGCAGTTTGCAAGGGATACTCCGTACTTTGACGAAAGTCCCGAGCGGGGATAGATAAGGAGAGCGATATCGTCGGAATCAGGCTCCGCCGTGATACCTATGGGTATCATTTTTATCTCCCCTGGGGCGAGCACAACAGGAGCTTCAAGGCAGGCGCAAAGGTCAAGGCCTGCGCTCCCGGGAGTAGCCCGTGAGGGGATAACAGCCCGTGGATCGAGCTTTTTGAAGGTGAGTTTCATGTTGAGATACCTCTGTAGTAAAGTCCGCGGGTGATATTGCCCTGCGGTTTGCGTCCGCTGAGAGCGGCGCGTGTACTGTCGGCGTCCTCGTCCGAAAGACAGACGACGCCGTAGCTTATGCCGTGTATTTCGCCGAGCCTGTCAAGCATACAAAGCCTGTCGGCATTGAGTATCTCCGCGTAGTTCTCCGAGCATACGACAGGGAACTCCCTGCCTGTGCGGTCGATGAGCTTTTTCGTGCATTTTCCGCATCCGACTTCGTTCCTTATGGGGCAGTTCCTTGTGAGCATGAGCGGCAGTCTGCCGTATATGACAGCTCCTATGGGAAGCTCCGAGCGTACTGCGGCTATCTGCGGAAGAGTTGCTTCCACCGAGAAAACGCAGTCCTCAAGCCCGAGACCGCGGAGGTATTCCGCGCTGAAGGAGTTGAAAACGTTGAGAGTAAAGCTGCCGTGAAGCTTAAAACCGAGCTTTCTGCCGATAGCTATGCAGTCGGGAGTGTGGCAGTAAAGCCTTGAAAGTCCCTTTGTTTTCAGCACGTTGAGCTTTTCCACAAGCTTGTCTTCATCGGTTATGAAGCGGGGCGGCGAAATAATTATTTTATTTATATCCACGCTGCCGAGCATATCATCGCCGAGCAGCCCGATCGGAACTATAACGTACTCCGACAGCTCTGCTGCAGCCACTGCCTGTTCGGCGGTGCGGCAGAATGTGCGGAGCTTCAGCTCTCCGTCGGTATTGCCGCTGTGAAAGCTGCCAATATCGGGAGTATAGTCCGTTATGGTATATTCAGGCGTATTTTTTGCAGTGATCGCAGCTGTCAGCTTTTCCGTGACCTTACGGCGAAGCTCGTTGAGCTTTCCTGCCGGGACAATAAGTCCCTCACCGATGTCCGCGGTTAGTTTTCCGAGGCTGAATACCGTGTCTCCCAGCTTTGAGAGCTGTTTTTCGAGAGCAGCCATGTCAGTAGGGCGGTTCAGAGCCTTTTCGGGAGCTTCTCCTGTTGCGGAAGCCGATATGCTGCCGCATTCCGCAGTTATCACAACAGGCTGTCCTGATTTTATCACTGCATGGATATCAATAGTATAAGCTTTCCGCTCAAAGCGGTAGAGCTCATGTATCTTCGGTATCAGTTCATGGGCGGAAATAACGTCGTCCTTTTCACGGACTCCGAACATATCCTGCCTTTTGCCTGTAAAATAGCCGTCCGTGAAGCCGCTTCGCGAGAAAACTCCGCGCAGGAGCTTCATATCGGGAGCATTGCCATCAAGCGAGGCTTTCAGCTCGTGTACTGCGGAAGCCACATATTCGGGGCGCTTCATGCGTCCCTCGATCTTGAAGGAATCAACTCCCATATCCGCGAGCTCACGGGCATTTGGGAGCAGCGAAAGGTCTTTCAGCGAAAGCGCAGCTCTGTCCTTATTGCCGACGGCAGAAAATGGAAGCCGGCAGGCTTGTCCGCAGCAGCCGCGGTTGGCGGAGCGCGAGCCTATCATTGCCGACATATAGCATTGTCCCGAGACTGACATACACAGCGCACCGTGTACGAATATCTCGGTCTCGATACCGACCTTGCATATACGGGAAATAGTTTCCTTGTCAAGTTCACGTGCAGGGACTACTCTTGCGTATCCGAGGTCGCGGAGCAGTGAAGCTCCTGCGGCTGTATGCACCGACATCTGCGTAGAACCGTGAAGTACGGCGTCAGGTACGCAGCGGCGGATAAGCTCTGCACAGCCCCAGTCCTGAACAATGAAAGCGTCAACGCCGTTTTGGGCGGCAGCCTTTATGTACTCGCAGAAATCGGCAGCTTCATCGTCTGATATCACCGTATTTACAGCAAGATCGAGCATTGCTCCGTATCTGTGGCAGAAAGCGGCGGCTTCCTTTATCTCGTCAAGTGAAAAGTTCGCGGCGCTGCTTCGCGCAGAATAGCGCTTTCCGCCTATGTACACAGCCTGAGCGCCTGACCTGAGAGCCGCACGGAGAGTTTCCATGCTGCCTGCCGGAGCGAGTATCTCGGTTTTATTCATCAAATGCTGTCGCTGAGCTGCTTGAGCTTGACCATATTTTCAAGCTGAGTTATCTTGGACTTGAGAACTTCTATCTCCTTCTGAGCAGCGTCGCGCTCAATACGTGTCCTGCCTGCCTCGTCCACGTACTCCTTAGTCTGGTCGCGGATATTGTCAAGGCGCTGATTAGCCTTGTTGAGGTCGTCGAGGAGAGCCATGGCAACCATTATAGAAGCTGCATAAGGCGAAGAACCGCTTGCTGCGGTTATCTCGTTGATCTTGGTCTCGAGTGCTCTTGCGAGTGCATAAACGTAGTTCGGAGCTTCGGCAGTTTTTATCTTGTACTCCTTACCACATATTATGACCTTAACTTCATTAAGCATTTATATCGTCCTTTCCGTGGCGTATTATTAACCACTCTACATTATACACTATTTCTCGCAAAAAGGGAAGTGTTTTTTGAAAAAAATTAATTTTTAGTGAGCAGTTCATGTTTTGTGGGCTGCTTTTGGCAGTCCGAAGCATATTGCTTTTGTATGGGCTGTATCTGTGGGTCCGATTGTTTATAGAGCTTTAACCTTTATATGCTATTGCGTCGATTTGAAAGAGGATACCTTCTCTGATAAAATCGGTCGTGTAAGCTTTTCTTGTGGGATATCTGCCGTTAAAATGCTTTTTTATTACGTCGGGAAGGTAATTCAGGTCGCTGATATTTCTGAACAGGCAGTCCATTTTTACAACCGAATCCAGTCCTAAACCGGCCAATGCAAGTCTGCTTTTCAGTGTATCGAATGCACCGTTTATCTGTTCTTCTATTGGCCGACCTTCATTTCCCATGCAATATCCGACGAAAACGTAGTCGCCGGCCTCGATAACAGTTGAATCAGCCCAGAACTCGTCTGCTTCAAGTCTTTTTATATTTTCCATCTTAATTATCAACTCTCAGTTCTCATTTTACGGAACGCCGTGGGCGGCGTCCCCTACATGGTTCAATAGGAGCCTGCGGTTTATGTATCGGAATTATTCTTCTTATTTCTTATTGCGGAGACAACAGCAGCAATCAGAAATCCCACAAAAGCTCCAAGTGAGAACGTACCGATGAAAAACATGGGAAACCCTATAGAATATTTCGAGGTGATATTCAAACCTGCTTCACATACAACATAGATAGCAGCAGTGATACAAAGCAGTATTATCTTTGTCTTTCTGCTTAATTTAATTAAGACTGTTAATAATGCAGCGACAATTAATGCAGCGACGGCTCCGCCCAAAAAAATATATAATGAATTCGATTCAAAAAGCTCCTGTACGATAGGTAAATATTGCATAGTTAAAATCTCCTTAATTATTTCAAATGTTTGAATGACAACTGCGGCGGTTCAGTAGTAGCGTTTGAGACCGATGACCTTGCCGAGAACTTCCACCTCGTCCACGATTATGGGCTCCATAGTGTCGTTTTCGGGCTGGAGGCGGTAGTGATCCTTTTCCTTGTAGAAGGTCTTTACGGTAGCGTCCTCGTGACCGATGAAAGCAACGACGATATCACCGTTTTCCGCGTAGCTCACGCGCTTGACTATGACAATGTCGCCGTCGAGAATACCTGCGTTTATCATGCTTTCGCCCCGTATCTTCAGGGCAAAGAGCTCCTGCGGGTCTACGCCCGGAGCTTCAAAGCCGATATATCCCGTGATATCCTGAACGGCTGTTATAGGCTGTCCTGCGGTGACTGTACCCATAACAGGAACGGAAGTAGTTCCGCTGTTCGGCAGTCGGAGAGTGCGGTTGAGATTGCCTGTTTTTTCTATGAGTCCCTCACGGACGAGAGTTTCGATGTATCTGTGGGCAGTTGATGTTGACCTGAAGCCCATAGCGTCCATTATCTCCCTGACGGAGGGGGACATTCCGTCGCTCAGACGGGACTTTATATAGTTGAAAACAGCTATTTCCTTGTCTTTCAGCATATTTTTACTCCTTTGCAAGCTTTTCCAGTATCATTTTTGCTATCTTGTAGGCGTCGCCGCAGCCGAGGGTAATGACCAGGTCGCCCGACTGTGCGTGTTCGCAGATATAATCGCATATCTGTGCGAAGTTGGCGTATTTGCGCTCGTCCGTCCATTCAGCGGACTCGTCCTGCGGGAACCATATGCAGTCCGGTATCTTTTCCGCAAGGTGACGGGTGAAGATACCATAGGTGTTCTTCTCGCGGCTTCCCATGATATCGGTGAGCACGGCGTGGTCTGGTATCTGGAGGACCCTTGCGAAATCGTCAAGGAGCAGCTTTGTACGGGAGAAGGTGAAGGGCTGGAAAACTGCCCATACGTGGCTGAAGTTCATTTCCATAGCCGCATTGAGGGTAGCTTCGAGCTCTGTAGGGTGGTGAGCATAGTCGTCCACAACGGTTATGCCCTTTTCAAAGCCCAACTTTTCAAAGCGGCGCTTGGCTCCGCGGAAGTCCTCAAGACCTTTCTGAATGAACTTGAAATCAACACCCACATAGCGTGAAGCAGCCACAGCCGCAAGAGAATTGAGGACATTGTGTATGCCTGCAACGTGGAGAGTTATTGTTCCGAGCTTTTCGCCCCTGTACATAGCGTCGTAGGTGGTGAGGAGCCCGTTTTCGTGCTTCACGTTCACGGGATAGTAGTCGCAGGAGCTGTCCTTGCCGAAGGTTATTATCTCCTTGCCTGTTATACCCTCCAGGGACTTCATGGAATTTGCGTCCGAGCCGTTGACGATTATGCACTTTGAGGTGTTTTCGTTGAATTTATGGAAGGACCTGATGATATTTTCAAGAGTTCCGAAGTAGTCAAGGTGATCGGCGTCGATGTTGAGTATAACGGATATATCGGGGAAGAATTTAAGGAAGTGGTCCTCGAATTCGCAGGATTCGCAGACCATTATATCGCTTTTGCCTGCAACTCCGCTTCCGCCGATGCAGGGGAGCTTTCCGCCGATATACGCGGAGAGGTCAACGCCTGCGGTAAAGAGTATCTGAGTGATCATGGAGGTAGTCGATGTCTTTCCGTGAGTTCCCGAAACGCATATAGCGTTGTCGTACCAGCTCGTTACGATACCGAGGAGGTCTGCACGTTCAAGAACCGGGACTCCGCTTGCTTTTGCTGCCATGAGCTCGGGGTTGTCAGCCATTATAGCGGCTGTATGGACGATAAGATCGGCTCCCTCGATATTTTCGGCTCTCTGACCGATGAAAACGGGTATGCCCATTTTTCTTACAGCGTCGAGGGTCTCGGTCTCGTTATTGTCCGAGCCTGTGAGATAGTATCCCTGAGAGTGGAGTATCTGCGCGAGAGGGTACATTCCCGAGCCTCCGATCCCGATGAAATGAATGTGCTTTTTGCCTTTTAAGATGTTGATATCCAAAATGATCACCTTTCCTGAATAAATGATATAAAAACGGGACAGACCCGAATATCGCTGTTTGTCCGGCATATGAAAAAATGCCGCGGATAATTGTTATATTATTTTGTCGTGTTTTTCGTATAAAATGCTTGCAATTTTACGAATTCTGAGTTATAATAGTTTACAGGTTTACTTTCAACTGAAATTAATCGTTATAAATATAAATTAATTCAGTTCGCGTACCGTGAGTCACAAAGACTAACAAGGAGGAAAACTATGGAAATTACAGATGTAAAGATCAGAAAGATCATGTCTGACGGCAGGCTCAGAGCGGTAGTTTCGGTAACTATCGACGATATGTTCGCAGTTCATGACATCAAGGTGGTACAGGGCGACGAGAGACTTTTCGTTGCAATGCCAAGCAGAAAGGACGAGAACGGTGTTTTCCGCGATATCGTTCACCCTATCTCGGCTTCCGCAAGAAAGCTTTTCGAGGAGACCATTCTTGAAGCATACGAGAGACAGCTTGCTGTGATCGAGGCTGAACAGCCGGGAGAGAGCGATGAAGCTGTCTGATACAGCCAGACATACAGACCTGCATCATGCAGGTCTTTTTTATTATATGCCGAGGATACGTGCAGCCTTGAGAACTGCGATCTGTGTCTTTCCGTCGCGGATAGTTCCGTCCATGACCTGCTTTACAGCTTCCGTGAGCGGTATGCGCTCAACGTCGAGAAATTCGTCGGGATCGAGGTTCTGACTGCTGAATGTCAGTCCCTTTGCGAGGTACATATAGGTCACCTCGGTGTTGTATGCAGGAGTGGGGAGCATTTCCCCGAGATAGATGTATTCGGAACAGGTATAGCCTGTTTCCTCAAGAAGCTCGCGCTTTCCGCATTCGCCGTGATCCTCGCCCTTTTCAAGCTTTCCCGCGGGAACTTCGCGGGTGACGGTCTGAAACGGATAGCGGAACTGCTTTACGAGAAATATCTCGTTGTTTTCTGTTATGGGTATCACGCATACTCCGCCGTGATGATGGAGCACGTCGCGGACAGCGGTACTGCTGTTTTCAAGCTCTGCCTTGTCGTGAGTAATGGTGAATATCGGACCTTCGTATATGAGGTCACTGGATATG
Organism: Ruminococcus sp.; assembly: GCF_017549005.1. Taxonomy (GTDB): domain Bacteria; phylum Bacillota; class Clostridia; order Oscillospirales; family Ruminococcaceae; genus Ruminococcus. The sequence goes on from NZ_JAFYYT010000055.1 coordinate 51,779, forward strand.
GTTTTTTCCTGTAAATGCATTATCATTTCTCCTTTTTATTGAAAAGACTGTCGCAGTATATCTGTGCGGTCTTTATTTTCTGACATGATGTGTAGTCATAATAGCTGCTGAAACTGTACGGCTCGTTTTTGCCGTCTTTTCTGCGGCAAAGTATGAGATACAGCACAAGCGCTGCAGCTGCACACAGGCTTACTATTATCCCTTCCGTGAGAAAGGGCGTTCTGTAACGGAAAACTATGGTATTCTTTCCGGCGTCTGCCTTTACTGCCATAAAGCCCTCGTTAACGCGTTCGATATCAGCTTTTATGCCGTTTACCTCAGCACTCCAGCCTCTGCTGTAGGGAACGCTGAAAAAGACGAGCTGAGGCTGTTGGAGGTCGATGACCGAGCGGAAGCCATTTTCGTCGTATGAAAAGCTCTCGGCGCAGCACTGTTGCTTCTGGCGGCAGAAAAATTCATAGGTCTTGCGGTTGATGGCAGGGTAGTACTCGGGGTCGAACTCCGTGAGTATATCCTTGTATTTTTCTGCCTGTTCATCGGTGAGAACAAGTGACTTTATCATGATGACCTCGCGCTGAATAGCGCTTTTCTGCCTTGCCTCGTTCCTTGTTATATATGAATCGTAAGCCCAGCCCATAGGGACGAAGAGCTTGTTTTCGTATATCTCGAAATCAGCCGTGTCTCCGACGTATTCAAAGCCCGTGAGCTCATCGGGGATTATAACATCGCTGATATCCTCTTCCTCGGGGTCTTTGTTTGCGTGTCGCGTCTGTACGGGCGGAACTTCCGAAACAAGGCTGCTGTAGCTGTTCCCACCGGACTTTTCCTTGTAGAAGTACTTGACCGATAGCAGACCTCTCAGCCCGTAGTGGTGCAGGGATGGCCTTGAAGCAACGTCGCGTCTTATGCCGATAAAGCTGTAAAAGTCCATGATAGATGGGGTGACGACGCTATGAAAGGCTCTGATTGAGGGGAGTCCCCATATCATAGAGGCGTTTTCGGTGTTGAAGCCTGTATCTGTGCGGAAGAAGCTGCTGCTGCCGACCGCTTCGTATACCTCGTCATCATAGTCGATGAATGAGTTGATGTAGTGTTTCGCGGAGCTGACGCTGCTTGCAGAGTAGAGGGTCGTGGTGAATATACATATTATGGACGCCGCCGAGGTCACAAATACCATGAACGCGGTGCTGAGAGTACCTTTTTTCTTCCTTTGCAGTATATGATATGCACAGACGAGGAAAACTGCTGCGACTGCAATAGTCGCCCAGAAATAGGGGGTATCCTCGGGCATGGAGAAAAGCTTCGGCTTTTCGCCGTTTTCGGGCTTTCGTGGGATAATGCCCACAAGCGCGAACAACACAAGGACAGCTGCACTGACTTTAAGGCCGAAGAAGCCGTCTGAGCCTTCGTCGTCAAGGGTATGAGCGGTCATCATAGCCATTATCAGTATGGGCATATAGAACCACCGCGCGTAATAGTAGGAGTTCAGCGCCTGGAACAGGCTGTTCAGCACGGGAACGAATGCGAACAATATGCAGACCGCCGTGAGCTTTGCCGCCCAGTGCTTCTTTTTCAGCCGCATGAATGATATCACGCCCGTCATGGAGAATAATGGGAGATATCCGCCTATCGAAGCCCACAGTTCGTAGTTCTGGCTGAAAAGAATTGGATATCCGGGGGGATCGCAGGGCATGAAAAAGCTCTGTATTATGTGCGGTATGAGAGTCCTGTCGGCGTAGGATATCATTTCCGTACCGTAAAGCCTCTCGCCCAGTCGGAAATTCCCCATAAGAGCCATTGCCGAGGGCAGAAGTATGAAAGCCGCAAGGAGAGTCCCCAGTATCGCTTCGATCATCAGCGGCAGGAACCTCCGCCATGTTATGCGGAAATCAGGACTCCTGAAGCGGCAGATGCAGTAAATAACGAGAAATACTGCCTGACCTGCGAAGAAATAGTAGTTTATACACGCCATAAGCGCTGTTATAAGGGCAAAAGCGCCTCTGCGGCGGTTGTTCACGCACTCCTCCAGTGCTATGAGCATGAGTGGGAAAAATGCGGTGACGTCCTGGAAATGGTTGAAAAAGATGTTGTATATCTGAAATCCCGAGAACGAGTATAGCAGAGCTCCCGTGAGAGCGGCGTTGCTGCCGCGGACGAACCTGCGTATATAGGCGTAGGCGGTAAGGGAAGCTGTGCCGTGCTTTACGGCAAGCACCACAGGCATGGCGTGAAGCATGAGACTTCTCGGAAGAAGGGCTGTCAGCCAGAAAAACGGACTGCCGAAGAGGTAGAACGAATATGACGTCATAAAGTCGGAGCCCAGGTCTGTGAGCCAGTTCCAGCCGAACTGACCGTTTCTGACTGCCGAGTTCGCAAGGCAGTAAAATGGTATCTGCTGGGCGTTGTAGTCGCCGTAATATATGAAATACCCTTGCTCCGTCAGCATCATGGGAAGCAGCGAGAACAGCATAGTTCCGAAGCCTATGAGGAATGCTGTCAGGTATTTTTCTTTTGTACAGCCGCGCGTCATGAAGCTCCTTTTCACAGCAGTGTTCTCCTTTAAAAATAGATATACACATGAATTATACCACAAACGTCTCGGAAATGCAACAAAAAACGAATATATTTTCGATTATGGGGACATGGCGTGGGATATAGTATATAAATTATGATATATTTGTTGACTTTAATAACTAATTATGGTAAAATATAAACGGATTTTCCCCATTCCATTCAGCGTATCATGCAATATAATGTGGTATGGTGTGTTGTAACGGGCAGATCTATATTTTTCACTATTATAACAAAGAAGGAGTAAAAACTATGAAGAAACTTATCAAACGTGTTTGCAGCGCTTTAGTATCGCTTCAGCTCATTGTCTGCGCATCGGCATTGCCTTCAATTGCGGTAGGAAAAGCAGGCGGAAACCCTTATGGTATCAATGACGTTGATCCTCAGGACTCAGAGATCAAGCCTACGCTTTCACTCTCGCAGGTTAAAGGCACAGCAGATTCTGTTGTTACAGTAGAGCTTTCAGTAATCGGTGCAGATGAAAAATATTGCTATACAGACCTTCACATCAAGTATGACTCAAGACTTAAGCTTGTTTACAGAGACGATGAATACGCTGAAAAAGGACCTGCAGGAAAGAAACTCAGCTATACACAGGAAAAGGACGGAGAGTCAGGAATTCTTTTAACAACTTCCGCCGACAAAAATTCAGGCAGAGACGGTGTTCTGTGGATTATGGATTTCCAGCTCCCTTCAGATGCCAAGATGGGAGATGTATACCCTGTATGCATTAATTACAAGGAAGGCGACCATTTCACAAATTTTGAAAATGACGAAGCCGGTAAGCTTATGGAAGCATGGGTGTTCACAAACGGTATCGAGCAGGGCTGTATTACAGTAGGCAACGAGCCTGAGGATAAGCAGGAGACTACTACAACTACTGCTAAGATCACAACGACAACTACCACAACCACAACAACTACTACCACAGCAGCAACCACTACAACAACTGTAACGAAAAAGGTCGTGCAGCCGCAGCTTTCGCTTTCAAAGGTAAAGGCATCTGAAAAAGGCGGCGCTATTGTGTCAGTTGACCTCAGTGTCAGCGGAGCAGACAAAGAATATGCAAATACTTGTCTGTTCGTAAAGTATGATGAAAGACTTAAGCTTGTAAACGGAGAGGCTAAAAAAGGTCCTGCAGCTGAGGAGCTTGAAGCAGGTCAGGCACAGTTTTCGGATCCTGAAAACCAGATATGCCTTGTTACAGCAGGCAGAGGCAATGATGGAAGAGACGGAGTTCTGTGGACATTTGATTTCCAAGTTCCCTATGACGTTAAGGACGGAGACATATTTGATGTAGAGTTCGTTATTGATGATGGTTGTATTTTCCAGAACCGCGATATGAATGAAGACGGAGAAGAAATGGAGACCTGGGCAAAAGAACATGCTGAGAACGGTTATATCGAGATCTCTGACGAGATCGAAATTGAAGGTCCTGTTTACTCTTTGGGCGATATAAACGGCGACGGTATAATAAACGTAAGCGACGCTGTACTGGTATTTGCTGTAATGATAAATCCCGGAAGATTTTCCGAAGAGCAGAAGCTTGCTGCTGATATAAATGGGGACGGCAGAGTAAACATTGTAGATTATGTTTTGATACTCTTGCAGATCTAATGACACTCATTTACGCTGCATTGCGTAGATTCTGAACGTTTTTACTGTAAATAGGATTTTTTATGCGGAATGCTCCCTATTTAAGGGAGCATTTTTGTCATTTCACGGCAGTTGCATTTTCTCAGCATATGTGTTATAATTAAAAGAATGCTTATGACAAAGGAATGGATAACGGAAATGGAAGTTTACCTTGACAATGCGGCGACCACCAAGCCCTGCGCGGAAGCTGTTGCGGCGGCTGTGGAAGCAATGACCGAAAAATACGGCAATCCCTCCTCGCTCCACCGTGCGGGACTGAATGCACAGCTCCTCGTTGATGACGCGAGAAAAGCAATAGCTTCGGCGATAGGTGCGGAAAGCGATAATATATGCTTCACCTCGGGAGCTACCGAGAGCAATAACCTTGCCCTCCGCGGAGCTTCGGCTGCTTACGGCAGGAAAAGGAAAAAGATAGTTATATCGGCTGTGGAGCACGCTTCTGTTGAGGAAACTGCCGCAGACCTGGAGAAAAACGGCTTCGTTGCGGTGAGAGTTCCTCCCCGTGAGGACGGACGGTATTACGCGGCGGACTTTGTCAATGCCTGCGACGATGATACCTGCCTTATCAGCATGATGTACGTGAATAACGAAACGGGATATATCCTGCCTGTAAAGGAGACTTTTTCTGCGGTAAAACGCAGATTTCCTGGTATAATCACCCATACTGACTGCGTTCAGGCTTTTATGAAGCTGCCTGTCAGGGCTAATGCACTCTGTGCGGACCTTATCTCCCTCAGCGGTCATAAGATACACGGCGGCAAGGGCGTGGGAGCTCTTTACATCAAAAAGGGAGTCCGCGTACTTCCTGTAGTTACGGGGGGCAAGCAGGAAAAGGGCATACGCTCGGGTACTGAGAGCGTTCCCATGATAGCGGCTTTCGGAGCGGCTGTGAAAAAGCTTGTCCCGACTATCGCTGAGCGCTATGAAAAAGTGGCCGGACTGAAAGCGTATCTGCTGGATAAACTCGGCGGAATCGAGGGCGTTGCGGTAAATTCTCCCGAGGACGGCTCGCCCTATGTGGTGAATATCTCGGCAGTGGGCAAGCGCTCGGAGATAATGCTCCACTTCCTTGAAAGCAAGGAGATATACGTTTCAAGTGGTTCTGCCTGTTCAAAGGGACAGCAGAGCGGAGTTCTCGGACAGTTCGGCATACGTGACAAGCGGGCGGACAGCGCTCTGCGTATCAGCATGACCGCGGAGACTACCGAGGAGGAGCTTGACCTCTTCTGCGAGGCTCTCTGCGAGGGCATGGAAAAGGTGAGAGGATAACAGTTTACATATATAATAGTATAGGAGAACAGCTATGAAAGAACTGATACTTGTAAAATACGGTGAAATGGCACTGAAAGGTCTCAACAAGAAGACCTTTGAGGATATGCTCATAAAGAACATAAAGCGCAGACTGAAGCCCCTCGGTCATTTTCAGATGACCAGCGCTCAGTCTACAACATATATAACTCCTCTTGACGAGGACATCGACCTCAACGAGGCAGCCGACAGAGTGGGCAAGATATTCGGTATAGCCACCTACTGCCGCGCCTGCGTATGCGAGAAGGACTTCGAGGACATATGCAACAAGAGCTATGAGTATCTTGAAGATGTGCTCAGCTGTGCAAAGACATTCAAGGTCAATGCAAAGCGCTCCGACAAGGCATTCCCGATGAAGTCTCCCGAGATATGCATGGAGCTTGGCGGAAAGCTCCTCGAGAAGTTTCCGCATCTGACCGTTGATGTCAAGAACCCCGAAGTCACGGTAACTGTTGAGATACGCGACGAGAACGCTTTCGTTCACGCCGAGAACATCAAGGGAGCAGGCGGACTTCCCGTTGGAAGCAGCGGAAAGGCTATGCTTCTCCTTTCAGGGGGTATTGACAGCCCCGTGGCAGGCTACATGATGGCAAAGCGCGGTATCCACATCGCCGCTATCCACTATGTGAGCCCTCCCTATACATCCGACCGCGCACAGCTCAAGGTGGAGCAGCTCTGTCAGAAGCTGACGGACTACTGCGGCGGCATCGCATTCTACTGCGTACCCTTTACCGAGCTTCAGGAGGCTATCAAGGACCACTGCCCCGAGGAATTCTTTACTATTATAATGAGAAGGCTCATGATGGAGATAGCTCAGCGCATCGCCGAAAAGGACAACTGTCTTGCACTTATCACAGGCGAGAGCGTGGGACAGGTGGCAAGTCAGACGATGGCGGCTATGGTCTGCACCGACGCAGCCTGCCGTATACCCGTGTTCCGTCCCTGCGTGGGCATGGACAAGACCGAGATAATCGAAATCGCACGTAAAATAGATACATTCGACACATCAGTGCTCCCGTATGAGGACTGCTGTACCGTATTCACTCCCCGTCACCCGAAGGTAAGACCTGTGCTCAGTGATGTGGAAAAAGCTCAGAACAGCTTTGATTTTGAGCCGCTCATACAGAAAGCTGTCGAGGGAACTGTTATGAAGACCTTTAATTACGGAGATTAATTTTAAGTTTTTCACAAATTAATCACATCATTTTTGTGAGATATTAACTAAAGCAAGGACGGCGATTTAGTGGTAAGCGTTAAATTTTCTGAAACTGATACCGATAAACTTGACAAAACAGTAGAAAATGTTGTAAAATTATTAGAACGAAAAAGTCTGACCATTGCTACAGCGGAGAGCTGTACGGGAGGACTTCTTTCAGAGCTTATAACATCAGTATCGGGCGCGTCTGCGGTATTCGAGCTTGGGATATGTACTTATTCCGAGCGAATCAAGACCGAATTTCTGGGAGTTCCTGCCGAAACGATTCGGGCTTTCGGCGTAGTGAGCGAACAGACGGCATTGAGTATGGTCAGAGGGCTGAAACAGCGCTCAGGAGCAGACGTGTGCGTTTCCGTGACGGGTATTGCAGGTCCATCGGGCGGAACTGCTGATACTCCCGTGGGAACGGTCTATATCGGTTTCGATATTTGCGGCAGGGAATTTGTAAAACTTCCGGAGCTATGTAAGCTCAGCGACATGAGCAGGGCGAATATCAGAAAATGCGCCGCTGCTTATGCCTTTGAAATCGTCGAAAAAATGCTGATGGAGGAGATTACAGACTGATGAGCGACAAGTTCAATGAAGAAAGCTCAGAGGCTCAGCGCAGAGCTGAAAAAATAAAAGCGATCAGAAGGTCGATACACAGTGAAGCGGAAGTCGCTCCTACGACCTATGATAATAAAAACGAAACAGAACGCACGGAGAGCATATCCGACCGCATAATGAGAGCCAAGGAAAAGAAAATGGCTACAGCGGCGGACATACTTGAAGAGCTTGACGCTGCTATCGCTTACGAAAAGGCAGCGGCTGCAAAAATGGCTGAAGAAGCTGCCAGAGTTGCGGAGAAGGCTGCCGAAAGCGCTTCACCTGATATATCCGATCTGCTTGACGGACTTGAGACACCCGCACATGAGGAACTCAAGGAGATAGCGGAGGAGATCGCAGGCGACTTTACAGAAGTTGCCGATACGGTCACTGATAAGGTGGAGGATTTCACAGAGGTCTCCCACGAGGCAGAAGAAGAGGAAATAGACCTTGAAGAGGTATTTTCCGTAAAGCCTGAAGCTGATGAAGAACCCACAAGGGTCATGTCAAGCGAGGCTGTCATGAAAGCGGCAAAAGAAGAAGGCGTTCAGCATACAGACAGTGAGGCTGCTGCCGCAACGGCTGGTCCTGCCGAAAGCATACTGAAGGCGGAACACGGTACACATCAGGCGCAGCACAGGGAGTTTGCTCCCGAAAATGCCGGAAATGCGGCGGAAGAAGCCGTATTACCCGAAAAAAAGAAGAAACACAAGAAGAAAAAGAAGAAAAAAAGCTTCAAACAGCGGCTTATCGACCTTGTTCCCCATAAGGGCGACGGCGTCGGTGAGTGCATAAGAAAGATCGTATTCCTCTGCTCGATAATTGCCATAGTTGTCTGCGGATACATGGTTGGCGATTACTACTATGACCTGTGGTCAAGCAGGAACAAGACCGAGAAGATCATGGAGATATACGATACTGCGACTGAAAAGAAAAAGCCTCCCGTACAGAAGAAAGAGGAAGATAAAAGGAAGAAGTATACTCTCCTCGAGGGCGCGCGCAAGCTCCTTGAGATAAATCCCGATATCGTCGGAGTAATAAGCATACCCGACACTCTTCTCAACAATCCTGTTTTGCAGGCGGAGGACAATAAAAAGTACCTCAATACGAAGTACGACCTTACTGAGAATATCGCGGGCGAGATCTTCCTCGATTACAGAAACCACTTTGACGAGGTGGACGAGGAAGGCTATCTTAAATGCCCGAATTCGGACAATCTTATCCTTTACGGACACAATATGTACGATGATCAGTTGTTCGGATCACTTAAATACTATGTCAGAAATGAGGCGTATTACGGACTTCACCCCGTTATAAACCTCAGCTCTAATTACGAGAATTATCAGTACAAGATATTTGCATTTTTCATACTTGACGCCGACGATGAGACCGATACACGATTTGACTGCTGGAACGATCTCGACTTTGACAGCGAGGACGATTTCTACAATTTCGTCAACGAGGCAAAGAGAAGAACTATCCGCACCAACGATGTAGACGTAAAGTACGGCGATCCGCTGCTTACACTTTCCACCTGCAACAGCTATCTCCCCGATGAACGTGCCCGTCTTATAATACTTGCAAGACTGGTAAGAGAGGGCGAGGATCCGATGAAGGGTACTCAGGACAGTCAGCCGAACCCCAATATCAAGTGGCCGACGCTGTTCTACGCTGATCACCCCAACGAACATTACGATCCTGATGCAGAATTTGTACCCTACGGCCCCAAGGAAGGAAAGTGATAAGCCATGAGCAAAGCTATTAAGATCATTTCAGCCTGCGCTGCCTGTGCAGCGGCGGTAGGTCTCGGAACTGCGGCTGTATTGCTGAACAAGGACAGGAAAGCTGCTCCTACTCCAAGCGTCGTACAAACCACCGCAGCTGTTACCGAGCCTGTTGCAGACCTGCCTGAGAAGCTGTCGGATAAGTACAGCTATGTTCCGTCGGAAACCGGCGTGAGCGAAAGGACAAAGTCTCTCAAGAGGCTCAATAAGGATATCATGGGATATATCAAGATCGACGGTACCCAGGTGGATTATCCGTTTGTGCATGATCCCGGCGAGGTACCTGCAAACGATCCGTACTATGGACCCGACGCATGGCCGCCCAATATGTTCTATCTTGAAAAGGACCTTTTCAGACAGTACTACGACAGGGGAACGCTCTATGCAGATTACAGGGACGTCTTCGGCAGCAACGATCTTGAACACTCCGAGAACCTGGTCATCTACGGTCACAGCTGGTATGACGGAACGATGATGGGTTCACTGAGAAAATACCGTGCAGGCTTTGATTTCTATAATCAGTACCCGTTTATAAAGGTCAGCTCCAATTACAGGGACTATGATTACGTTATATTCGCTTACCTTGTAACGAGCGGCACCTACGACGCTACGGATTTCCACTACTGGAATATGGAAGAGCTCGACAGCGAGGAGGAGTTCAACTTCTACATCGACTGCTGCAAGCGTTCGTGGGGCATTGACACGGGAATAGATGTTAAATACGGCGATAAACTGCTGACGCTCTCCACCTGCTATGCAGACTGGGACAATTCGAGGTTCCTTGTTGTGGCAAGAAGGCTGAGAGAGGGGGAGGTCGCAGGAGACCTCAATTCCATTCAGCATACGGAAGCCTTTATGCAGGCACAGAAGGAGGCAGCTGAAAAAGCCGCTGCCGAACAGCCTCAGCAGCAGTAAGCGCCTTACTATATAATAAAAGGAGATCGTTATGAAGGTACAGACAATGCTTAAAAGAGCAGCAGCTGTCACTTCGGGAGCATTGGTGCTCTCGGCTTCTACGGGTATAGTAATTGCGGAAGACGGCACAATTGCAGCGGAAAATACTTCCGCCGTGACCGAAACCGCTGTAAGCGATACCACATCCAGATTAACGGAAGCCGTTACCGAAGCCCTTGCAGAAAACGAGGACGAGGAACAGAACAAACCCGTTGACTGGGAAAAAGCTGACATCAGCGATTACGATTCCAGCCTTACACTTATAAGCTACGAGCTCGCTACCCCCGAAATGGCAAAGGTGGGCGAGCCTGTTGACCCATATGCAGGGCTTTCCGAGGAAGAGCGCAAGGCTCTCGAGGAAGCTGTTGCAAAGAAGAAGAATGCACTCAGAAAGGCTACGCCCACTCTGTCAAAGAATGCGGCGGTAAGCCGTACAAAAACACCTACTGCGGTGGAGCTCGTTACTTCGGGAGCAACTGTGGGAGATATACCATCCTCGCAGCCTGACCCGAACCTCGAAGCAAAGCCCGGACAGTTCGCATTCGTTACATACGGCTGGGGACACGGAGTGGGAATGAGCCAGAACGGCGCTAATTTCTATGCTGCCTATGCAGGCTGGACATATCAGGATATCCTGTACCACTACTACCCCGGAACCGAACTTATGAACACAGGCGAGACAGACGAGGAAGAGCTCACCATAGCTCATAAGCCTGCAGGCGATACCCTCAAGGTAGTCTCCGAGATAGTGAACCGCGAGGTTGGCGGAAGCTTCTCCTATGAAGCTATCAAGGCACAGGCAGTTGCCGTATATACTTATCTTAAATATAACCACGACGATTCCAGTGACCTGAGAGGCAAGGAAGACCCTCCGCAGATAGTCATCGACGCCTGCAACGAGGTTCTCGGCGAAGCGCTTTTCTATGACGGCAATTATGCCCTGACAGTATTCTCCGCTTCAAGCGGCGGCTGCTCGGCAAACTGCTACGAGGTATTCTATGCGGATTATCCTTACCTGAGAAGCGTGCCCAGCGATTACGACGCGGCGTTTGATCCGCATTGGGGAACAGTTACGTATATGGAAGCTGATACAGTAAAGAAAAAGCTTGAATCAGCATATCATATAACTCTTTCCGACGATCCTGACAACTGGATCCAGCCTGTTTATTCCGAGCAGACGGGATACGTTACGGAAGTCAGCATCGACGGACAGAAAACCATAAAGGGATATCCCTTCTCTATGATGATGGGACTTAAATCCTCCAAATTCAATCTTACATATACAAATGATTGATAAACGGCTTTGAGCCGGTACAAGTATTACAGAACAAAAGAAATAAGTCTTTGGATAGATGAGAGGCACAGCCTTAGTGTATCCGGAGGCTTATTTCTCCTTTTGGGTGATGAAAGGTGAAGCCGAGAGGTGAAAAAAACCTTAAAAATACTCGAAAAGGTGAAAAAAGGTGAAAACTTAGCAAAATAAATTAACAATAGCAAAAACGTTTGTTCTGCTTTTGGTTAAACTTTGAACAAAATCCACAAAATATCGCGGATTATCGCGTTAACTCTTGTAAAAAACTCCATCTTGACCTTGACTCTGAATAATGGTAAAATATGTTTAGGGTGAAAAAAGGTGATTGGAAGTGAAATTTTCCAAATTAGGGTGAATCAGTCCTAAGAGTTTGCAAGAAAGCGAGGCGAAGTTCTATGTCAGATCTGTTGTGCGGTACTTATTATCCAAGCATAGATCAGAAGGGCCGTATGAGCTTCCCGACAAAGCTGCGCGAAATACTCGGACCGGAGTTCTTTCTCTGTCAGGGACATGATGACGCCTATATCGCCGTATACTCGCCAGAGGCATTTCAGGAATACTGCGAGACTCTTAATTCCATACCCGGCAAGAAGGGAAGCGACATAAGACGTAAGCTTCTTGCAGGTGCTGATAAGCAGGTCCCCGATAAGCAGGGACGTATCTTTATCACACAGCAGCTCAGAGATCATGCAGGGATAACCGACGAGGTAGTCGTTATCGGTGCAAACAGAAGAGCTGAGATATGGAACAAGTCCAGATGGGAAGAATTCAACAGCAATATCTCGCAGGACGAGATCAACGATGTGCTTGCTGATCTGGTTCTGTGATACAGACGTTTTTGCCTTTATGTCCGGTACACACCGGAACTAAGGAGAGAAATATCTAATGGAATTCAGCCACATACCTGTAATGTTAGAGGAATGCATGGACGGGCTTGACATACGTCCCGACGGTATCTATGTTGACGGTACCGCAGGAGGCGCAGGCCACTCCTCTGCAATCGCTGCCCGGCTCAGTGAAAAGGGCAGACTTATCGCTCTTGACAGAGATCCTGACGCGGTCGCTGCTGCGACGGAACGTCTTTCTGTCTATCCCAATGCAAGGGTGTATCACAGGAATTATTCCGAGATAAGAGCAGTCCTCGATGAACTTGATATAGAATACGTCGACGGTATCCTCATGGATCTTGGCGTATCTTCATTCCAGCTCGACGAGGGAAGCAGAGGTTTCTCGTACCACTCCGACGCTCCGCTTGATATGAGAATGAGCAAGGAGGGCATGAGTGCAGCCGATGTTGTGAATACCTATTCCGAATCCGAGCTTGCAAGGATAATATTCGAGTACGGGGAAGAAAAATTCTCCAGAAGAATTGCCTCGAATATAGTCAGCGCAAGAGAGGCTTCGCCGATAGAAACAACATTGCAGCTCGCAGATATAATCAGGGACAGCGTTCCGCAGAAGGCGAGAAGAGAAAAGAACCCTTGTAAAAAGACCTTTCAGGCAATAAGGATAGCGGTCAACGGAGAATTTGAGCACCTTGAAAAAGGTCTCGAGGACGCATTCTTCAGTCTGAGAGCAGGGGGACGCCTTGCAGTTATAACCTTCCATTCCTTAGAGGACAGGATAGTAAAGAAAAAGTTCGCGGAATGGTGCAGAGGCTGTGTCTGTCCTCCCGATTTTCCCCAGTGTGTATGCGGACGCAAGCCGCAGGGAAATCTTGTGAACAGAAAGCCCTTAGAGGCAAAAGAACAAGAACTTGAAAGAAACAACAGAAGCAGAAGCGCAAAGCTCAGAATAATAGAAAGGAGTGCGGAAAGCAATGGCTGAAAACACTGTACGCTATTATTATACGGACGAAAGCTATGACGACGCCGAGCGGGACGAGACAACCGGAAACGGCGATGTTGTGCGCGATGACGCTGAGCGTAAGCAGGAGATACGTATGACAAAGAATGAAGCCCGAAGCGGTTCATTGATGATGATAATTTTCGTATCTGTCTTAGCTGCCGCACTGCTCGGTTCGGTGATCTATTCGCTTGACAGACGCAATACCATGTACAATAAGGTGTTCGCTCTGAACGAGAAGCTCGATAGCGCCGCAGCCGAAAATGTTAGACTCCAGTCTGAACTTGAAGGTAAGGTATCGGCAAAGAGTATAGAGGAATATGCAGCCTCACTCGGAATGGAGAAGATAAACCCTTCCCAGATAAATTACATTAAGATACAGACAGGCGATGTCGTAACTATTCCCGAACAGGAAAAGGGCCTGATAGCGAAAATAAAGTCCTTTTTCGACAAGTGTGTGGAATATTTCAGAGGGTAGTACCAATATAAATATAAACAGACGGACTGCCCCGTATAAAATGAATACTATCGGCAACCTGAAAAATATATAACTGCCGAAGTCATATGTAGAACAAGGAGATACAGCGGGTGATCAATTAAGGAATGGCAGTTCCCGGGCTCTGGGCGTGAATTAAAGGGCTCGGGAACGGCGGTTCCGCGCTTGAATAGCGATAAATCCTTCGTCGTATCAAAAGAAAAGGACATCCGGAAAGAAAAATAAGATGTTCAGAGGCGGGGCACACAAACACCCTGCCTTTATTTATTTTTACAGATATTCAGTCAATCACGGAAGGAAGAATTTTCAGTGATAAATACAAATCCGTCAAATGCAATGCGGTTCAGGACCAAATTTGTGATGACAGCTGTGTTCAGCGTTCTTTTTACGGCAGTTGCCGCAAATTTCTTCAAGATATCGGTGCTTGAGAACAAGTCGTATCAGGAAAAAGCGAACGATCAGCATTTTGCCTCTATGTCCATAACGGCGCACAGAGGCTCTATATATGATACAAACGGAGTCGCTCTTGCCAAGAGCGCCACTGTGTACACGGTCTTTGTTGACCCCAAGCAGTTCAAGGAGGACAAGGAAAGACTTTCAAAGCTCATCGAAAAGCGCAACCTTGACAAGGCAAACGGTACCTACGAGCCGAAGTACGACGAGGAAGGCAAGGAGATAGACGCTCTCCCTGCCTCTATAGATGAGGTGGTCGACAGCGCTACCGAATTTATCTCCGTAAAGCTTGAGATACCACAGAGAAAATTCAGGGACGCCATCGAAAAGGAAGGACAGTACGTAAAGCTCAAGGACAAGGTGGAAAAGGGCACAGTTGACGAGATATACAGCTATTTCGAGGATCTGGGCTTCGTTTCCATAGGCTATGACGAGGATACAAAGCGCTATTATCCTCAGCAGGACCTTGCGGCGACTGTTGTCGGCTACACAAACGGAAACGTTTCCTACGGAATAGAGGCTTCATACGACGAATACCTCTCGGGTATCGACGGAAGAACTATCTCTGCAAAGGACTCCCACGGAAACGCTCTCCCTTACAAGTACTCAAAGACCTATGATCCTAAGGACGGCTCTGACGTGTACCTCACTATCGACAGAGAGATACAGTATATCCTCGAAAAGTACCTTAAAGAGATGTCCGACGACCATTATATCAAGAACCGTGCCTGTGCCATACTAATGAACCCGAAAACAGGAGCTGTAATGGGAATGGCAACGTATCCGGGCTTTGACCTCAATAATCCGGGCGAGCTGAATACGGATATGCTCCTCGAGAAGATATATGCGGAAGAAAATGACTACAATCCTACAGAAAAGGAAAAGGAGGAGTACGAATCCGAGGCTCTCGAAAGACAGAAGAGGAATAAATGCATAAGCGAGCGTTACGAGCCCGGTTCGGTATTCAAGGTTATAACTGCTGCTGCAACTCTTGAGGAAAAGACCATAGATACCGAAGAATGGTCACATTATTGCAGCGGTGTTGAGATACTCAAGGACGGCGACAGTGACTTCCCTATACACTGTCATGAGAGATACACAGGTCACGGCGTTGTGGGCTTCCAGGACGCACTCACCAAATCCTGCAACCCTGCGTTCATGGAACTTGGAAAGATACTCGGTATCGAGAGATTCCACAATTATTTCGAATCTTTCGGTTTCCTTGAAAAAACAGGCATAGACCTTCCTTATGAGGTAGTAGGAGATATACCGCCTGTTACCGAAACAGACGGCAGAGCCGCCATGACGCATATCGACCTTGCATACTCCTCATTCGGACAGTGCGAGACCGTTACTCCTATAGAGCTCATAACAGCGTGCAGCGCCGTTATCAACGGTGGATACCTGCTGAAGCCCTATGTGGTCGACAGAGTAGTTGACGGCGACGGAAATATAGTCCTCAACAACGAGCGTACCGTAAGACGTCAGGTGATATCCGAGGATACCTCCGCAAAAATGCGTCAGGCTCTTGAAACGGTAGTCAATGACAACAAAACGGGAAACGCATACATAAAGGGTTACGCTATAGGCGGAAAATCAGGAACCTCCGAGCGCCGAAGCGAAAGGGAGGTAATGCGTAACCTTTATGACAATAACGATACCGAGGGAACAGGCATGGAGTACGGAGCTTCGTATATGTGCTTTGCCCCTGCGGACGATCCCGAGCTCATACTTCTTGTTCTCGGCGATATGCCTTATGCAGGCGATCAGCAGTACTACGGAAGCAGCGTTGCAAAGCCGTGCGCTGTGAGCATTCTTGAAGAGATACTCCCGTACCTCAGCATAAGTCCTGAGTACAATGAGGAGGAACGTCAGAACCTTGACATCAGAGTTCCGATCCTTACTGGTTCAAGCATTGACGACGCGATAAAGCAGCTTGACGAAAAGGGCATAAAGCACAAGGAGTTCGGCAACGGTATCGAAGTCGTTGAGCAGTCACCGATGACGGGCAAGACAATGGCCAAGGACGGCTGCGTATACCTTTATACCGAAAAGCTCAGCGAAAGCGAGAAAATGGTACAGGTACCTTATCTTATCGGAGTTTCACCTCAGGTGGCGAATGAGTCGCTGAGCGTATACGACCTTAACTATGTGGCAAAGGGCGTTCTCAGCGCACAGGACGGATCGGCTGTAAAGAAGCAGACTCCCGAGGGCGGCAGCTATGTTCCGAGAGGAACAGTGGTAGAACTCGAATTTGAGACTGAAAAGTTTACTGACTGATGTATAAATAAGGAAAAATACAGAGAAAACTATAAAGAAAGAGAAACAGAAAGACAGGAGGCAGACAAAATGAAATTAAGTGATCTTATCGAAAATAACGCTGTTACGGCTATCGGCGATACCGAGATAAGCTCTGTGACAGATGATACGCGCAAGGTGACTGAGGGAAGCCTCTTTGTCTGCGTAAAGGGCGGAAGCTTTGACGGACATACGGCGGCTGCGGAAATGCTTGAAAAGGGAGCTGCTGCAGTAGTCTGCGAGCGTGATCTCGGGCTTGGCGACAGGCAGATACTTACCGATAATTCGAGAAAACTCTACGGGCAGATATGCTCCGCATGGTTCGGACATCCCGAGAGAAAAATGAAGATGATAGGCGTAACAGGCACCAACGGCAAGACCACCATCACCAACGTCATCAAGCATATCCTCATGAAAAACGGTCACAAAACAGGACTTGTGGGAACTATACAGAACGAGATCGGCGACGAGGTGCTCCACACTGACAATACAACGCCTATGGCATACGATTTCATGGCTCTGCTGGCGAAAATGGCAGAGGCAGGCTGCGAGTACGTTGTCATGGAGGTCTCCTCCTTCGGTCTGTGCCAGTACAGGATAGGCTCCTCATATTTTGATGTGGCGGTATTTACCAACCTCACACAGGATCACCTTGATTACCACAAGGACATGGAGGACTATTATCAGGCAAAGAGAATGCTGTTTGACATCTGCGACTGTGCCGTGATAAATATCGACGACGATTACGGAAAGCGCCTCTTCGGCGAGGTCAGCTGTAAGCGATACGGCTTCAGCGTAAAGGAGAATGCGGATATCTATGCAGACGGCATAAAGATAAAGTCCACAGGCTCGAGTTTCTGGTTCTGCCGCGACGGCAAGTCTCACCTTATAAAGACGAGAATGCCGGGACTTTTCAATGTTTCCAATATCACAGCGGCTATAGCCGCCTGCCTTGAAGAGGGGCTCACTATCGAGAGCATCATACCTGCCATAGAGGGTTACAACGGAGTTAAGGGACGCTGTGAGATAATCCCCACAGGCCGTGATTTTACAGTAATATGCGACTACGCCCACACTCCCGACGCCGTTGAGAACATACTCAGGAGCGTAAAGGAGTACACTGAAAACGACCTTATCTGCCTTTTCGGCTGCGGCGGAAACCGCGACTCGGCAAAGCGCCCGAAAATGGCAAGGGCTGCTGCGAAATACGCCGACAAGCTCATAGTTACCTCGGATAATCCGCGAAATGAAAAGCCCGAAGCCATTATTGACGATATTCTGGCAGGACTTGACGGAATGTCCGTGAACTACGACGTTGTTGTGGACAGAAGAGAAGCTATATATCATGCCTTGAAAATTGCTGAGAAAGGTGATATAATAGTACTTGCGGGCAAGGGTCATGAGGATTATCAGATCCTTGCAGGCATGGAGCATATCCATTTCGACGAGCGGGAGGTCGTTGCAGACGGACTGAAACTGCTTGATCAATAAGAAAAACTGGAGTTGTTAGAAAAAAATGTCAATATCTTTCTGGATAATCAATATTGTAACGGTACTTTTATCCTTTGTGATAGCAGGAGTTTCGGGCATATTCCTTGTGCCCTTCCTCCACAGGATAAAGTTCGGTCAGCCTATCAAGACTGAGGACGGCCCCAAATGGCACGCTAAGAAACAGGGAACTCCCACAATGGGCGGTTTCATGTTCATAATCTCGACTATCATATCGGCTATAGCGGGCTACTGGCTGTTCAGGCTCAAAATAGGCGTCGATACAACCAATAAGGAGAGCTTCAATGCGTTCTACCGTATGCTGAGCTGTATAATCTATGCCGCTTCATTCGGTATCATCGGCTTTATCGACGACTTTACAAAGATAGCAAGAAAGAAGAATGACGGACTCAGCCCTTGGCAGAAGATAGCACTGCAGCTTCTGTTCTCAGTGGGCTTCCTCTTTGCGATAAGGAGCTTCGGCGACAAGTCCACAAAGATAGACTTAGGCTTCTGGACCAGCCCGTCCCTTGGCATTTTCTATTATATATTAATGATGGCCCTGATAATTTACCTCACAAATGCGGTAAATCTCACAGACGGAGTTGACGGCCTGTGCGGCTCGGTAACATTTGTGGCAATGCTCACATTCACGGTGGCGAGCTCGATCGTGGGCGAGTACGAGATGACCTGCCTTACAATGGCTCTTGCAGGCGGCTGTCTCGGATTCCTCCTCTGGAACCTCAACCCTGCAAAGTGCTTCATGGGCGATACGGGCTCCATGTTCCTCGGCGCAGCCGTAACGGGCATAGGACTTGTTCTCCACAAGCATCTGCTCCTTATCCTTGTAGCAATGGTCTATATCCTCGAAGCTCTTTCCGTAATGATACAGGTGCTCTACTTCAAGCACACCAAGAAGAAGTACGGCGAGGGCAGACGTATATTCAAGATGACTCCTATACACCACCACTTTGAGATGAGCGGCTTCAGCGAGTACAAGATAGTGATAACATTTTCGCTGGTCGGCATTATTTTCGGAGTTTTGGGAATAATTACACTGCTGGCATTCTGATACGGCAAATCCACGGACCATAAGGAGAAAAAATGGCTTCAAGCAAAAAAAATACAAAAAAGCGGCTTGCAATACCGAATCCCTTTTCGGGCGGCAGGCGGGGAGACCTCAGTCTTTCGTTCTTTGCTTATGTTATGATACTGCTTGTAGTGGGCATCGTAATGATGTCCTCCGCAAGCTATGCGTGGGCGTACAGCGAGCACGGCGGCGACGGTCTTTATTATGCGAAAAATCAGGCGAAACACGCTGTTATCGGCTTTATCGCCATGATTTTTTTTATGAAGATGGACTATCACAACTTCAAGAACATAAAGCTGCCCATACTCAAGAAGCTGAATATAGCAAGCTTCCTGTATTTCGGCGGAATAGTTCTGCTCGTTGCTGTACTTCTCATCGGTAACGACGAGGGCGGCTCGATGGGCGCGAGAAGATGGATAGATATCGGACCTCTCAATTTACAGCCATCAGAGGTGGCTAAGCTTGCACTGATAATTTTCTTTGCCTACAGCATGGAGCGCGACGGCAAGAAAATGAACACATTCAGGACGGGAATAGTTAAATATGCCCTTATCCTCGGCGTATATCTCGGACTTATCGTCCTTGAGAAGCATATTTCGGGCTGTATACTCCTGGGAACTATAGCAGTTGCTATGATACTGTGCGGAGGCGTCAACAAGAAGCATTTCCTCGGTCTCGGTGCAGCGGCTATCGGTATCGCCATAGCGTACATCTCATGGCAGGCGCAGATCCCGGGAAGCTATGTAAGCAAGCGTATCCATGCATGGAAAATGCCATTTGAGGATAAGCTTGGCGATTCATGGCAGACGGGAAACTCCCTCATCGCTATCGGTTCGGGCGGACTTTTCGGACTCGGTCTCGGAAACTCCCGTCAGAAGTACCTCTATCTTCCGGAAACGAAGAACGACTTCGTATTCCCCATAGTATGCGAGGAGCTCGGCTTTGCAGGAGCTCTTGCCATAATAATCGTATTCTTCCTCCTCGTAGTTGAGGGCTATTCCATAGCTGTCCGCTGCAAGGACCGCTTCGGTATGCTCATAGCAGTAGGCATAACCACTCAGATAGGCATACAGACGGTGCTGAACCTTGCCGTTGTAAGCAATCTCGTACCGAATACAGGTATCAGCCTGCCGTTTTTCAGCTACGGTGGAACGGCGCTTATAATGCAGCTTGCGGAAATGGGAATAATGCTGAATATATCCCAGCAGAGATACTATCCCGACGAAAAGGCGAAGGCGGTCGGGAAAAAGAGAACGGGGCGCAGCGTGAAAAAGGCTGAGCCAAAAGGAGCATGAGTATGAAAGTGCTTATCGCGTGCGGCGGAACGGGCGGACATATCAACCCGGGTCTCGCCATTGCGGATATCATAAAAAAGAAGTACCCCGACGCCGAGTTCCTTTTTGCAGGGACTCCCAGGGGAATGGAGTCAAAGCTTGTCCCAAAGGCAGGCTATAAACTGGAGACTATCAAGGTCGCAGGCTTTCAGCGAAAGATATCCCTTGAGAATATCGGCAGAAATGCAAAGGCTCTTGCCTATCTTGTCACATCGGGCAGGAGAGCGAAGCAGATAATCGGGGAATTTAAGCCCGATATCGCCATAGGAACAGGCGGCTATGCGGCAGGACCTGTAATACGCAAGGCTGCAAGAATGGGTATCCCCACGGCTATCCACGAACAGAACGCTTATCCGGGTGTTACGAACAAGCTTCTCTCAAAGGAAGTTGACTATGTCATGCTCACTGTCAAGGAAGCCCTTGACTTCATGGACAAGAGCAAGTTCGAGTACAGCGTTACAGGACTTCCCGTAAGGAGCAATATCAATACCATGAGCCGTGAGGAAGCACGTAAGAAGCTGGGCTTCGACGACAGCTTCACAATACTTTCATTCGGCGGAAGTCTCGGCGCAGGCTGTATAAACGACACAATGACAGAGGTCATAAAGTGGCACACAGGAAAAGGACTTGCAATAAACCATATCCACGGCTACGGCGGCATGGGAAAGGAGACCTTCCCCCAGGCTATGAAAGCCGCAGGTATACCGCTCAAGTCCGAAAGACTGAGGATAACCGAGTATATAAACGATATGGACGTATGTCTTGCGGCGGCAGACCTTGTTATCTGCCGTTCGGGAGCCTCCACCCTTGCCGAGCTTGAAGCGGCTGGAAAGGCTTCCATACTTATCCCGTCGCCTATAGTTGCGGGGAACCACCAGTATCACAATGCAATGGTGCTCGGCAATGCAGGAGCGGCAGTTGTTATCGAGCAGAAGGACGTTACCAACGAACGCATGATAGCCGAGATCGAGAAGCTCTACGGTGATCCGGCAAGGGTAAAGACAATGTCCGGAAGCGCTGCTAAGCTCCACCTTTCGGACACAAACGACCGCATACTCGAGGTCATCGACAAGCTCATTGCAAAGGCGGAAAAATGAACATTAAAAATACAGTTCCGGTAAACGGTACAGAGCTCAATGTCTATACAGAGGGAAACGGCGCTATTACCATAGTATTTATGGCAGGCAACGGCGTGACCTGTCCCGTGCTTGAATACAAGCCTGTTTACAGGAGAATGTCCGTGAAATACCGTATCGCGGTGATCGAAAAGGCAGGCTACGGCTTCAGCGGCAGCGCGACAACTCCGCGTACTGTTGAAAATCTCGTTTCCGAGGACAGAGAAGCCCTTCGCATGGCAGGGATCGAACCTCCCTACGTGCTCGCTGCTCATTCCTATTCGGGATTTGAGGCTGTATACTGGGCGAATACATATCCCGACGAGGTAAAAGCCGTTCTCAGCATGGATATGGGCGTACCCGATATGGCAGTATCGCAGGCTGAGGAAATCGGTGAGGAAAAGCGCCGCGGCATGGTGAAAAAGCAGGCCGGGCTCATGGAAAAGGTGGCAAAGGGCGGATTCATTACCAGGCTGCTGAAAAACAGGCTTGAAAATGTATCGGGACTTCTCAGCGGCAGCGTGCTTACCGATGACGAGAAGAAGATATACCGCGAATTATTCTATAAAAACATCGCACACGGCGAATTTACGGACGAAGGTCTGCTTATGACGGAAAATGCGCGTAAGGCGCAGAGCACGGGACTCCTGAAATGTCCCTGCTGCTTTTTCATCAGCGACATGAAAACTCCCGCGAAAAAGGTCTCATGGCGTCAGGCGGGCGTTGATTATGCAGGAAGGTGCGGCGGAGAAGTTCATCTGTCCGACAAAGGACACATGATGTACGCCGTTATTCCCGACGAGATGTCGGGAACGTTTGACAGCTTCCTGACAAGACATAATATATCACAGGAGTAACAGCAATACCGCTTACAGCATACAATACATAAAAATGCTGTGGGGTGGTATAATGCAGAAATTCATAATAAACGGCGGCAGGCGGCTGAGAGGCGAGCTTGCCTTGCAGGGGAGCAAAAACAGTTCCCTTCCTATAATGGCTGCGTCGCTGCTGTGCTGCGGCGAGTGTACGCTGCACAGCTGTCCGGGGCTGACCGATGTTTACGCGGCTTCAAGGATACTCAACTGCGTTGGCTGCAGGTGCAGCTTTTCTGAGAACACCGCGTCGATAGACTCCTCCGTAGTGGCGGAAACGACTGTATGCGAGGAGCTCATGCGCGAAATGCGCTCGTCCATAATCTTCATGGGAGCCATGCTCGGCAGGACAGGGGAGTGTACAGTAAGCGTCCCCGGAGGCTGTGAGTTGGGCCCCCGTCCTATAGATATGCACCTTGCAGCTCTCAGAAAAATGGGAGTGGATATCCGCGACAACGGCGGAAGTATAGTTTGTAAAGCTGCTTCGGGAAGAGCAAAGGGCGCAAAGATAAACCTTGCCTTCCCGTCTGTGGGAGCTACCGAGAATGTCATTCTCTGCGCTGTTACGGCAGAGGGCGAAACGGTCATAAACAATGCGGCGCGCGAGCCCGAGATACGTGATCTCTGCGCTTTTCTGAGAAGCTGCGGAGCTGACATAAGTGGCGACGGCGAGAGCCGCATCATTATCAGAGGAAAACAACAGCTTCACGGCTGTGAATATACAATAATGCCCGACAGGATAGTGGCGGCTACCTACCTTTCCATGGCAGCTGCAACAAAGGGCGAGCTGATACTTACAAATGCCTGTATCCCTGAGACAGAGCCGTTCTTATCGGTACTCGAGCAGACGGGATGCAGTATTTATACATCTGAAAAAAAGATATATCTTCGCAGCGGTTCGAGACTGAGGGCAATACGGGACAGGATAAGGACAATGCCCCACCCGGGTTTCCCCACGGACGCTCAGGCTGTGCTTATGGCGGCGCTTTCAGCCGCAGACGGAACAAGCGTGTTCGAGGAGAACATTTTCGACTGCCGCTACAGGCATACGGAGGCACTCATAAAAATGGGAGCCGATATACAGGTGCTCGGCAAGGTCGCTGTGGTCAAGGGAGTTGAGAAGCTCCACGGAGCAAAGGTCGAAGCCACCGACCTCCGCGGCGGAGCAGCCATGGTTATCGCGGCTCTCTGTGCAGAGGGCAGCTCCGAGATAACAAAGATATGTCATATTGACAGAGGCTATGAAAATATGGAAGAAGCCGTTAGTCTTCTGGGCGGAGATATACGCCGGAGCTGAGGCGGAAAGATATGGAGAAAGTATGAAAGACGTTGAAAAGACCAGTGTTGAAAGGCAGAACAGCCGAAAGCGCATAAGAAGACGCCAGAGGTGGACGAATGTCTATGTACTTGTGGTCATACTGCTTGCACTGACCGCAGGAATAACGATCAGTTACACCTTTTTGTTCAATATAAGCGAGATACGTGTGGCAGGACAGTCGGATATGTACACTGCGGAGGAGATAGTTGATGCTTCCGGAATAAAGGAGGGGGATAACCTTCTGCGGCTTGACTGCAAAAAGAGCGCTCAGCGCATACTTGACAAGCTTTTGTACGTGGAGACAGCCGATGTGGACAGGAAGTTCCCGTCATCGCTGGAAATAACGGTAACACGCTGTATCCCTGCATTCAACGTTAATTACGGCAACGGAACGCTTCTTGTCAGCAAAAAAGGCAAGATACTGGCGGATAACGGTTTTATAACCCCGGATCTTCCCATTATCTACGGACTGGATCCTGCCGACAAGACTCCGGGTAAAATGACAGCTTCGGAAAACAAGCACAAAAACGAGGCGTTTGAGGCTCTTATCTCAAGTATCATAAAAATGGGCGACGGCAAGATAATGACAGTCGATATGAGCGACGAGCACAATATAATGGTGAAATACAAGAACGAAATGATCTTTAAAATGGGCAACTGGAACGACGTTGAGTATAAGCTCACCCTTGCGGAAAATATCATGAATACCGAAGATGTCAAGGGCAAAAAGGGCTATCTCACCATGATCGGCACCAATCAGTGCAGCTTCAGACCCAGTGACGGACCTGTTGCCGTACCGGGAAGTCCCGAAGCAGTTACAGAGCCAATCACCGACGAATACGGCAATCCTATCAAGGGCGAGCGCGATCCTGCTCAGGAGGCTGAATTTGAGAAGAGAAACAGGAACCGCGGCACTGAACAGCAGACAACTGCCCAGAATTACGCAGGCTACGGCGAAGATCAGTGGTCAGACAGCGGTTCGGATTGGTCCGACAACAGCGGCAGCCAGTGGTCAGCGGACAATAGCCAGCAATGGACGGATTATAGCGGAAATCAGTGGGCTGACAACAGCTCGTCACAATGGTCCGAAACTCCGACTACTCAGTGGTCGGACAACAGTGCAGGCGGCTACGACGGCGGCAGCCAGTGGAGCGGCGGCGACGACAGCGGATACACAGCCGAAACCTCGGCATATAGCGGATATGACAGCGGCAGCGTAACACAGGCGGAACAGTGGTGATAAAAAATATCCCATGTACAAAACGCTGTATTTATACTGCTCGTTCTTGTGAAAATCGCTGAAAATAAAAAATGTTTAATTAGGACTTGAAAAAAATGCTGCATTATGCTAAAATATAAAGTGTATTTATAGACTGATATATAAATTAGATGATTTAAAGGATAATATAAATAGTAGGAGGAGTTCAAATGTCAGATTTCAATTATGAGGAAACACTCGAACCCGATGTTAACATTAAGGTCATCGGAGTTGGCGGCGGTGGTGGAAACGCCGTAAACTGTATGGTAGATTCGGGTGTCAATAATATAGAATATATTGCTATCAACACAGACGCCAAGGCACTCAACAAGTCCAAGGCTACCACAAGGATACCGATCGGTGCAAAGCTCACAAAGGGCAGAGGCGCAGGAAACAAGCCTGAGATCGGTCAGCGCAGTGCCGAGGAGAACCGTGACGAGATCGAGACACACCTCAAGGGTGCTGACATGATCTTCATCACTGCCGGTATGGGCGGCGGTACAGGTACGGGAGCTGCTCCTGTAGTTGCAAAGATCGCCAAGGAAATGGATATCCTTACAGTTGCAGTCGTTACAAAGCCCTTCCTCTTCGAGAGAGAGCAGAAAATGGCTCAGGCTGAGAGAGGTATCGCAGAGCTCAGAAAGTATGTTGACTCCCTTATCGTTATCCCTAATGAAAGACTTCTTGTTGGACTTGACAAGCCCCTTACAA
This sequence comes from Ruminococcus sp., assembly GCF_017549005.1. Lineage (GTDB taxonomy): Bacteria > Bacillota > Clostridia > Oscillospirales > Ruminococcaceae > Ruminococcus. The sequence continues at coordinate 77,443 of NZ_JAFYYT010000055.1, forward strand.
TGCTCCAGTCCTTTGCACTGTCAGACGACGTGCTCAAGACAGGTGTAAAGAGCATTTCGGACCTCATCGTTGAAGAGGGTTATATCAACCTTGACTTCGCCGATGTTTCCACTATCATGAGAAACGCAGGCTATGCTCACATGGCTATCGGTCACGGTACAGGTAAGGACAAGGCAAGAGACGCTGCAAATGCCGTTATCTCCAGCCCGCTTCTTGAGACATCTATCTCAGGCGCTAAGAGACTCCTTATCAATATCGCAATGTCCGAGGATATACTTTCATCCGATGTTGACGCAGCTACAAAGATGATCACAGATACAGCTGCTGACGGAGTTGAGTTCATCTTCGGTACAGCATTCAAGGAAGATATGCAGGACGAGATGACTATCACAGTTATCGCTGCAGGCTTCGACGATATGGATTCTGCAAACGACGCTGCTGTAGCAGCTGCTGATTCCGCAGCTGAGAGCCACGAGGAGGACATTATCCCGATAGACAATCCTCTTATTGACGGACTTGGCTTCGGTGCTCCGAGCAGTGCTCCGAGACCTGCCTCGACAGCAAATCAGGATTATGACCTTGACGACATCTTCAAGATGCTCGGCAACTAAGACTTATATAAGCGGTCCGAATGGACCGCTTTTGTTTTATGCGGAAATCGGCTTGAAACAGGGCTGTCAAAAGGTTTTGACAGCGTTTTTACGGCGTCTGCAAAAGATGTTTGGTTGCAAAAATGCAGACCGTCTGCTATGATGAGTTCAGACAAGGGAGAGCCCCTTGCGGAAAGGAGTGGAACGTATGGAGCTTAGCAGCAGGATAAAGGAACTGAGAACTGAAAAAGGCTGGTCGCAGGAGGCACTGGCAGAACGCGCGTATGTCAGCCGCCAGACCATATCAAACTGGGAGACCGAGAAAAGCTATCCCGATGTCCACAGTCTGCTTATCCTCAGCGATGTGTTCGGCGTTTCTCTTGACGAGCTTATCAAAGGAGATGTTGAAACTATGAAAGAGACTGTTACAAAGAATGACGGAAAAGAAATGAAAAAGCTTTATAATCTTACAGGTACAGAATTCCTTGCAGGTCTGGCTTCGGCTGTTCTTGGCAGTGTGGTGGAAGTCGAGGTGTTAAAATTGTTATTTGCGATGCTTACCGGAGCATTTCTGACGGTAACTTTTATATCATTTCGCAAAATGGGACAGATGCAGGCAGAGCACGATGTTCAGACATACCGCGAGGTCATCGCGTTCATGAACGGTGAAACTCTTGATGACATCGAAAAGACAAAGGAGCTTGAAAAGCGGAAGGGCTTAAAAAAGGAACGTATTTTGACTTTGGTTTTGATTTTGGGTATAGGCCTGGCAATTGAGGTTGTCGTATTTTTCATTTTGTCTCTGGAGAGCCGCGGGTATTTTTTATAATGAAGGAGAGAGTGCCCTTCGGCTTTATCCTTGATGTCTGCAAAAGCACATTTTGTATAGCTTTTGTATTTCCAAACTGTAACTAAATATATTTTTATAACTCTAAAAAGTAAAGATGTTGACACTGAAATCCCGAACGAGCAGTTTTTACTGTATTTTTATAGTAAATTGCACTAAAATCAATTCAAATTTTCTACATTTCAATAGTTGAAATAATATAATAAATATGTTATAATTTACATAAGGCAAAATCATCAGAACCTGTATTCATGGACTGTGAAGGCTTTTTTATATGCAATATCACTAATCCCGCCTTCATAGCGCTCGAATATGGGTTCTTATTCCTTAATTTTTTACCTCGGTCTGACCGAGGGGAACGGAGAGTACCATGAGCGAACCAACACCAACCGTATTAAGAGAGACCAAGATCGGTCAGAAGGGATTCATCAAAGAGGACGTTATTACTTACCTTGATGAGCTCAATTCCAAGATAGTTGCCCTTGAAGAAGACAACAAGGCTTTGAAGGAAAAAGGGGGACAGGCCGATCCTGAGGAAATAAATAAGTATAAGTCCCAGATCGAAAACCTCCAGGAGAAACTCAATACCTCCAATAATGCTCTCAGAGCTGCCAAAAAGGAAAACGAAGACCTTCAGAATACAATAAACCAGCTCAAGGCGCAGGGAGGCGGTCAGCAGGCTGCCGCTGCACTGGAAGCTGCAAAGAAGGAAATAGATACACTCAAGGAAAAGCTCAGGATCGCAGAGCAGAAAGCTGCTGCAGGTGCTGCTAATCCGCAGGCCAACGCACAGACAACTGCCGCTCTTGAAGCTGCAAAGAAGGAGATCGAGGATCTCAGGAACAGACTCAAGGCTGCCGAGCAGAAGGCTGCTTCCGCAGGTGCTGCACCTGCCGGCGGAGCTGCTGACGCAGAGCTTGCAAGAGCTAAGCAGGAGATCGCAAAGATCTCAGACGAGCTCACGGCAAAGACCAAGGAGATCGCTGACCTCACAAGCAAGCTTGAGGCTAAGACCAAGGAAGCTGCAGACAAGGAAGCTGAGATCTCCAAGCTCAACGACGAGATCGTTGACCTCAAGGAGAACGCTACTCCTTCCTTCGATATGGGCGCTCTCTTCACTGAGGCTCAGAAGAACGTAACTCAGATCCAGAACAAGGCTAAGAAGGACGCTGAGGCAGTTACCAAGGAAGCTAACGACAAGGCTGCTCAGGTCATCAAGGACGCTAATATCGAAGCTGAGAAGGCAGTTGCAAACGCAAACGTTGCAGCTGAGGCCTGCATCAAGGAAGCTAACGAGCAGGCTCGCAATACAGTTAACGAGGCAAATGCGCACGCTGACAAGGTAAATGCGATGTCCAAGACTGTTCGCGAAATGCTCCTCACAGAGATCGAGAGCATCAACAGCAAGTTCACAGATATCGCTTCTGTACTCAATAACCTTACAGGTCAGTGCTCGGGCAGAATGAACGACGCACAGAATATCATCAGCGAGGCTCGCAAAGCGGTTGATACTCAGAAGAACGAGGGCGTTGTAAAGAGAACAGATCCTCCGAGAGCTGAATTCAAGCCTTCAAAGGCTCCTAAGGGAGATATTTCCGAACTTCCCTCGGCAAAGATTAATGAGGCGAAGAGCGACAATAACGCAGACTTGAACAAGAACAACAGCTTGAATAATAAGCCTGCACAGCCTAATAACCAGGCAAATGCACAGAATCAGCAGAACAAGCCTGCACAGGCTGCAAACAAGAGCGCAAGCTTCAATTTTGATATGGCTGAGCTCCTCAAGGCTGCTGAGGAAGAAGCTGCCAAGGACGGCGAAAACTAATAGAAATACTTATCCGTTTCCCCTCGGTCTGACCGGGGGGACGGGTAATAAACCAAAATTATCGGATATGCAGATTGTTGGGTGGATATCTTGCTTGATTTGGATTTCAATTTGAATGAACTTAACAGTAAAACGGATGAAGAGCTTGCCGTTCTCGGCAAGACGGACAAAACGGCTGCGGCTGTGCTTATCTCACGTTTTTCAAAGCTTATTTTTATTAAATCGGAAATTTATGCAAACTCCGAGACCGACAGTGATGACCTGCATCAGGAGGGTATGATCAGCCTGCTGAAAGCCATTGAGGCTTACGATCCGCACAAGGGCGTGAAGTTTTCCACCTTTGCGGAGGTGTGTATCGTCAACCGTATGAGGACTCTGTCAAAGAAGTCCGTCAGGGATCTCAGCTTTGCCGAGAGAGTTGACGAGGAGGAGGCTGCCGACGTACTGTCTGTCGAGGAAACTCCTGAAAGTATTTATTTTTATAAGGAATTCTTTTCCGGGCTTTGGAAAGACATCTGTTCGGTCCTTTCTCTTACCGAGCTGAACGTGCTTACGCTCTGCGTAAAGGGCGACAGCTATAAGAGTGCTGCGGAAAAACTGGGGATGACTGAGAAATCAGTTGATAACGCCATGCAGCGTGCAAGGAAGAAGATCCGTGCTCTCATGCATGACGCAAATTGAATATGACCGTGTAGCTCAAGCCAGAAGAGCGTTGTTTTACAAAGATGTGGGTGGAAATCCAACCGTGGTCGAAAATAATTAAGCGAGGTATAGTACTATGTACGAAGACAAGACATTAGTTTGCAAGGAGTGCGGAAACGAGTTTATTTTCTCCGCAGGCGAACAGGAATTTTATGCAGAGAAAGGTTTCGTTAACGAGCCCCAGAGATGCAAATCATGTCGTGACGCAAGAAAAAACGCAGGTAAGGCTGAGCGTGTAATGTACACAGCGGTTTGCGCGTCATGCGGCGGTGAAGCAAAGGTACCTTTCGAGCCAAAGGAAGGAAGAGCAGTTTACTGCAGCGATTGCTTTGCAAAAATGAACGAGTCGTAATTAATGAGACCGAAAGCACAGTCGGAAACGGCTGTGCTTGGTTTTGTTTATGCGTACCGTTATGCGGTGCGCTATTTCTTTATAGATGAGGTGCAGAAATGCTTGATAACAGACTGAAAAAGATAGCTGAGCTCGTCAGCGGAAAAGGAACAGCGGTGGACGTGGGTACTGACCATGCCTATCTTGCGGCGGAACTTGTAACGAGCGGAAAATGCAGCAGGGTCATAGCTTCGGATATAAAGGAGGGTCCCCTTGAATCGGCGCGGAACACCGTGGAAAGGTACGGTGTGCAGGACAAGGTGGAGCTGATACTTTCCGACGGCCTTGAAAATGTTCCTCTCGAGGGCGTGTCTGATATCATTATCGCAGGCATGGGCGGAGAGACTATCGCTGACATAGTCGGCAGGATAAAAGAGGACGACATCCGTCTTATAATGCAGCCCATGACAAAGGTGGAGCTCCTGCGCCGAAAGCTTTACGAGATGTGCTATGAGATAACCGGGGAGCATATAGTTGCAGACGGCGATAAGATGTACGTTATCATTGTTGCCGAGAAAGCAGGGGACTGGCGGCTGCTCACCGAGTCCGAATCGCTTTACGGCTTTTTTGAAGACGCTGGGCTCGGAGATGAATACCGCAGGAAAGAGGCACAGAGACTGGCAAAGGTGAGCGAAGCCCTAAAAGGCAGCGGGAACACTTCGGGTGCTCAGCATTATGCGGCTCTTGCTTATAAAATGGAAAACGGCGGCGACAGCGTCAGGATTAACGATATCTACGCATATCTCGACTCGCTGTATCCGTTCTCATCACAGGACAGCTGGGACAATTCGGGACTTCTCGTTGAAAACTACGATATGGAGTGTGACAAGGTGCTCCTGTCACTTGATATTACCCGTAAAGTGGTGGACGAAGCTGCTAATAAAGGCGCAGAACTTATAATTTCACATCATCCCGTGATATTTGAGCCTCTTAAAGCTATAACTCGTGAAAGCACGGTCTATGAGCTTATCGACAGAGGCATAGCAGCCCTGTGTATGCATACAAACCTCGATATCAGCGAGGGAGGTACTAACGGAGTTATCCTCAGGGAGCTCGGAAAGAAGTACGCTCTTGCAGGAAATCCCGAGCCCTTTGAGGAAATAGGCGGCGGCAGGCATTACGGCTGGATAGTTCAGCTTGCCGAGCCGATAGCACCTGCTGAACTTGCACAGGGCCTCAAAGCCATATTCGGCTGCGAGTATGTCCGCATGAGCAGACGCAGACACAAGATATCAAGGCTTGCATTCTGTTCGGGCTCGGGCGGTTCAATGCTTGGGGAAGCTCTTGCAAAGGGCTGCGACGCGCTGATAACGGGCGACGTTAAGCACGATGTGTGGATATCCGCCAATAACAGCGGCATATCGCTGTTCGACTGCGGTCACTTCCATACCGAGAATATAGTTCTCACAGAGCTGCGCCGCGTACTTGAGGAGAAGTTCCCACAGCTCGATGTTGAGATAGCCGAAAAGAGCATTGACCCCTGCGAATACGTCTGAGGTGAGGGCATGAGTATATTTATATGTCCCGTCTGCGGCGAAAAGCTGGAGCTTTCCGATAATTCCTATATATGCCCGAAGCGTCACAGCTTCGATAAAGCGAAGAGCGGCTACGTTAATTTGCTGCTGTCAAAGCACGTCGGAAAGGCAGTTCACGGTGACAACAGGTTCATGATACAGGCAAGGCGAAGCTTCCTGAACAAGGGCTACTATGAGCCGCTCAGTACAGCTCTGTGTGAGGCTGTCTGCACTCACATAAACGGCAGGTCGATTCTTGACGCAGGCTGCGGCGAGGGCTACTACACAGCCGCAATAATTGAACAGCTCCGACAGCACAATATTGCTGCGGAGGTGTATGGAATAGACATATCCAAAGCAGCGGTCGAGTACTCGGCAAAGAGGTGCAAAGAAGCGGAAATGGCGGTAGCAAGCGTGTTCCACATACCGGTTGCTGATAAAAGCTGCGATATGCTCGTTACACTTTTTGCGCCCTACTGCGGAGAAGAGTTCCTCCGTGTCCTCAGGGACGACGGCATAATGATAATGGCGATACCCTCGGCAGACCACCTGTGGGAGCTGAAACAGGCGATATATGACACTCCTTATAAGAACGAGGTAAAGCCTTATGAGCTGGAGGGCTTCGAGCTGCTTGAGCAGAAGCGCATAACCTACGATATGCACATTGAGACACAGGAGGACATTGACGCACTGTTTTCAATGACGCCCTATTACTACCGAACGGGCAGGGAGCAGCAGGAGCGGTTGTCACGAATAGGCTGTATTACCACAAAAGCTGACTTTGAATTGCTCGTATACCGCAAATTTTGGTTAGAATAAAACCGCACAAAATGCTATAATTAGATTGTAGAGAAGTATGTGCGGTCATGAGAACGCAGTAACCGTGTAAGCATGGCTCTGCGTTCATTTTTTGGAAAAGGATTGATAATATGGCTCTGGACGGAGCTTTTCTGTACGCAGTCAGACAGGAGCTTCTGCCCCTGATAGGCGGAAGAGTTGAAAAAATACATCAGCCCTCACGGGAGGAAGTAATAATATCCATACGCACCAGAAGCGGCAGCAGCAAGCTCTATATTTCTGCGAATGCAGGAAGTGCGAGAGTGCATATAACAGAAAACAGCGTTGACAATCCCCAGACTCCGCCGATGTTCTGTATGCTCCTGAGGAAGCGCCTCGGCAGCGGAAAACTGGTGGATATACGTCAGGACGGACTTGAAAGGATACTTTTCCTCGATTTCGAGTGCGTCAACGAGCTTGGCGATATGGTGACCGTTACCCTTGCCTGCGAAATAATGGGGCGCTGTTCAAATTTAGTGATAATCTGCGGCGGAAAGGTCGTGGACAGCATAAAGCGTGTGGACGAGGATATGTCCCGCGAAAGACTTGTCCTACCGGGCATGAACTACACTATGCCGCCGAGGGACGACAGGCTCAACTTCCTTGAGGCTGAGCCCGATGAAATAAAGGAGAGGCTCGCAGATACCGAGCCTAAGGAACTCTCAAAGGCTCTCATAAGGATATTCGAGGGAATTTCTCCTATACTTGCAAGAGAATGGGCGTTTTTTGCCGGCAGGGGAGTTCATATCGAAAGCGACACGATAAATAATGACCAGCTTGACCGGCTGTTATTTGCGATAAAGCGCACCCGGGAACAGCTTCTCGGCGGAGAATGCTGCTTCTCGGCAGTCAGCGACAAGGAGGGACAGCTGAAGGACTTCTCTTTCATTCGGCTCTCACAGTTCGGAACACTTATGTATACAAAGGAACTGGGGAGCGCTTCGGAGCTGCTGGACTATTTCTACTCCGAGCGCGACAGGGCGGCGCGTACAAAGCAGCGTGCAAACGACCTTTTCAAGCTGCTCATGAACCTTACAGACAGAACGGCGCGTCGAATAGCGGCGCAGCGCGAGGAACTCGACGCCTGTGCGGACAAGGAGCACGCAAAGCTCTGCGGCGACCTGATATCCGCGAATATGTACCGCATACAGAAGGGTGACAGTTCTGCAACTGTGGAGAATTTCTACGACGAGAGCTGTCCGCAGATGACGATACAGCTCGATGTGAGGAAAACTCCTGCACAGAACGCGCAGCACTATTATAATGAGTATAAAAAGTCGGTAACGGCAGAGGAAAAACTTGCCGTTCAGATACAGAAGGGCGAAGAGGAACTGCAATATCTGGAAAGCGTTTTTGATTCGCTCACAAGAGCCTCCTCCGAGAATGATATTATCCAGCTTAGGCTGGAGCTTCGGGAACAGGGCTATGTAAAGTATGCAGGCGGCAAGGCGAAGCCGCCGAAGGCTCTTCCGCCTGTGGAGTACAGGTCGAGCGACGGCTTTACTATCCTGGTGGGGCGCAATAACAAGCAGAATGACCAGCTGAGTCTGAAATTTGCCGAGAAATCAGACATATGGCTCCACACACAGCTGATAACTGGTTCCCACGTGCTTATTCTCACGGACGGAGCCGTGCCGCCGGACAAAACTATAGAAGAGGCGGCAGTAATTGCAGCTGTCAACAGCAGCGGCAGGAGCTCGGGACTTGTTCCCGTGGATTACTGCCTTGCAAAATTTGTGAAGAAGCCTGCGGGCGCAAAGCCCGGAAAGGTCATTTTCACCAATTACAAAACTGCCTTTGTCAAGCCCGATACCGAGCTTGAGCAGAGCCTCAGGGTGTGATATGGGCAGGCGTATCGACGCGGAGTTCTTTCACCGCGACGCGCTTGACGTAGCTCCCGACCTTGTGGGGAAGATACTGGTGCACAGGCTTCCCGACGGAACAGAGCTGCGTGAGCGTATAGCGGAGACCGAGGCCTACCGCGGGGAAGAGGATAAGGGCTGCCATGCTTCAAAAGGGCGGACGAAGCGCACAGAGCTCCTTTACGGAGAGAGCGGCATGATATATGTCTACCTTTGCTATGGTATGCACTGGCTGATGAACGTTATAACGGGCGAAACGGATCAGCCGCAGGGAGTTCTTCTCAGAGCAGGCGTGATATACGGCGGACCTGCGAAGCTGACAAAGAACATGAGGATAGACGGAAGCTTCAATGGTATGTCTCTGCAGGGCAATGAGGAGATCTGGTTCGAGGACGACGGCTGTCGTCCGAGGATAAGAACGGCGCCGCGTGTCGGTATCGACTACGCAGGCGATTACTGGAAAGAAATCGAATGGCGTTTTATCGCCGACGGGGAGTGATAATAATGAACATACGCTGTTTAGGCTGCAACTCCGTTTACGACAGCAACTCAGTGTTCCGCAGGGCGGCAACAGGTGAGAATATGCTTATGCTGACGAGAAGCAAGTGTAGGTTCAGTGTAAAGGGACTTGTTATGAAAGTACCTGCGGATACTCTGATAATATTTGACGGTAAGTATCCCGTGGAGTACGCAGCTGAGGGATGTCCTCTGGTCTGTGACTGGATATGCTTTGACGGAGAAAAGGAACAGGAGTTCCTTGATTCGCTGGAGCTTACGTACAACAGACCCATATGCTCTGCGGACGCAGAGACCATATCCGATCTCATAAGGAATATAGGCGATGAGTTTTATTCGTTCGGTACGCGCCGTGTGAAAACTCTTGACAGCCTTATGCGTACCCTCCTTGTAAAGGCAGGGGACAGCACAGGTGCGGGCGAAGATACAGAAAAGAGCTCGGCACCCCATTACGATACCCTGGCTGAGATCAGAAGGAAGATATACCGCAGTCCGGAAATGAAATGGAATGTTGATACAATGGCGGCTTACGCAAAGATGTCGCGTTCCTATTTTCAGCATCTGTACCATGATACCTTCGGGGTTTCATGTATTACAGACGTTATCAACGGCAAGATAGAAAAAGCCAAAAAGCTCCTTAGCGAGACAGACAGCACAGTTTCGCATATAGCGTCAATGTGCGGCTATGAAAACGAGGAGCACTTCATGCGCCAGTTCAAGAAAACAGTAGGAGTTACGCCTACTGCGTTCAGAAAAAAGCCGGTAAGCGCATAAGCTCCTGTACTATAGGAGCTGTATTTTTGACATGATATTATACTATTGGTCAAAAATTGCTGTTTTATAACAAAACTATTCATTTTATGCCATTTTTTTGATAAGCTTAAAAAATATGGTGAAAAAGTGAAAAAACACTGCCTCGTAAAACCACGTAATATTGCTGAAAAAACAGAATTTAACAAAAAAATCCCCTTAAAAGATGAAATATGAGTGAAACGAAATAACTTTAAGACTATTTTAAGGAACTAACGCTATACTATAATCAAATGATACGAAAGGAGTGTGAGACTCCGTGCAGTTAGGCGCTGTGACGGAGACAGTTATGGCAATTAATACATTCGCGCGTAAAGAAATCAAATTCCTCCTTAATATGGATCAGTATCACGGACTTATGGAGGTCATATCAGAGTACATGAACCCTGATAAGTTCTGCATAGGCGGAAAAGAATACGGAATCTACAACATCTACTACGACACACCAGACGACTATCTAATCAGAGAATCCCTTGCAAAGCCTTACTACAAGGAAAAGATCAGACTTCGCAGCTACTATTCACCTGCTGCTCCTACTGACACGGTATTCCTTGAAATAAAGAAGAAGATAGGCGGTATCGTAACGAAGAGAAGAGTTTCCATGACTCTTGAAGAGTCTGACGCTTATTTCCGTGACCGCTCCAAGCCTAAATTTACAAAGTATATCACACAGCAGGTATTTGGAGAGCTGGACGTATTTCTGGACAGCTACCCTATCTCACCGAAGCAGTACATAAGCTATCAGCGAGAGGCTTTCTTCGGTAAGTACGACAATGATTTCCGACTGACATTTGACAGAAAAATCACCGAGCGCCGCTATGATCTCGGACTCAACTACGAGAGCTACGGCAATTACATAATCGGTGCGGATCAGAGACTCATGGAGATCAAGGTCTCGAATGCGATACCCGACTGGCTCGTAAACAAGCTCTCAGAGCTTCAGATCTACAAGACGAGCTTTTCAAAATACGGAAGAGCTTATCAGAACTTCGTAAAGAGCCAGATAGAGGACGGTCAGCTTGCAAACGGCAAGAGACGTATCTATATCTCGGGAATTTCAATGGTAAATAATCATATTATGATGAACAGGAGCGTTTAATTTTATGTTTGAACATGGATTTTTTGGAAATGTGCTGTCAAAGTACTACGAGTCCTCGGACTCTGTGATCAATAACGGCAATTCCATTCTGAACACTATCAAGCCCGCAGAGTTCTTTGTATGCGTTGGCGCTGCAATACTGATAGGCTTTCTCATAAGCCTCATCTACATGGGCACACACAGAAAGGAAGGCTATTCACAGAGTTATGTTCTGACAATGATCATGCTTCCGACGATCGTTTCACTTATACTTCTTCTTATCAACACCACAGCAGGCGCTCTCAGCCTTGCAGGTGCATTCACGCTGGTAAGGTTCCGAAGCGTTGCAGGCGATCCGAAGGATATAGCATATATCTTCTTCTCAATGGCTGCAGGTGTTGCCTGCGGAATCGGATACATCGGCTTTGCTGTAGTATTCTTCGTTGTACTCGGCATTATCCTCTTTGTCCTCAGCGAGACTGATTTCGGCGGCTGCAAGAAGAGACATATGACTCTCAAGATAGCTATCCCCGAGAACCTCGACTACCAGGGCGTATTTGAGCCAGTACTTGCCAAGTACACTACATTCTACAAGCTCAGAAGAGTTAAGACCACAAACTTCGGTACACTTTTCGAGCTTATCTACAGCGTAGATGTTCTCGACAACATCGACCAGAAGAAGTTTATAGACGAGCTTCGTACCCATAACGGAAACATGACTATCAATCTTGTTTTCTTCAGATACGATGACAAGATCTATGAAAATTAAGAATCCCTCGTAACAATTAGATAAAATACCCTCTCAACCTTTGCCGAACTTGATTAGCCAGATTAAGTTCGGCAAATTTTGCTTGTGAGGAAATAAGGAGATATGTATATGAAGTTTAGAAGGATATTGGCGGCTATCTCAGCATTTTCACTTATGATGACCGTATGCTCATGCGGCAAGGACGAGGAGAAAAATAACTCCGGTACAGAGGATACCTCGGTTGCGGAAGAGGTAACAGACAGCGGAAATGACGGCAGGAGCACCGAAAAGGGAACAAAGTCCACTGACAGGAAGACTACCACAAAAGCGGCTGACAAGTCTGAAAAGACCACTAAGACCACCAAAGCAGGGGAGAAAAAGGCTGATGTGACAACTACCGCCCCAAAGAGCGGCACACCTGCCGCGACTACTGCTGCAAACGGTGGAAACGGCGGTAATAACAACAGCAGCAATGATAACAGCAGCGCCGGTAATAACAACGGCGGCGGAGAAGCTCCTGCCGAGAACAATAATGAAAACTTCGAGGCAAAGGAGTATACGGCTGAGATAGAGCTCGGAGCAACTCCTAAGGTAACGGGTACCCGCGTAAGCGTGAACGGCTCTGTTGTGACTATAACCGCAGGCGGAGACTTCATATTCTACGGTACTGTCAATGACGGTCAGATATGCGTTAATACCGCTACGGAGGAAAAGGTCACAGTTATCCTTGACGGAGTTAATATAACCAATTCCAACGGTCCTGCTATCTTTATAAACGAGGCAAAGAGATGTACCATAAAGTCACGCGAGGGTACTGTGAACTACCTCAGCGACGGCGGTAAGGACAAGGAGAACAACGCTGTTATCTTCTCCAACGATACTGTGCGTCTCAAGGGCAACGGCGAGCTGAACATAACTGCGAACAATGCTCACGGTATCTCCAGTGATGACGATATCATCATCGACAACGGTACATATAATATAACCTCAAAAAAATCGGGACTTATCGCTCATGACGATATTACCATAAACGAGGGCAGGCTCAATATAAAGGGCGGTACAAACGGTATAAAGTCAAAGGGAACTCTCAACATAAACGGCGGATATTCCGTTATTTCGGGCGGTACGAAGGAAGAGAAGAGCTCGGTATACTCAGAGCACAGCTTCAGCTACACAGGCGGTTATGTCTATGCAGCAGGCAATAAGGTCTCGGTTCCTTCCTACTGTGAAAATCCGTTCATTGTTGCAGACCTGGGCAGTTCAATGGATGCAGGTAGCGATGTGAAGATGTACCTCAACGGCAATGAAATGATATCCTTCCAGCCTCATAACAGCTTCCGCTGTCTGATGATGCTCGCTCCCGAGGTAAGCAGCGGCAACAGTTTCAGAGTTTCTGTTAACGTTAAGGGAAGTGAGGACTTCTCTGTGAGCGACGGCTGCAATCAGTATTCTGTTCAGCTTTCAGACTAAAAATGACAAAAGTTTTTGCTAAGTATAAAATGAAATAAAACAAAATTGATACAAATTGTAAATAAGAGAAAACAGAAAACATATTCATAAAAAATTAACGTGAAAAATAGTGAAAAAACAGGCTAAAGTACACGATATTATATTTTTGTGTATTAATGTATATTGAAAAGTACGTAGATATGCAATATAATAATATCAGCAAATGAAGATTATTGGTATTCAGCATCAAGTACCCTCCCCTCTCATGTGCTTGATATTGAGTATTAGTTTCACTTGCACGCCATAGAAATAGTTTTGTCAAGTAATAAAACTAACCCCTTTCATTTGTAATTTTTTCATGTTTTCTATTCTCAATAACTTATTTTAACTTATTGTCTATGGCTCGGTCCACAGTGCTAAACGATTTGATCGTTTGGGCCGATTCTCCGCTCCTCGTGAGCGGAATTTTTTTACTCTGTGAAATTTGTGTGAAAGATTATATAATCTGATTGACAAATTCTATAATCCGTGATATTATATATATAACGAAGAAGGGAAGTGATGTGCCCATGAAAAAAAGCGTTTACAGTCTTGTTCTTATGGACGATGTCATAAAAGCCGTCGATGAACAGGCGTACAGGCTCGGGACGAGCCGCTCAAACCTCATAAATCAGATACTTGCGGAGCATCTTTCCTGTGTTACTCCGGAAATGCGTATGCGGGAAATATTCGGGCAGGTGGCTCAGCTGGTCAGCAGCTCGTTCAGGATCCAGGAGCAGCGTTCGCCTTCACTGATGACGGTCAGGACGGCTCTCGAGTACAAGTACCGTCCGACTATCAGCTACAAGGTGGAGCTTGAACGTTCGCCGCAGCAGTACCTCGGTACCTTGCGTGTGAATATAAGGACGCAGAGCGCGGCTCTGACGGATATGTTCCACAGCTTCTTTGCCTACAGGGCAAAGCTGGAAAGCGCCTATCTCTCAGGCGTCGGCGTTGAGGGATACAGCTGCGAGATAGGGGACGGAAGCTTCTCAAGAAAGCTCATAAATACGGGAGCTCTTACGGGTGAACAGGCAGGGGAGGCTATAGGCGAGTACATCAAGGACCTCGACCACGCCGTAAAGACATATTTTGCGGCTCCTGAAGCCTTTGCCGAGAGCGCACGGATCCTGGAAAAGAATTACCGCGCCCTTTTGAGCAGATATATTATTTAGGAAGAAGAAAGTAAGGATAAATCTGAAAATGACAGGAGGATATTGTTATGAATGCAGAGAAATTAACTCAGAAGTCCATTGACGCTGTAAGAAAGGCTCAGAGTATTGCTGTTATGCAGTCAAACTCGGTCATTGAGCCGATACATCTTCTTGCGGGACTTGTAAGACAGGAGGGCGGTCTTATTCCGCAGCTCCTGAAAAAAATGAATATAGATGAGGATATCTTCGACAGTGAAGTCGAGAAGAAGATAAACGGACTTCCGAAGGTGACCGGAAGCGGCAGGAGCAGCAACCTCGGCATTTCCGCAGAGTGCGACCGCGTCCTCACAAATGCCGAAAGTATTGCTTCAAATATGAAGGACGAGTTCGTGTCCGTTGAGCACCTTATGCTTGCGCTTATCGACTGCAAGGACAGAGATGTGACACAGCTTTTCAGTACATTCAATATAACTAAGGACGGTTTTCTCGGAGCTCTTATGTCGGTTAGGGGAAATACACGAGTTACTACGGAAAATCCTGAGGATACCTATGATGTCCTCACGAAATACGGTCAGGAGCTCGTCGGCCTTGCCAGGCGAAACAAGCTCGACCCGGTTATCGGACGTGACAGCGAGATACGCAATGTTATCCGGATACTGTCAAGAAAGACGAAAAACAACCCTGTCCTCATTGGTGAGCCGGGCGTCGGAAAAACTGCCATTGCAGAGGGACTTGCCCTTCGTATCGTTGCCGGGGACGTTCCAGACAGCCTCAAGGACAGAAAGGTGTTCTCCCTTGATATGGGTGCTCTCGTCGCAGGAGCAAAGTACAGAGGCGAGTTTGAGGAGCGTCTGAAAGCTGTCCTCAATGAGATAAAGAACAGCAACGGTCAGATACTCCTGTTTATCGACGAGCTGCATACCATTGTGGGCGCAGGAAAGACTGACGGCGCTATGGACGCAGGCAACCTGCTGAAGCCTATGCTTGCAAGGGGCGAGCTCCATTGTATCGGCGCTACGACCCTCAATGAGTATCGTCAGTACATCGAGAAGGATCCTGCCCTCGAAAGACGTTTCCAGCCCGTAATGGTAGACGAGCCGAGCGTTGAGGATACTATTTCTATCCTCCGTGGACTTAAAGAGCGCTATGAAGTCTTCCACGGCGTCAAAATAAGCGATAATGCTCTTATTTCGGCAGCTGTACTGTCAAACAGATACATCACCGACCGTTTCCTCCCCGACAAGGCTATCGACCTTATTGATGAAGCCTGCGCGACTATCCGCACGGAAATGGACTCAATGCCTACAGAGCTGGATGTTATCTCACGTAAGATAGTTCAGCTTGAAATTGAAGAGGCTGCTCTCAAAAAGGAAAGCGACAACATCTCTCAGGAGCATCTTGAGGAGATACAGAAGGAGCTTGCGGAGCTTCGTGAGAAGTTCAACAGCATGAAGGCAAAGTGGGAGAACGAAAAGAACGATATATCAGCCGTTCAGAAGCTCCGTGAGGAGATAGAGCGCACAGGCGGCGAAATAGATAAGGCAGAGCGCGAGTACGACCTGAACAAGGCGGCAGAGCTCAAATACGGCAAGCTGCCGCAGCTGCAGAAAGAGCTGGAGGAGCTTGAAAAGCAGGCAGAGCATGACGTTGAGAACGGTAGGCTGCTCCGTGACAAGGTCACTGAGGACGAGATCGCAAAGATCGTATGCCGCTGGACCGGTATCCCTGTTTCAAAGCTCATGGAGGGCGAAAAGGAAAAGATACTGGGACTTGAAGGCTTGCTCCACAAGAGAGTTATCGGTCAGGACGAAGCAGTTACTAAGGTAAGCGAGGCTATTCTCCGTTCACGTGCAGGCATACAGGCTCCCGACAGACCTATCGGTTCGTTCCTGTTCCTCGGCCCTACAGGTGTTGGTAAGACAGAGCTTGCAAAGGCTCTTTCGGAGATACTCTTCGACGACGAGAGGAATATAATCCGTATCGACATGAGCGAATACATGGAGAAATTCAGCGTAAGCCGCCTTATCGGAGCGCCTCCAGGTTACGTCGGTTACGACGAGGGCGGTCAGCTCACAGAGGCTGTACGCAGAAAGCCTTATTCCGTAGTGCTCTTTGATGAGATAGAAAAGGCTCATCCCGACGTTTTCAATATCCTTTTACAGGTCCTTGACGACGGACGTATAACCGATTCTCAGGGCAGGACTGTGGACTTCAAGAATACTATTATAATTCTTACTTCAAACCTTGGTTCGCCTTATATACTTGACGGTATCGACGAAAACGGCGAGATAACCGAAGAAGCGCGCGCACAGGTGGAGGGACTGCTGAAAACTCAGTTCAGACCTGAGTTCCTTAACCGTCTTGACGAGATAATCTTCTACAAGCCCCTTGCAAAGACTGAGATAATAAAGATAGTTGACCTCATGCTCGCAGACCTGCAGAAGCGCCTTGACGACAAGCATATCCGCATAAATGTCAGCGAAGCCGCTAAAAACTACATCGTAGACTGCGGCTACGACCCGAACTTCGGCGCGAGACCGCTCAGAAGGTTCATTCAGCGCAATATCGAGACCCTTGCGGCTAAACGTATCATTGGCGGAAACCTCGGCGCAGGTGACGTTATTGATATAGACCTTGACGCAAACGGAAAACTGGTTGCGGATTAAGACTATGATAATGCATAATTAATATCATAATTGTATTTTATGAGGGCGGAGTTTATCCGCCCTTTTTGTTCTGACGAAAAAAGCTTTCTATAAGGGGGCTGAAACAGGCTGTTATTAAACGGAAAACCGTTTAATAAGGAAAAAATAATTTTGAGGTTCTCTGTTATGCACAAAAGCTGAGGCTTGTATTTGGTTAAGCTGTTGTAAAATCTCGGGCAAGCAATATGCGCTTCTACAAATTTAATTACGGATTCCGCATTCCTGATTTCAGAATTGGTCTGCCAATTTTCTGAAAATTGGTCAACAACTTTTGCGTTTTTCAGTGTGCCTGTATTCCTTTATATTTCGGAATATATTGGTCGTTTTGTACTGTGGGTAATATAAAATTTCGCGCAAAAAATTTTTTTGAACGTAAAATAGGCAAATACTATGTTTGATTTGTATAAAAAATCCCCTGCAAATGGCTGTATATACGTCAATTTGTCTTTTTTTCATGAATTACTTGACAAATTGGAATATTGGGTATATAATTCAATTGTAAAATCTTATTTATGGAGGATACTAACTATGACAAAGACCGAATTAATCAGTGCAGTAGCTGACAAGGCTGACTTCACAAAGAAGAACGCTGAGACTGCTGTAAACGCAATCATCTCAACAATCACAGACGCTCTCGCAGGCGGTGAGAAGGTTTCTATCGTTGGATTTGGTACATTTGAGGTTCGTGACCGTAAGGCTAAGCAGGTCATCAACCCTCAGACAAAGAAGATGATGACTGCTCCTGCTTCTAAGGCTCCTGCTTTCAAGGCTGGTCAGGCG
Source organism: Ruminococcus sp. (assembly GCF_017549005.1). Classification (GTDB taxonomy): domain Bacteria; phylum Bacillota; class Clostridia; order Oscillospirales; family Ruminococcaceae; genus Ruminococcus. The sequence continues at coordinate 95,290 of NZ_JAFYYT010000055.1, forward strand.
CTCAAGAACGCTGTAAACAAGTAATTCTAAGGAGGATACTATCATGGCTGAGAAAACTGCAGAAAAGAAAGTAGTAGATACAGTTGCTGCTGCTCCTGCTGAGGAGAAGAAGGCTCCTGCTAAGAAGGCTCCCGCTGCTAAGACAGCTGCTGCAAAGAAGCCTGCTGAAAAGAAGGTTGCAGCAAAGAAGCCCGCAGCAAAGAAGCCTGCTGAGAAGAAGGCTGCTGCTAAGAAGCCTGCTGCAAAGAAGGCTCCTGCTAAGAAGCCTGCTGCTAAGAAGACTGCTGCAGCTGCCGTAGACAGCAAGGTAGTTATTCAGGCAATGGGTTCAGAGGTTAGCACCGCTGACCTTATTGCAAAGGCTACAAAGGCTTCAGGCGTTAAGAAAGCCGATAAGGTTGATATCTATATAAGACCTGACGTTAACAGAGTTTATTATGTTGTTAACGGCGATATCCTTGGCGATTTTAACCTCTTCTAAGAATGATAAAAGCTCCGCTTTATGCGGAGCTTTCTTGCATATAAAAGGGGCATACGGAAGGCTCTCCCGAGGGAGAGCCTTTATTTTATCTATATCATGTTTTCTTTGTTCTGACATTTTTTTAAAGCCCCAGGAGCTTGTTCTGTATGAGCTGTGCGTCAAGTACGGTTATTCCGTCTCCGTTGAGGTCGGCTATGTTCACGCCGCGCTTTGTGATACGGCGTTCGTCTGTGCCATCAAGTCCGTACTTGTTGGGGTTCGCAAGTGACTGCATTATGAGTACGGCGTCAGCCATGTCCAGCGTATTGTCGCAGTTTGCGTCGCCTGTTTCGCCGCCGTACTTTACTATTTCAAGATCTCCGAGAATGATGTAATTGCTCTTGGTATCAATTCGCAGAGCTCCCGATACCGTGTCCCCCTTGCGGATATCAAAATTGATCTCATATCCGGGGTGCATATGCGCGTCCATATCTATTCTGAAAGCGTCCATATCCTTGAGCTTGAAGCCGTAGTTAGTTATTCCGTATTCAAAGGATTCGACCTCTGCATTGTCTATGCGAATGAACTTCGAAGCTGCATCGGGCTGGTTGATGTATACTCTGAATGTGAAGTCGTTAAGACCGTAAAGCTCCTTTTCGTATTTATCTCCCTTTACATTGAGATTTATGGAGCTGTATCCCGTCTTTCCGCCAATTTTAACGATATAAGCGCTTCCGCCATAAAGCTTTGGGAACTCGTCTGCTGTATAGGTCTTGCCGGTAAAATCGGATATGGTTATGTACTCGGGAGCAATTTTTTCAACTTCCCATACGTAATCGGTCCTCAGTGTCTCGCCGTAGCCCTTGTTGTTATGCCTTGAAACTGAATGGTAGGCATTTATAACAAGTCCGCTGAGATCGAGTTCCTCGCCCTCGGTATAGATAGTCTTTGTTGGGAGAGTCTTAATGCTGTCGAAGTGGTCAACGCCTGTGCCGTACATCCATCTTTCGGGCTCTTCTGTGGTGGTTGTGGTTTCGATCTTTGTATCGCAGATGAATGATGTGGTTGTGGTAGTTGTTGTGACCTTTGTTGTAACTGTTTCGGCGTCGGGGGATGTTGTGACAACTGCCTTGCCAGGAAGGGCTATCTCGTATATCTGACGCATACTTGCTTCATATGTGTATATGCTGTCAAACTTGATGTACACGGTATCGCCCTTGACGAGGTTGTTGAGTATATCACAATCGGCAGGCTCGGCAGCCTTGGCTGTGTTGTATCTGCCGTGGGTGCGGAAGGTGATATATCTGCCGTATTTTGCAATGACCGTGTCCGTGAATTCAAGCTGTTCAGGAGTTCCGCACCAGCCGAAGTCCTTGCAGTCGTCGCATACTCTCTGACCGAGGTTCGTGTTTATAAGGTGGTTGCGGGGAACTTCACTGCCGCAGTGGGGGCATACGTCTTTTTCAGCGGAATCGAGCTTATCAACGCTGATTATTATTCTGGTATTGTTGTCGCCCTTGTACTGGAATGAAGCTGTTACTTCCTCGCCGGGTTCAAGTCTTGTGAACTCCTTGCTGTAGATGAGGGCGTAGTCCATGTTGAGGTAGTATCTGCCGTGTTTCCTGAACTGTACGCAGTTGAGGTCTACAGCTTCGATAGTGTCGGTAAATTCAGCCTGATCTGGGATATCCTGATCGGGGATATCCTCGGAAGAAATGACTTCTGCGCTTGTTATTGCAGTGATCGTGGGCATATCGTCGATAATTTCGTACTCAAAAGATGTTTTTACTGTATTTCCGAGCCTGAAAGGTTCGGCTTCGGGGTAAGTAAGATTCTTATCTATTTTGAATACGCCGTACCGGGCAAAGAATATGAACTGACCTGCCTTGTATACCACCTTGTCGGTGAAGGTCTTTGATGGACCGTTGGTAACGTTTATTTCGGCTTTCTGTGTCACTTTTCCCTGCTTGTAGAAGATCGAAGCCGTACCTTCTTTTAGTCCCGTTACCTTCATGCCTGTGGAGTCAAGGGAGATTATGTCCTCGCCCTCAATTGTCCACGAGTCAGGAAGAGCTGTTCCGCAGCGTTTGATAGTAACCGTATCTCCTACGTATACGCTGTATCTGGAACTAAGGAGCGCAAACTGGTTTCCGCCTGCTATGGTGGTCGTGGGTGGTATCGTTGGCTGGATATCTGTTATCTCAGCGGTCACGGTATCAGCCGTCTGCGAAGTCTCCGCATATACAGACGGAGCTGTGATAAACGATGCCAGCATTGCCGATGTGACTATCAGCGATAATATTTTTCGTACTTTCATGGTGATCTCTCCTTTACATTGGGATTTTTTATGTCAATTTATGCCTGTTTTTATGATGTTCTGAAATGTGTGATACCTCCTTTTATTAGCCTTTCTATTACTTAGACGTTTGAATCAGATGATTCTCTCACATTTTTTTCAAAAAAATTTTCCGGCGGCAGAAAAATATATGTGCATGATAGTGAAATAGCTCAAAAGTACATTTTATAAGCGCTAATCGCCATTGAAAAGTACATATATCCATTATATAATATATAGTGTAATGGTATGCAGTCGGCATACAGGCGGATATTGATATAATGGAGGAATAAAAATGAAAAGCAGATTTTTTAAGCTCAGAGCTGCTGCAGCGGCTGCGGCGGTAATGATGACCCTTTCGGCGGCAGCTCCTGTGTATGTACCTTTTGGGGGCACGTCCGTGATGACTGCCTTTGCAGCTGAGAGCAGCGTAAAGGTGCTGAGCTCGGCAGGCTTCGGCGAGGGTATCTGCGCAACATGGAGCTCGGTTTCGGGAGCTTCGGGCTACAATGTATATGTTGACGGAAATAAGCTGGACGATATGCTCATAAGGCAGTACAAGGGCTATATGCGCGCTGACGCTGTGGGCCTCAAGGCAGGCAGCCACACTATGAAGATAGTTCCTGTTATCGGCGGCAGGGAGGACAGCTCAAAGGCGGCGGAGACAAAGGCAAGTGCCTATGCTCACGACAGGAGCGGCTTCGGCTTTGTAAACGGCAGTTCCGGCGGCGCGTACAACGACGACGGTACGCTTAAAAGCGACGCTGTTGTGGTATATGTCACCAATGAGAACAAGGACACTGTGACCGCAAGCATCGACGCTACAGGCAAGGGTGCGGAGGTGCTGACAGGTGTGCAGAATATCATACTCGGCTACAAGAAGGGCAAGGAGAAAAGACCGCTGGATATACGCTTTATCGGCAATATCACCGACCCTGCCGTGCTTACGAAGGGCGACCTCATGGTGGACTCCGTAACGGCAGGCTGTACCATTGAGGGTATCGGCAGCGATGCTACTTTCAACGGCTTCGGTCTTGTCATGAAGAACTGCTCCAATGTTGAGGTAAGAAATATCGGCTTTATGAACTGTAACAGCAATGAGGGCGACGATTGCGGACTTCAGCAGAAAAATAACCATATATGGGTGCATAACTGCGATTTCTTCTACGGCGACGCAGGCTCCGATTCAGACCAGGCAAAGGGCGACGGTGCTCTCGATACAAAGACTTCTGCCTATGTTACTCATTCCTACAACCATTTCTGGGATAACGGAAAGTGCAATTTACAGGGAATGAAGTCGGAATCCACCGAAAATTACATCACCTACCACCATAACTGGTACGACCATTCCGATTCGCGTCACCCGAGAATAAGGACCTGTTCAGTACACTGCTACAACAACTACTTTGACGGCAATGCAAAGTACGGCGTGGGAGTTACTATGGGAGCTTCATGCTTTGTGGAGAATAACTTCTTCCGCAACTGCAAATACCCCATGCTTATCTCCATGCAGGGCTCGGACGACATCACAGGCGGAACTTTTTCGGGCGAGGACGGCGGTATCATAAAGTCATACGGCAACATTATAAAAGGACAGAAGGCTTTTACCACCTATCAGCAGAACAGTACGGATTTCGACGCCTATGAGGCTTCTTCAAGGAATGAGAGGATAGGCGGCGATGTAAAGGCTAAGAACGGCGGCACTTCGTACAACAACTTCGATACCTCGGAGATAATGTACAAGTATGCTCCCGATAAGGCTGAGGACGTGCCTGCAATAGTTACTGCAAAGGCAGGAAGAGTTGACGGCGGCGATTTCAAGTGGAAGTTCGACAATGCAGTTGACGACGAGGCTTATGCTGTGAACAAGGAGCTGAAGGCTGCTCTTTCTGCATATAAGGACAGCATAATTGCTGTGGGAAGCGGCTTCAAGGCTGACGATACGCCTGCGCCTGTGGTAACTACTACTGAGGCGGCAACGACTTCCACAACAACTTCAACTGCGACGACCACTCCCGAGACTACCACTGCAGCAGAAACAACAACTACTGTTCCTGCAACTACGGCTTCGGAAGCTCAGAAGCAGGGTACAGCAGGCGACGCTAACGGCGACGGTGCTGTTGATATGTCGGACGCGGTGCTCATAATGCAGTCCCTTGCAAATCCCGACAAATACGTTATAGCTGCGGAAAATGAGCTGTATGCTGATGTGAACGGCAGAGGAAACGGAATAACCTCTTCCGACGCTCTCGCAATACAGAAATATCTGCTCGGACTGATAAAGGCTCTGCCTGAGTCCTGAAAAATAGAAAACTTTCCATTTCAAGGAGGATAAAAACATGAACAGAAAGATAAGAAAACTTATATCCCTTGCGGCGGCAGGTGTTCTTGCTGCTGTACAGGTAAGCTCTGTACCGTTATTCACTTCCGTTGCGGCTGATGACGCGGCTGCTACGAAGTTCCCCTACACTATCGAGGGCGAGGACATGGAGGGCGCCGAGCTCTGGGATAAGATCTATCAGACGGAGCTTCCCGGCTATTCGGGCAAGGGCTTCTTCTACCTCACGGCAAAGCCCGCTTCATTTGAGGTCACTGTTCCCGAGGACGGAATGTACTCCATAACTGTTCACGGCGCTCAGATACTCAATCAGGAGGGCAGACAGCAGGCTGTTTCTATCAATGGTGTGAAGTATACCACTCAGGCGGCTTATTCCGATGAATGGAAGGATTACGATTTCGGCATGGTACGCATGAACAAGGGCGTCAATACCGTTGAGTTCATCTGCGAGTACGGCTATATGGCCATTGATACGGTAACTGTTTCACAGGCTGTTTTCCCTGACCTCTCAAAGGCAAGCGGCACGACCTGCGACCCTGACGCAACTCCCGAGACAAAGGCTCTTATGGCTTATCTCAAGAGCGTTTACGGAAAGCATATCCTCTCGGGACAGCAGGAGATATACGGCGGCGGTCATGAAGTTGCAACGACTATCCGCTTTGACGCTGAAAAGAAAAAGTGCGTGGATCAGGACGGCAAGGAGTATAAATTCGACGAGGCTGATATCTCGACTGCGGACGACGGCTCAAAGTTCGTATGGAAATGCTTCGACGAGGACGGTCAGCAGTACAGCTATCAGACTCAGAACCGCAATTATATCCTCAACGATTACAACTACGAGGTGAGATATCTCAAGGAGCTCACAGGCGAGGAGCCTGCTATCCGCGGCTTCGACTTCGGAAGCTACTGCCCCTGCTATGCGTGGGACGACGGCGTTGCAAGACGTATGATAGACTGGGCAAAGAACAAGAACGGTATCTGTACGGCTTCATGGCACGTTAACGTTCCTGTTACAAAGGCGGATTATACTCTCGGCGAGCCTCTTGACTTCGGCAGGACCACTTACAAGCCCAATACCGACTTCGTGACCGCAAACTGCATGGTAAAGGGCACTATGGAGTATGACTACTTCCAGCTCTGTATGAAAAATCTTGCGGCTGAGCTGAAAAAGCTCCAGGACGCAGGAGTTCCCGTTATATTCAGACCTTTCCACGAAGCAGAGGGTAATCCCAGCAACACTCAGGACCCCATCGACGGCTCGGGAGCATGGTTCTGGTGGTCAAAGGAGGGCGCTGTGGTATACAACAAGCTCTGGACTTTCTTACAGGATACCCTCAGGGACGAGTACGGTCTCCACAACCTCATCTATGAGCAGAATCTATATGCATGGTCGGACAACTCTGCAAAGTGGTACTCGGGCGACGATAAGGTCGATATCGTAGGCTACGATAAGTACAACTGCCAGTACAACCGACATGACGGTAAGCAGTCAGGAACTCCAAATGAGGACGCTGAGGCAGGTCTGTTCTATACTCTCAACAAGTTCGTAAAGGGCAATAAAATGGTCTCAATGCCTGAAAATGACACAGTTCCCAGTCTGAAGAACATGACTGTCGAACACGCTTACTGGCTGTACTTCTGTCCGTGGTACGATTCCGAGCAGGAGCACTTCCTCTGCGGCAAGGAGTATCAGGACCCAAAGACTCTTACTGAGCTTTATCAGAGTGATTTCTGCATAACTCTTTCTGAGCTCCCTAAGGACCTCTACAAGAGCGGCAGCGGTGAGCAGCCGAAAACAACGACTACTACCGCAAAGACTACGACAACGACAACTACTGCAACAACTACGGCGTCTGCGACCGTTACGTCTGTTACTTCTTCGTCTACAGCTCCTGCTGAGACAGATGTTAAGTACGGCGACGCAAACTGCGACGGTGAGATAGATATGTCGGACGCTGTGCTCATTATGCAGGCGCTTGCAAATCCAAACAAGTACGGTATAAACGGCAGCGACAGCAAGCATATCACCGAAAAGGGCGAGAAGAACGCGGACGTTGATGTAACTGTAAAGGGCGTTACTACCAACGACGCTCTCCGCATTCAGGAGTTCCTCCTCGGTAAGCTCACAACACTTGAACCGAATGGAAAATAACGGATAATATGACGCCATACGGAAGATATGCTTCTGTATGGCGTTTTTACGTCTGTTTATTATTATTTGTTTAAAATCGTACTTTTTTACCAAAAATACTTGAAATCCAACAGCAAATATGTTATAATAAGTGTATGTTTTATAGCGATTCAAAAAAATAAATGTCCTGTCCGTATATTTTTCGGGCAGAACAGTTCCACTCGGGGAAATTGGAACTGCATTAAAAGCATATATAAGACATTAACAGGATATTACAGACATATCTTCCAATCAATTTCTTTTTTTATCATACAAAAGGGGTGTATTAATGGAGAAAATAATCGAAATCGCAGTTATTGTTGCAGGAATCGATGAAGAATACCAGAATAGCGTCATCGAGGGTATCATAAGCTGTGCCAAGGAGAATAACGCCAATATCTCATGCTTCAGCGCGTTCGGCGGAGTCCTTGCCAACAGCAAGTACGACGTGGGCGAGTACAATATCTATTCCCTCATCAACTTTGAAAAATTTGACGGAGTTATTCTCCTCAGCAATACCATAAGCGATCCCATAGAAAAAGAAAAGATCGTCAACCGCGTGAAAAAGTCGGGGCTTCCTGTAAGTATCCTCGACTGCAGCGACTATCACGAATTCCATAACATAAGCATTGACAACTTTACAGCCATGAAGGCTCTTGTGAGCCATGTTATCGAGGCTCACGGCGCAAGGATAATAAACTATATCTCGGGTCCTGTTTCAAATCCCGAGGCTGCCGACCGTCAGAGGGCTTTCTCAGAGGTAGTGACCGAATACTCCATAGAAGTTCCCGAGGAGCGCATTTACCACGGCGATTTCCGGGCAGCTGACGGAAAAAAGGCTATAGATTACTTTTTCAGCAGTGCTCTCGAGCACCCGCAGGCTATAATATGTGCAAACGACGCAATGGCTCTCGCAGCTATCGAGGAGCTCAACAATATGGGCTACAAGGTGCCTGATGATATTATCGTTACGGGTTTTGACAACACCTACAATGCGAAGCACCACCTTCCTGCACTTACTACGGTTTCACGTCCCCTCGACGACGCAGGCTACAAGGCTTGTGAGGTCATTCTGAAAGTTATTAACGGCAAGAAGCAGAAGGAGACCATTGTCCTTGAGTCAAAGCCGGTGTTTACCGAGAGCTGCGGCTGCAGGACAGCGGAGAAAATAGATATCGACGAATACAAGACGGCTACATACAAAATGCTGAACAGCTTCAAGAACGATATCTCACTGCTCAACCGTATGACCGCTCAGCTTGCGGAAAACGAGACTCCCGACGAAAATATCCGCACAGTTGCCAGCCTTATCCACGAGGTACAGTGCGAGCGCTTTGCTATATGTCTCTGCTCCAACTGGGATCAGGTCATTACGGGCAAGGCTTCGGACGAAATGCCGGAGATATACCAGATACAGGGCTATACCGAAAAAATGAGCGCACCGCTGATACTGGTGAACGGAAGAAATCACCCCGTTACAGCCTTTGACAGCAGCGATATGCTCCCGACCCCTGTTTCGGGAGGCGGAAACGTAAGCTATTTCCTGCCTCTGCACTTCCGCGAGCGCTGTCTCGGCTACTATGTATTCATAAACAGCACTTTCCCGTTAAAGAGTCTGCTTTGTCACGCTCTCATGCTGAATATAAGCAACTCTATCGAGAATATATGCAAGCTGCTCCACCTGAACAGCATGATAAGCGAGCTCGACAAGCTCTATACCGTTGATCCGCTCTGTAACATCTTCAACAGAAATGGATTTATCAGAACAGCAGGTCAGATATACAATTCCTGCCAGAATGCGGGCAGGAAGGTGCTTATTTCCTTCATTGACATGGACGGGCTCAAGTATATCAACGATAATTTCGGCCATAAGGAGGGCGATTATGCTCTCCAGCACCTTGCAAGGATAATCAAGGACTGCTGCAAGAGCGGCAGGATATGCGCCCGTTTTGGCGGCGACGAGTTCATAATACTCGGTGCAAACGCTACTGACGAGGACATTCCCGCACTCGAAAGCACCTTCAATATACAGCTTGAAAGCATAAACCGCATTATCAGAAAGCCTTATAAGATCTCAGCGAGCATAGGTTCCATAGTTACCGACGCAACTGCCGATGTTACGCTCTTTAATCTTATAACACAGGCTGACGAGATAATGTACGAAAACAAGAAGCGTAAGAGAACTTCCCGTTATCTGCGACGGGATCAGGAACATGATGATGTGAATTATGACACACCTTGGAACTATAAGGCTTGAAACGAGCAGACTGATACTCAGAAGATTTGAGGAAGCCGATACCGAGACCGCTTTCCATGTGTGGACCAGCGACCCTAAGGTAACGAAATACCTGCGCTGGGAACACCACCGCAGCATAGCACAGATGCAGGCTCTCGGACAGTCGTGGCTGATGAAATACAGCGACCCTCAGTGGTATCACTGGGTAATAGTGCCGAAGGAAGTGGGATTCCCCATAGGAACTATCTCTGCTGCCAATGTCTATAACGATACCGATACCATAGAGGTGGGCTTCTGCATAGGCTCGGAATACTGGGGGCTCGGTTATATCACCGAGGCCTTTGCGGCAGTTATCGAGTTCTTCTTCGAGGAAGTCCGTGCAAACAGGATAGAAGCAAAATACGCCCCGGAGAACAAAGCTTCGGGGCGCGTAATGGAGAAATGCGGTCTTACATTCGAGGGTACTCTCAGGAGCTCCGACCGCATACACTCGGGTCTTACCGACGTTTGTGTATGCAGTCTCCTCGCAAAAGACTATTTCTGACGATATATTTTACATCTTTGCGATAATATCACAGCAGGGGAGCAAATATATTCAGTATTGCTCCCGCTATTTTTTTGACTACCGACCTCTGAGCACATTCCCCGGCGGTTATGAGATGTGAAGCCGATACTGTTCTTTCAAAGTCGGCAACGATGTCCTTTATGACGGATACATCGTACAGCACCGAGCCGCACTCAAAATGCAGGTAAAAGCTGCGGTAATCAAAGTTTATTGTTCCTACAACTGCCGTTATACCGTCGGCTACGCAGGTCTTGGCGTGGATAAATCCAGGGGTATACTCGTATATCTTTACGCCCATAGCCGTGAGCCTTTCGTAGTTGTTCCAGGCTATCATGTGGACGTACCACTTATCGGGGATATGCGGAGTTATTATTCTCACATCTACGCCTTTTTTTGCGGCAAATCCCAGAGCGTTTGTCATTTCCTCGTCAAGTATGAGATATGGTGTGGTTATACAGACGTAGCTCCTTGCATTGCTGATAAGCTCGAGGTATACGCGCTTTCCCACAGGCTCTTCATCAAGTGGAGAGTCAGAGAAAGGCTGTATAAAGCCGTCGGCTCCGCCTGTATTGCCTTCAGCTGTGAGCGGCGGTGAGAATTTGCGTATCTCAGCGCTTTCAGCCTTTCCCCAAAGCTGAAGGAACATTACGGTGTAGTTCCAGACAGCCTGTCCGCGGATCATTATTGCCGTGTCCTTCCAGTGTCCGAAACGCTCCTTACGGTTGATGTACTCGTCTGCAAGGTTGGTTCCGCCGTTGAAAGCGGTATGACCGTCTATGACAACTATCTTGCGGTGATCGCGGTTGTTCTGCACAGAAGATATCATTGGGCGGAAAGGGTTGAAGACCTTGCATTTTACGCCGTTTTCCTCAAGTCTGCGGAACGGCTTTACGGAATTGAGCATTCCCGTGCCGATACCGTCGTACATCAGCCTCACATCGACGCCTGCCTTTGACTTGCGGATAAGGAGCTCAGATATAGTATCGAACATATAGCCCTTGCTGATTATGAAGAACTCCAGAAAGATGAAATGCTCTGCTTTTTCAAGCTCGGCGATCAGAGCCTCGAACTGCATCTCACCTAAAGGGAAGTAACGGATATCGGTATTTCGGTACACGGGATAAAGCCCGTAAGCCGATATATATCGGGCAAGGTTAAGCGAATCGGGACAGTCGCACGAAAGCTCATCCATAACTGATCTATTCTGTACAAGAAGCTCTTTTGACTGCTTCTGATTGCGCATATCAAGTGACTTCGGGAACTGCTGCGAGAGCTTGAGATAAAGGTAGGAAACTCCGCCGAACAGAGGGAAAATGCTTATTGCAACTATCCATGCCATTCTGTAGGAGATAGGCTCGTTTTTGTTTGTGATGTACACTAAAAGCACGATATCCAGTACTATCAGCAGGAAATACACCAGAACAAAGCGTTCGCCAAGTCTTGTCACCATAAAAAGCAGGAAGAATATCTGTAAAAGCAGAAGAATTACAAAAGCAGCATTTGTACTGAGCAGACTGCTCAGCAGTTTTTTCAGCTTCATAGCTCACCTCCGGAGATAATTATTATCATAATGATATTATTATACCACATTTTTTTATTGAAAGGAAGATTATTTTGAACAAAATCCGCCCTTATGAAAGAAAGGTTTTTTATTACGAAACTGACAAAATGGGGATAGTTCACCATTCAAACTACATCAGAATATTCGAGGAGGCACGTGTACACTACCTCAGCGAGGCTGGACTGCCATTCCCGAAAATAGAGGGAATGGGGATACTTATGCCCGTGCTTTCCGTTGAAGCCGTATACAAGCGTCCGCTCCGATTTGACGAGACTTTTGCTGTGTATCTAAAAATCGACAAGTTCAACGGAACTACACTCCACGTTTCATACAGGCTGGTCAGCCGCGACACAGGAGAGGTATGCGTTGAGGGTGGATCTTCACACTGCTTCACCGATACTGATCTCAGGGTGCTCCGCACAAAAAACAAATACCCCGAGGTCTATGACGTGTTCGCTAAATACAGCGGTCTCGACTTCGAGGAGATATTTGAATAATATAAACAGCCGACATATGTGCGGTACTCGTAAAGAAGTATATATGGGACTTATCGGGGGAAACCTTTCTGAGGAAAGGTTCTCCCCCGAACCCCCTTCCAAAGACTTTTAACCCAAATTTTTCCAAACAGGACGCCCCCTGTAAGAGTTACA
>NZ_JAFYYT010000056.1 GCF_017549005.1 Ruminococcus sp.
AAATCGCTTATTAGCTCTCTTCTTGCACGCTGCTCATCTGTTTCGTTTCTTCGCCTTCTGCTCATAATTAAAACCTCCGAAGTAGTGTCTCTTCTATTATACACTACTTTGGAGGTTTACACAAATTTTAGGATAGACTCATTTGTGTTGCGGTCAATTTTCTCATAACTGAAATACTCCATTGGGCAGAACGTCAGCGTTTCGATGAATATCTGCTTTGCAAGATAACTGTTGATATGCTTACGTTCTGTAAGTGTTCTGTTATCGTGAGTGATGAGTTTGAGTTCTTCGAGCTTACCATTGTGCTGCATTTTCTTAGCAGTGTTCGAGTCATTTTTCGCAGCTGCTATCAATGATTTCTTAGCTTCAATCGTCTCAGGCAGCTCCTTTATTCTGCGTTCAACTCTTGTAGTTTCACGATTGTACTCAGCACGAACGACTTGTAATTCATCTATCTTGTTCTTTAATTCTGAATACTGTCTCAGCTTCGGATTACCTTCCGCTGCTGCTTCAAGTTCTCCAAATGTAAGAACCTTTTCGTCAATGTCCTCTGATGTTCTGCTGATACAAGTGTCATTCCAGAGCTGTGCGATTCCTCTTGCCTTATCCGTCACGCCCTGATACAAGTAGCTATCGAGAGTACCTTTTGTAACGTAATTGAATATCTCAACTTCATCATTGAGGTTGCCCTGACGGACAATTCTTCCCTCGCGTTGCTCGAAGTCGCTTGGTCTCCAAGGTATATCCAGATGATGCAGCGCATACAGATTTTTCTGAATGTTTGCTCCAGTTCCGAGCGTTCCCGTGCTTGCAATGACTACACGATACTTAGCTTCATTGATGTCTCTGAATATTTCTGCTCTGTTCTTTGCATCGGATTTCGGAGCAAAAATTATTTCATCTTCCTTCACACCGTTAGCTATTTACAAGCTTTCTACGGTCAAATATAATAAGGTTCTGTGTCATTTTATTCTGTCCGTAGTATAAGCCACCTTCATGAAGCAGTTCCTTTGCATTGAAAGGCATGAAGCCAGCAGTTGCCGATGAAGAAAGAGTCCTTCTTATCTGTAAATTCTTCTCCTTATCAACAGATGAAGCATTACCTACTGGAAGTACACTGTCAAAAGCTTCTTCCTGAAGTCCAGCACACCTCATGGGTTGTAACTGAAACTTTCTGAGAGTAATTTTCAGCGCATCGGTATTCTTTTCAAGTTCTTCATAACTGTCAGCTGTAATCATGATAATTATCTGTCCACGCAGCATTTTTTCATTTCTTTCCTGTAAATCTGTAAGGAGAGCTTGTGCAGCAGCCATATCTTTCTGGAGCTGAGAGCCTTCTATCGGATCAACAAAAGCTCCTTTTGCTGCTTCGGAAGATCTTTTCACCTTGGTGAGAGCTTCATATTTCATATCGGTGTTCTTTCTTTGCAGCAGACTAATGGCTTCCGACTGCTCAACAAAGTCAAGGTTTTCCGTTATTATCATAGATTGATTAAGCTCTATGATATTTTTAAAAATCGTATCTATTATGGATGCTGGATATTTCTGGATAGCTATGCATCGTGCGAACTTTTCATTGAAAAGAAAATAATCTTTCTTAAATTCCATGTATTCAGGACAACAATGCTGCTTTTCGGCTTTTCTTGCAAACTCATCACGAGAACAAGGCAATATCTTACAATCAACGTCCCTGAGTATATCAGCCATAAGTCTGACTCTGTCATTGGCAGTTAAAGGTATAAGCTCAGTTCCCATACGATTTAAGCAATTTATCATGTGTGCCTCAATGTTAAAGAACCTTGTGTTAGCTGTATCGAAGTTTATTGCCGCAACAGTGACAGTAAAAAATTTACGGCACTTCAAACCGTTCTGACTGTGAATTATTTTATCGTTGAGTATCTCGTTAAACTCATGGCGTTCACTGTCAAGACCATCATTCTTGTCTTTCAGAAGTATTTTCTCAGTAAATTCTTCTTTATTTATCTGAGTGTTCAGAATGGAAACCTGTAAACTTACTGTATCATCAAATCCGTTAAGCAGCTCAATATATAGAGCTTGAAGTTCTTCCTGTTTATCTATCGGTACAGATGAATAATTAATATCAGGAACAAGATATGTTTTGGAATAAAGGTTCGCAGTCTGCTTTCCAATCCTTACTCCTGTTTTATTAAGCATTACATAGTTACTTACAAAGCACTCATAAGGCATAGTCTGAATAGTTGTCCGCTTGATTTTACGCTTTTCTTTCTTATTCCTTTCTTTCTTGGAATGTTTTGATTTGGCTTCTCTTTCCTTATCAAGTTCTTTAGCAGATTTTATACCACTTGTGTCACTCTTTTTCTTGAATAAGCTCATATATAATTATTTCCCTCCTCCTGATCGTCATCATATTCACCATTTTCAATACGCTGCTGTAATATGCTTTCTTCAAGCAGTTCTTCATGTAAGGCTTGTAAAAGGCTTCCATCGGTATCTTCATAAACTCTTTTCTGAGGAAGAAAATTAAATGCAAACCATGAACGTATGTAATCTTCAAATTTCATACCTTGAAATGTGATAAATCCCCAAAGTACCCATGGTATAGTAACAAAAATTATGAACCACGGTAATATATCTGAGGAAATGCGATTATGCCCTAATACTCCAATCGGCAAAGCTGTTATAAGTGCTCCGCCGATAGCGATGAGCTGACGCAGCGATAAACCAGCTATGACTTTGGATTTATAACCCTGTATTTCTATCGGTATCTTTACTTCTAACATAGTTTTACCTCCGTTGTTACTTGTGTCAATTTATGCCGCATATCTTCTTAGACCATGTACCAGACCGCATAACTCCGAGTCCTAATGCACAAAGAATAATAAAATTGATAAGTTTCAGCTTAGTACCGCCTTGTGCAGCCATTTGTCCGACAACGTAAGTATCTGTTGCTGCATAAACAATAAACATCATAACTATTACAGCTACCTGTATTACAGTTGCTATATAGTTTTTTAGGAAGTTCTTTGCAACTTCATGAGTCGTATCTGATGCAAATGTTGCCAATGGTAATGGTGCAAATATCGTATATATTGAAAGCTCAAATACACGTCCTATAACTATGACAAAAACTATATATGCAATTGCTTTCATTATAAGGAACAGCGGCTGTAGTTTAGCCATTTCCCATGTTGGGAAGAAATTGATTTTTTCAGTTGGTGAAGGAAACGCATCTACAAACGAGTCAACTGATGTAAAATTTGTTGTTGATGGAATAACTGCATCAGGATAAAACATTCTTACAGCATCAGCCGAAATCTTATATGTATATGTGTCATATACATTATCAGCACCCTTATCGTACCAATAATCCCACCATCCCTTAGAGATCTGTTTAACAAAGCTTTGCTTTATAGTAGCAGTATATGTGCTTGTATTTCCATTTGGAAGATAATTGACCGATGTTTCGGTTGCAGCTTTGTTGATTGAGTCGAACATCTGATATATGTATCCGACGATAGTATCAGCGTTCTGAACTAATTGTTTTATTACAAGTATTTTTATCAGGAATATAAGGATATTTTCCCATTTTGATGACCATTCAAAATTTATAGATTTACGGAAAAAATCAACCATTAATAACAGTGTAGCAACTACAAGAGCCATAGTTTTTGATGCATTACGAACTGCAATGGCAATACCATGACTTTGTGAGGTTAATGGGATACTGTTTACTACACTGTATGGAGATGTTCGAGAGAACTTAAATGCTTTTGCTAAAATGCTATTTGTTTCATTTACATTATCAGTGATATCTTCGTATACATCTGGAACATAAAAGCCAAATATGTCTGCATGAGCCACAAACGGCGGTGCTATTATTGCTAACACTCCAAATACAATAATAATGATGAATACAGTTCTGTGAAACTTTTTAAGTCTCTGATATTGAGGATAAGGTATTACACCGTGCATTATATCCCTCCTTTACACAAATGTACTTAGAATAGCCGATACAGCAACTACTATTCCACCCGATGAAAATGTTCTTAGTGCAGTGACTTTTT
Source organism: Ruminococcus sp. (assembly GCF_017549005.1). GTDB lineage: Bacteria > Bacillota > Clostridia > Oscillospirales > Ruminococcaceae > Ruminococcus. Next base: position 4,047 of record NZ_JAFYYT010000056.1, read on the forward strand.
GTCCAGCATCGTGATTTTTCATTGAAAAACCAATCATTACTGCTCCCATAAACATTCCAAATGCACCGACTCGTCTTGTCCATTTGCCTATAAAGCTTAGTATTGATTGGAATTCGGTATTAGCTGCTGCTTCTGAATACGTTTTAGGTATATTGAAAATACTTAAATCCTGTACGGCTGCTTTTATCATAAAACCTGATACCATTACCAGAACAGCTAACATCTGTTCTTTTGCATTATCGTCCTTTATTGAAAGAGCAAGCTTGATAGCTCCAACAAATGCTACAAGACCTCCTATACGAGCTATCCATGTAGAAAAGAAGGTGATACCATCTGCTGCAAGTTCGTTAGGTGTACCTGCTGGCGGATTGGGAAGTATTTGAAGTAAAGCGGCAAAATGTGAGAATAATTCCATTTTTACCTCCTTTAAAGGTGTTCTGCCCTTGCTTTCACAAGGGCAGAGTATATAAGCTTATTATTATGAGAACAAGTCAAACATATCGACTGCTCCACATACGGCGAATACTACAAATCCAGCAATTGCTGCCCAGATACCTCTTTCTTTTGCATCAACATCCTGTTGTTTAAGTCCTAAAGCGAGCATAATGATACCGAAGAATGCTACAAGAGCACCAGCACGGCGAACCCATGTTATAATGAAGTCAACTGTGTTTTCATAAGCTGAGTCAGCAGTTGCTGAACCTGACTTTGGAGCTCCCTGCTGTCCACCACCCTGTGGATTACCAAGCTGCTGAATAACTGGCTCTTCATAAGTATTCGCCATAGCCTGAACATAAATTACTTCTTCCTGTTCTGTGTATGTAGGAGCTGCTTCATCAGCAACAATTACTGCCTTTTCATTATCAGCTGCAAATGCAGTAACAGGGAGTGCTGCAACAATAGCAAGTGTGAATACTGCCATAATCATTGTTGTTAAACGGACAAAAAACTTTTTCATAATAATTTCCTCCAATTATAAATATTGTTTTTATCTAAATAGATCGTCCATATCAAAGTCTGCATCTTCCATAGCATCGTCTGATATAGTATGGTTTTCAGTTGAAGTGACAACCGCTTCGTTTATATCTTCTGAGGATAGTTCCTCAATAGTTGAAGTTCCCATTTCAGGTACTTCATAATCCTGTTGACTTTCTGATGCATCTTCGTTGCTACTTGTAGCAACGGTATCATCAATGCTACCATCTGGATTAATCATATCGGGCGTGATCTGTTCCTGATATTCACTTTTGGTTTCCTCCTTTCCCCATATCGGTTCTCCTAAGTCAAACCTTTCAATTGTTAGGCTGACTTTGTCATATTCGACTTCTTCGTCTGTAAGCTCTTCATCGCCGTAGATCTTTATCTTTTGACTTTCAAAAAGCGTAAGAGTATCAATATCAGGTGATATAGAGCTGTTTGTATCAATCAATACCGTTTCATTTATTGACTCAAATTCAGGACTTTCATCGTTGCTACTTGTAACAACGTCTGTCCTCTCGTTGTTACTTGTATCAACGACTCTTTTATTATCTGAGCCAGAGCTTTGATCGTTGCTATTTGTAGCAACCATATTAATCTCTTTTATAGAAACAGCATGAATTGAACTGATTTGGAATGTCCTTTCTGCCTTTTCTTCGTCTGTTTTAGCAGCGTCAGCAAGAAAGACATAATTTGGATGCTTTTCCAGAGGATACTTTTTACACTGGAATGGATTGTGAGAACGCATTATTATCAAGCATTCATCAATAGGGATTGAACCGACTTCGTTAGGTTGCAGCAGCTCACGACCTAAAATACTGTTGTTTTCAGATGTGCTTGATTGCCGTCCTTTGGTACGATTTGAACCTTTAACATCGATTGTCTCTTTTCCGAGATTTTCGGAAATATACTTTTTTGTCGTATCTTCATTACCGCCAATAAATAAGAGAGTACTACAACAACCGATAATACCCTCCCATGTCTTTTCATATTTGGATTTAAAAAGCGATAATGTCTGTACAATGACATTTAGTGACATTCCCATTGAACGAACGAAAGCAATAACACTTTCAAAGTTTGGAATCTGTGATATATTGCAAAACTCGTCCATGATACATCTTACATGGACAGGAAGCTTACCACCGTACTTGAAGTTTGCTCTGTTTGAAAGAACATCAAACATCTGCGTATAAAGCATAGATACCATAAAATTAAAGGTCTTATCTGTCGCAGGTACTATGATGAATATAGCTGTTTTTTCATCACCGATAGTTTCAAGATGAATATTATCACAGCAGCTTAAATTCTGTACTTCTTCCAAGTTGTACATGAATGTCTTCACATTTGCTGAAGAAAGGAATGATTGTCCCGTTTCCTCCGGAGCATTTCTGACTTCCTTATACATTCGCACCGCCAGACAGTCAGGTTTTCTTTTTTCAAGTTCAATGAAGTCCTTGTCCAGCGCACAAAGAAAAGCTTTATTACGACGTTCATCAAATGCTTCTTCTGTCTCATTGGCATCACGCTGCATAGTAAAACCGTCTTTTTTACCTTTTGTGGGATATACAAGTTTTCTCATTTTTTCTGTAACAGCAAAGAAATTAAGATTTCTTGTATCACGGGTAGACTCTATTATATTTCCGTTATCGTCCTTTTCAGCGTTGTATTCGCTTTCTTCAAAGAGTAGGAATATGATAGCCTGTAATAAGGATTTACCTTTCTGCGACCAGAAATCTTCTTTTTCTCCGTCAACCTTTGTTGCCGTGAACAGCACATCGACCATTTTTACAATATCTTGCGTTGACAGCTTACCTTCAGGATCATATACATAATGAAACGGATTATAGTTATTTGAATGCTTCATCTGGATAGTATTAAAAACTCTTACCTTATATCCAGCCTCTAAAAGCATTTTACCTGTATCCGCAAGTATTTCCCCCTTTGGATCAGTGATAACATAACTTGTGTTGAGTTGCATTATATTTGGTTTTGCAACGTATCTTGTTTTACCTGAACCTGAGTCACCGATTATGAACATATTCAGATTAAGGTTATGCTGCCAAGTGTTCAGTGATAGCTTTAGTTTGTCAGCGATGATGATGTTGTTATCAATTGTGAAGCCTACGAAATTGCCCTTACTGTCAAACACTCTCTTCCCGTCACGAAGAACAGGCTTGAATTCAGGCTTTTTCTCTTTTTCAGCAAGGCTCTTCATTTCTTTTTCATCGCCCCACTTGGCAGAGCCGTGTTCTTGCCCTCTGCGGTGCAACCGTTTTGGAGTCGCTGCGTACTTGTATAAAACAAAGACAGCCATGCATAAAAGACCAAAAAAGGTCATTTTACATACATTACTGTCTTTATCCGAAATATGATGTAATATATATGGTATGTTATTAGTAGCTCTTTTGAAGCCGATTCCCATTTTTGTATAATCTAATTTTCCATTTATACTAACGGAAAAGTCCATAGCACAACCTAATAACGAACATAGCACCGCCGTGAGCAGTGCTATTATTACATATATAATTACTGTTGTTTTTGTAAAACGTGGCTTTGGGCGAGGAGCTGACATATATTATCTACCTCCCCGTGCCGAAACTTCCTCTACTTTTTCAGTCATATCATCTATCCTGTCAGCGGTTTTATCTGCCGCAGATGAAAGCTTATCAGCATTTTCAGACAGGATATTTCCCTCTGGATGCATCTCATGACCGTTTTTGGCAGTTATTTCACTTTCGTTGTTACTTGTAACAACGACTGTTTCTTCGTTGCTACTTGTGTCAACGAGTTCATCTGCCTTATCCATAATATCAGAGGCTTCTTCTTTGGATATTCCGTATTCTTCAGCGAGAGCATCAATAGCACCTTCACGGTCAACGGCAGAGACTTCAAATGTATCATTACCATTTGAAAAAGAAAGAATATCATCCTTTGTTCTTTCGATTGCAAGCACAGGTGCTACATTTTGCAGTTCTGCTTTGTGATATACATTCTTTGCCATATCCTTTGCTGCTGCTTCAGGAACACCTTGAGATATGTACATCTCCTTTATTTCCTCCAGAGCAGTTTTTTTGTTTGCAAAAGAAAGTACAATCTGCTGCGTTTGTGATACACTGTTCTGCTGTCCTTTATTATCAGTTTCCGTTGCTATTGCTGTGCTTTTGATTTCAAATGAGTCTGCACCTTTTCTTGTTATTATGGTTGATACACTGTCAATAGGCTGTGTTTTGGCATATGTATTTCCGTCATCATCAGTCCGAAGCATACCTGAAACAACTGCTGCATTTGTCATATCAAAGGCAGCTTTGGTGAAAGAGGCATTATGAATGTGAATGTCCTCTATATTACCGAATACATTCCTGTATTTAGCGTTTGCCTTTGAAACATACTCAGCCTTTGTAATTAGAGCATCCTGTTCATGAACATCTGTTATCCCAAGATCTTTGGCGAGTATATTACGCATTTTCGCTTTGGTCTGACGTGGGGGATTGAGGATTGCAAAGCTTTCATCATCTTTATGATATACAACTCTGGAAATGCCGTCCTCTTTTGGCGTAACATAATAGCATTCATAAGCCTTTGCAAGAACATCTTCTTTATCCCAAGATACCTGTGAAACATAGGAGAAATCGTTAACAGGATTATCTTGGAAATACTGAGTTTTAGTATCTCCTACAAGCAGTTCATTTCCAAACTTCTGTGCTGCTATATCGGCTTTGTTTTTATCAAAGCCAAAACTTTTCTGTAATTCACGAGAGACAAACTTTTTGTTTGGTGTATCGTCAAACGAACAGGCATTACCAGATAATTTATCCTTTATAGTAAAGAACCCTTCATTATCCTTTGAAAACTCAAGGCTTCTCTCAATTTCATGAGCTTTGCGTACAAATTCAGAACGTGCGATTTCTATAGCTTTCGCGTCCTTTCCTTCGTATAGTGCAAGGAACTCCCCACTTTTGGTTTTAGCAAACTGAGCCGATAGATCGAGCCGTGTAAGCTCTGCGTTAATAAACGGTATCTCCCATTCTTTACACTTGAAGTTTGCAAGCTCCTGTGGTCTTGTCGCAAGCTTTTCTTTCATATTCTCAGTTGATATTTGTTTCAGTATCGGAACATCGCTCTTTCTTACAAGGGCATAAATATTGTCTTTTCCTTTTTCATTTCTGAAAGCAATAGGAATTCCATAGCTTTTAGCTTTGGAAGTTATGTAGTGCATATCTTCTTTTGTTATTCCTATTTCCGATGTAACAAGCTGTTCTCCTGTATTTCTGCAATGTGTTGTTAAGTCCTTTATTGTAACCTTACCGTTTTTTAATTCGGTAATTTCTTTGTTTGTTACGTCAGTTTTCTGCCGCCTTTTTTCTTTGTCACGTTCAGCCAGATGATGAAGCAGCTTATATATAGCTTCAATTACAGAGTTGGTAACATGAGCTGCTTCCTCTACTCCTTTAGCTGATACTTGTACAACAGCTCCAGCCACATCATCACTCATATTCATTATGATCACCTCCAAATGGGTATAAAAAAACCTTTAGCATTCATACTAAAGGTTTTTTATGTATTCACTTTTGTTCTTTTGATTTTTCTTCTTTCGTTCTGCCTATGCTGCGGACTATAATTCCTATTAAGAAACAAAGCAGACCGCCAACAGTGACGAAAAAGAAATGATCTGCAATTAAGTGCCCAAGACCAGACGAGTCTCCAAATGTTAATACATATATAACAGCAAGGGCAAAAAATACGCCTATTACTATAAAGAGAGTGCCAACATCTTTGATTTGTTTACCCATATTGCTTTTCATTTAAATACCTCCTTGAAAAATAGAATTTATTTTTAAACAAATTATATCATATCAGCCCTATGAAGTCAAGTATCATTAGAAAGGCGAATTCTCACATATTATTTCATCAAACTCTGCTGGAAAATCCCTGTCTGCATCATCTGTTGTGCCAGATGTAGACTTGTTGTATCCAGCAAATTCGACACTTTCAGCCTTGACATAGTTGTAATACTGCTTTTCACCGTTCTTTTCGTAAACGTCACACTTATTCTTACCGATTACAGCTATTCTGCTGCCTTTCTTGAAATACCTACTTACATATTCCGCAGTAGAACGCCATGCTTTGCAGTTGATGAAGTCAACGTCTCTTGAACCATCCTTGTTCTTATAGTCCTCCTGAACGGCAACAGTGAAACGACACGTTGAAATGCCACTCTCTGTTTTTCTGAGTTCAGGATCAGCGGATAGTCTACCCATAATAATTGCCTTGTTCATAACTCATTCCTCCGTTTTTATAATTTTATTAGCGTTGCTACTTGTAGCAACGTATACAATATTCACTATTATTAGAATTGTATCAACATTTATTACAAAGGAAAAGCTTCGGTAAAATGCCGAAGCTTATATATATACGAAACTTTTTTATTTTAGTGAACCTGTTGTCATTTTTTCGAACACCTCAACAGCATATCTTTCACCGTTATAATACTTATTAAAATAATAATCTTGCCAGTATGTACAGCTACTTGCCAATATAGAATAATACCCTTCATTTGAAATTAAATAACCAGAAATACAGAAAGAATAATGATGTTGACGAATAGCTGTAGTTGCGGAAATTTCTGCAGTTTCCTTAAAATTATTAGCATAACCTTTTAGAAGGTCAGACGATGGTTCTGTGAGAGCAGTTAATAATACCGGTACGCCACCTAATAATGTAGCTCCTCCACTTATTATCGCAATTACACTTTCCGCTTCCCCAAATGGCAATAATAAAAGCCCAGTAATTGATGCAAAATCTCCTATCTTATCCATAACATTAATATCTTCATAAACTTCTTTGTAAAATTTGTGATACATCTCATCTGCTATATATTGTCGATAGTGTTCTTCGCCTTCCTCAACGGTATAAAGTTGACTATTATTAATCTTTTTTTCGAGATTATCTAACCAAATCCAATCTTTAACTGTATCTTCAGGTAAATACACCATATAAATAGGCATAGAATCATCTGTATATTGATTAACAGCTCCACCATGTGGTGCATAAACCCAGTTATCCTGAGATATTCTTACCGCAAATTCGCCTTTATCACAATCATTATAATTTAACATACGTATTATATATTTTTTTCCAGATTCTAAACTTAGTTTTGAAATTAATGTTTTATTATCAATAGTTATTGAATACGGTTCTATTTCTTTGCGTTCATTACCTTTTTCATCAATTTCGTAAACTCGTATAAAATAGGCATCCATGCTTGAATCACTCATAGTTATTTCATAATCAGAATTTTTTGTGGGTTCGATTACAAACTCAAAATTATAATTAACTTTTCTTACAAACTCATAGTAATTCTTGTATTTTGATCCTTCTCCTACACGTATCGTTCCTAACCTGCCATCTGTTGGATAATCGGACTCAATAACATCCCAACCTGCCCAGTCAACATTGTCATTCAATGTACTGTCATCTATTTGTATTGGTTGAACAGTAAGTGGATCAGGATCAATGCCATCATTAAGATAATCTCCATCAGTATCAGGATTAAGTGGTTTTGTTCCTTTATCTTTTTCCTCTTTATCGGTCAAGCCATCGCCGTCTGTATCAGGATTGAAACGATTTGTTCCAAGCTTATATTCTTCAAGGTCAGTCAGCCCATCAGAATCGCTATCATTATCATTATTGATTATATTACTGTCGTTAATAGGCTTCTTACCGTTTATATGCTCTTCTAAAGCCGTGATATCCTTTTCATCAACAACACCGTCACGATTTGCATCAGCGGCTTTTCTCGCTCTGTCATCAGGTAATTCAATATCCCCATTGAGGAAATCAACGATCATACGCGCATCTTCAATATCTATTACACCGTCATCGTTTATATCACCATACATGAAATATGGTTCAATAATTGTACCATCGTTCATAATTATAGGAACATTAGTATAAATCGCAGATCCACTACCTACGCCTATATTTACACTGGAACTTTTCCATCCTCCGTCGTTATCTCTATTTCTTTCAATGCTATTTCCACATAAATAACATTCATAAGTTATGTTTGCTATTCTAAAGCTCTTTTTAGTGGAATCATCCCAATATCCTTTCAATACAATGTCATTATCTTTGAAATCATCTGTTTTTACAAAAAAATGTTCAAGACTCATTTGGTGATTATAAACACCTCGACTATGACTACTGTTATGCACAATAGTTGCAACACATTTGTACTTATCTCTTCCTCCATCCTTCAAAGATAGCGCATTATTAAGCAGTTCATCACTCGGAAAAATCTTGTCCATTTTAAAATCGCCGCCGAATTTATCACAGTAAAAGATTTTTTTCTTTATTTCAGAATCTTTATCTTTAACTTCCTCATAAGGTTCCCATGCTGGATTTCTCAAATCAATATCATACCAATCTGGCACAGTAAATGTTTTGGAGTAAGAACTATAATTATCTAGTTTAATGCTTTTTGCGCCAGAATCATCAATGAGCTGAACATTTTTGATTTTTTCAAGAGGAACCTCTTTATTTGGCGTTAAAACGGTATCATCTTTTTTAGTACCATCTTTTTCAGTGCCTTCATTTATAACTATAGGAATATTGGTATAGATAGCATAACCTTGTGTAACACTATTTATAGAAGAAAGCGACCATTCATCACTTTCTGATTCACTTGTAATTACGTGATTTTTATCATAATTATATATATGCGACCTTTTATAACAAAACGTTTTTAAATATGTGGGGTTAAAATATATGCCTTTTTTGTCATTTTCATTTGTCCACTGCCCTTTTAATTCAGTAATATCATTGTCTACAAATACATGATAAAGAGTTACTTCTCGAGTACCTACTATATTTTCATCTTTTTTGGGATTTAAAACAATTGTTGCGACACATCTGTAATCGCTCAGATTGCCAAACTTATCCTGTTCAAACTTTTCTTTAAGTTCTTTCTCATTTGGAAAGAATTCATCCATTTTATAATCTCCACCAAATTTGTCACAGTAATAAACCATTTCCTTTGTTACAGGATCTTTCTCACAATATTCCCAAGTCGGACTAGTAAGATCAATATTATAATCCATAGAAAAATCGTGAATCGGATTATTCTGTACTGACGGCTTTACAGCTTTAACAGAATTTGCTGCATAAATAGCAAGAACAGTTGACGCATCAACAGCATTGACTACTCCGTCATTATTTATATCTGCGCTTTTTATCTGAGCTTCAGTTAAAATACCCTTCTTATTTGTTGAAATAAGTGCATAGTGCGCAAGTATAGTAGAAGCATCAATCGCATCTATTCTACCATCATTATTAACATCACCAGAAATAATGTCCTTGGCAACAGGAGTTGTTGTACTTGAAGTAATAGAAGTTACAACAGATGTGGTTGATGTCGCAGATTTCGCAGTTTTAGTTACAGCAGCAGTAGTACTTGTTACAGGCGCTTTCACTGTAGTAGTTACAGCTGCTTTGGTTGTGGTAGCTGCTGCCTTTGTTGTTGAAACAGTAGTTACATCTGCTTTTGTAGTTGTGGTAGCAACAGCTTTGGTAGTTGTTACAGTTGTGGTAGTAGCCGCTATAGTAGTTACAATCGCCGTATCAACTTCCGCATTTGCTTTAACTGAGTAGTGTGGAGCATAGTTGTTAATGTTTGTAGTTGCCCCTGCTACAAACGATAGCGACAATACAGCCGCTATAAGCTTGTTTAGGTTCATCATTATCCTCCTTAAAAAAATATACTTATTAATTATACTACAGTATCAACTAAAAATCAAGCTGTTAATTGCTATGGAAGTGCTTATAATGTGCACATTCTGCCATATCCATATCACAATTAAGTATGATATCTAAATAGAAATCAAAGTTGCTACTTGTAGCACCCCTCTTGTCCGTAGTCGTTAAACTCAATAGTCAATGCTCTTATGACTTCGATAATTATGCGTTTCTGGGGAATAGCCATGAAGATGTGATACGGTATTTCGTAGTTAATCTCGTTATATCCTATGAAACAGACTTTTGCGGATTTTTCGTCAATAATCATATATGCATGAGCTAATATTTTCATATTGACACGCTTCTCAACTTCCTGTATTACAGCTTCGATTTCTTTGAGAACTTTCATACCATTGCTTCTTTCAGTGTCCGTCATAACTTTTCCTCCTTTTTTTATTTGTGCATAAGCACTCTATCAAGCATACCGAAGGTTCAGTATGTTTAAACAATGCCCATGTTATATCGTTGCTACAAGTAGCAACGAACTTTATTAAAAATGGATACAATAAAACCTCCACATTTTCGTGGAGGTTTCAAATTGCTATATTGTCTCTCAGCAGAAAGTTCCCCTTATTCTTGGCAAGTTTTTAAGGGAAACAACTTGAGCGTAAGGGAATCAGTTTATTCTATAATAACAAGTAAGCTTTCCCTGTCCTTCTCTCTTTAATTCACCTGTTTCAACCAGTTTTCTTAATGCACCTTCAACCGAACTCAAACTTAAAGAAGGGCAGAGTTCTCGAATATCTTGCTTGTTGAATCTGCCAATTCTTGTTTGTGTGGCACGTCTGACCATTTCTAAAGCTGTTAGCTTTACTTCAACAAGAGAAAAGCGTTCTTCAAAATCTTTATACGCAGAAAGAATGGTGCCAAGTAAATATTTTATAAACGGTAAACTATCTTCTTTACCTTCGTGCCAACCATTTTGAGCTTGACTTAACGCATCATAATACAAGTCCTTATTCTTCGCTATCTTTGCTTCAAGAGATATATATTTTCCTACATAAAAACCGTTACGGTATAGCAGAAGTGTTGTTAGCAAACGGCTCATTCTGCCATTACCATCGTTAAAAGGATGAATACAAAGAAAATCATGTATAAAAATAGGTATTGCTATAAGCGGCTCAACTTCCATATTACCGATAACACGATTGTACTCGTCACAAATACTGTCAAGTGCAGCGGGTGTTTCATAAGGAGCAAGCGGAGTAAAAAGTGTTTCTGTTCTGCCATCAGGATAAGTAGCACTTATATAATTCTGAACACTTTTGGTACGTCCTGCCATTGGATTATTCAGATGGCTATACATTATCTTATGAAGCTGTAAAATATAATTTTGAGATATCGGGATAGCATCAAAACTCTCATGAATTATATTTAAAGCATCACGATAACCTGCAATTTCTTGTTCATTACGGTTTTTTGGTGTCGTTTTTTCCTCAACGAGTTGTTTTAGTCGAGTATTTGTTGTTACAATGCCTTCAATTGCATTAGAAGCTTCAGTACTTTGAACTTTGGCAATCTCTACAAGTTTTTCAAGATCATCTGGACGTTGTTTCAAAAACAATTCCTGTTTACCGACTTCTTTATATATGGCAGCAATGAGACCAACAATCTCAGAATCCCATTTTTGATTTCTTAGTTCAGAATAATTAAACTGTCTCATATTTCAACTCCTTTCTGTTTCCCTTAAATTATACCTCAAAATAAGGGAAAAGTCAATATGTAAGGGAATAATAATATAATACCCTAAGATTAGTGCTTTATACATTTTTAGTGGACATTATAATCATGCAGATATAAAGCCTTGGAATGTTTTATTCGATAATCTTTCGATATTAGTACAATATGGGGTATTTTATTATACTGTTCTATCTCGAAAGATACTTGTCCTCAGCTGCTGTCTTATCGTAGCTGGAAAGAGCTTTCATCATTCCGCCTAAGAGTGCATTAATCTGCTCTTTTGAAAAAGAAGCTTCCTCAGCTGCAAGCATTATATAACCTTTCATAGCATTTGAAGTATACTTGTCGTCGTTGCTACTTGTAGCAACTTCTGTTGCTGCGCTGAGACGTATCGCTGCTTCTTTTAGTTTAGCTTGAAGCTCTGGTTCATCGTCAATGCTTGTATCATCGTTGCTACTTGTAACAATATCATCAATTTCGTTGTTATTTGTGTCAACCGCTCTTTTGTTGGCAGCATCTTTCTTATCGTTGCTACTTGTAGCAACGTCTTTCCTTTTTATATCCTTTGGCTGCACCTTGCTGAGATCTGTAATTTTGCTCTGTTCTTCTTTATCAAGCTTTGCTATCTCATTAGCGGTACTGATTGTTAGTTCACCGCTTGCAACAGCTTCTTTTACAGGCTCAATTGCATTTTTGTCAACATTCTGCATTTTTCCTACCTGTGAAGCCGAAACACCAAGTGTTTTTGCAATATCATCACGAAGTCTGCCATAGTATTCGCCTTTATCCTTTTTATCTTTTATAATTTTATCGAGTGTTTCATAAGCTCTCCAAAGCTCTTGATCGGAGATTTGTCTTGCTGAAACATTCATAAGGATAAGGTCAAGCATTTTATCATCTTCATTTGCATAGTCCTGAACAAGACAGGGGAGAACACGGGCTATGTTCTCTCCATTATCAAGAAGATACTGAACCGCAGCTCTGCGTCTATGACCACTAATGATTTCATAACCGCCAGTTTCAAGAGGTTTTACAATAAGGTTGTCCTTAACGCCTCCTTGACCGAGGATAGTCTGAGCGAATTGCTCTATATTCTCTACAACAAAGAAATTATCAGCCGACTCATGCAGTTCATTAATATCTATCATCTTTATATCATCGGTAAGTGTATTTGATACGACTGTTTTTAAGTTATCCAACATACTCTTTCTCATTATGCTTCAACCTCCTTAAGTATTTCGTCTGCCAGACTGTTATACGCATTGACTATCTTCCATGATGTGCCGATTTGCGGTACATTTCTTTCAATGAAGTACGCTTCTATCGGAAGCCCGGCTTTCTGAGACTCACGAACAGTGGTAGAAAAGGGAATAACTGTATTCATAAGGCGATTTTTGAGTACCGAGCGGAATTCCTCAATAAGCTCCTTATCGTTCTTTGCCTGAAACATAGTAACAAAGATACCTCCGAGCTTCGTTCCCTGATTATTGATTTCATCTGTAACCTTTTTTAAGCCCTGTATCTCAAATTCACCAAGCATTGTAGGCACATATACCTCATCAAGGTGCTGTATTATCTGCTTGACTTCATCGCTCAAAGCTGGGGGAAGGTCAAACAGGATATAATCATAGTCGTTGTTACAAGTAGCAACTTCCATTGAAACATATTTCTGCCATGTTGTGTGCAGAATACCGTCATATTCTGTATCAAATACTTCCTTTGAGGACTGATTTGAAAAGAAAAATGAGAAACAATTCTCCTGATTATCGCAGTCCACGACAAGTATGCGCTTGCCTTTTTTTGCAAAAGCATACGCAAGATTGATGATTGAGGTGGTCTTTGCAACGCCACCTTTGTTGTTATAAACGCCTATTCTTCTTGTCTTATTCATAACGAGCCTTCTTTCTGCACTTATGTGCGTTATATTTTTTACCTTCTTTTACATATATAATCACGGGACAGGGCAGAGAAGGCTCAACTGCCCTATTGTGTTTGCAACCACCGTCCGTGATGTTATATCCCTCATAGGGGATAATAACCGTTTACGTTGTTATTTGTAACAACGTAGCTTCACTTATTATTGTTTTCATTATCGTTGCTACTTGTAGCAACTTCAAATCTATTCATATAATTACTTAGCTGCTCAGCACCATGAATACGCATTTCATCCAAACAATGCCCATATACATCAAGCGTAAAAGCAGCTGAATAATGCCCCATATTATATTGGAGTGTTTTAATGTCCATTCCTGCTTTTAGTGATAAAACAGCGTGTGTATGACGTAAATCATGGAATCTAACATTAGGGCAACCTATTGATCTCATAACCTTCTTAAACGAATTATATATGGCTGCCGGCGTAAAATGCCTTCCATTGCGATTTTTAAAAATAAAATCTTCTGTTCCTTGATTTACGCAATACTTATTCAGAATGTCATATGCCTGTTGAGTAAGACTCAGCACACGCATTTTGCTGTTTTTTAATGATGTGAATTCATAAATATGCTTTCTGTCATTATATACGCATTGACGGTATACTTTCAGAGTATGTTCTTCTTTATCGAAACAATTGACTGTTAATCCAATTATTTCAGACTCTCTTAACCCTGTTAAAAGCGCAAATATAAATATATCCCTCTTTTCGTGATATTTAATCCTTTCAAAGAATTTTATAATTTGTGCATCCGTTAAGGGAGTAGGTGGTGTCCTTTCGATATTAGGTAACACAGTTCCCTGAGCAGCATTAAATGGCACGCATCCCTGTGTAACTGCTACACTTAACGCTTTATGTAAAACACCATGAATGTTTTTTATTGTTTTAGCATTTAACGGCTCTGGTATCTGATAGCCTATTATCAAACTATTAATAAATAATTGGACATCATCAGCTGTCAGATCTTCAAGTTTCATATCTTTGAAAACTCGCTTGAAGTGATTGTTTATTACGTATTCATATGAACTGCGTGTTGAGTCCTTTAAATTGTTGGCTCTCGTTGACAACCAATATTCGCACCATTCTATCAGCGTTGTCTTCATAGGTTCATAGCGTGGAATATTGCTGATGCTTCGCATATACTCTAGTACATCTTGCTCTTTTTTTGCCTTCTTTTTCATAGTGTACCTCCAAAATGTCATTTATTCGGGGAATACCCCTTGAAAATTATAGCATATAATAAAAAAGCCTGATATTGACTAAACACTTAAAGTTTCAGCAAATATCAGACTTTTTTCAAAAAAGTACTTGATTTAATTTGGCAAATATGATATAATTTGTCATATATTATTAGTCGTTTTGAACAATAATTTCGGCTGGGATCGTTTGAAGAGGGGGTGGCTACCCTCCCTTCAAATCCTTCCACCCCAACCAAAAGCCCGACAGCAAGCTGTCGGGCTCAATTTATAATACAGCTAAAAAGCTCTCCTCACGGAGAGCTTTTCTTACTTTAATACAGATCATTCGATCACGAAAAAATCATCCACGCCTTCGCCGTTCATGTCAAACAGGTCGTCATAATAGCCTAAATAGCGATATTCCTTATCATACATCCTTATCGTTGCAACTATCATTTCGCTGTCATCATGGAATATCTTATACGCCAGGGAAAAGAACTCAGGAATTATGGAATCCTTATCTGTTATGCCGTATTTCAGCGCTTCTTCCCTGTCCTCAGTGATATAGCTATCGAAGTTATACCAAAAATTCTCCCATGTCCTTTCGGTTATCTTATGCTCATCAGCAAAGGCTTTCAAGCTGTGCTTTATATCTTCCATGATCTACTCCTTACTGCTCCGGCGTTAACTGTAATTCTTAGCCACACGATAATCCACAGAGCCCGTAAAAGCGTCGTAGATTATATCCTCGTTATCCTCGTCCGCGACAAGGTAGGAACTCTTATAAAACAGCGGGATAAAACCGAACTGGTCAAGTATATCCTTTTCCTGCTGACTGTACCTGTTGACAAGCTCCTCTGCCGACGGGCATTGCAGTATTTTTTCCGCGCAGCTCATACCGTTTACAGCGTTTTTAAGGCATTCCACTGTATCAAACTCGTTCATTACCGCGATACCGCTGTTGAAGTCCGCCTTGAGCGGGTAAAGAGCTATGCTGTACTCGCCGTCAGCCAGTCTCCTGCTAAACTCCGCAGAAGTAAGGTCCTCGATACCTATATAAATTCCGAGACTATCCTGCCAGCTCTGGGAAAGCTGGTGCAGATACCTCGAGTCAATGGTATTCGAGTCCACGATTATCTTCACGCTCTCCACCGAGTTTATATTGAGCTCTGCCTTCGCCTTTGCAAGGAGCTCCGCCGCCGCTCTCGTATCGAAAACGTCGAACTGCTTATCGGAGACGAGCTCACGGTAGCTTCTGCCGAAAAGGTCTGTTGCAGGCGGTATTATGCCGTATGCAGGGGAAATATCTCCGCTGTTCTCGTCGCGGATAGCGTTCCTGTCCGCTGCAAGGGCTATAGCCTTCCTTATGTTTGGATTCGAGTATATTTTATCCTCTGGATTGAAGACCAGTCCGAGAGTAATGGCTTTCTGCCCGATAATGCTGTACTTCCTCGGGTTATAGCCGCCGACCTTCATAGTGGTGAAGCACTCCGCCTCCTTCGCCTTAAAGCGCTGACGTACCTCCTCCTCGCCGTCCTCTATGGAAAAGCTTACAAACGTCGGCAGAACGCTGTAATTATCGTTCTCGTTGACCTCGTTCTTACGCATATAGAGTATATTATTGCTTCCGTAGGGGTCAAAGAACCACTGACGCACAAAGAACGGTCCATTCGACATAACGGACCTGTCATCGAGCCCGTATCTGCCCTTAGTGGACTGGAAAAACTCCTCATTGCATGGGAAAGCCGCAGGAGTTGTCATAAGCGCAAGGAACTCCGCGCAGGGCTTGTCGAGGTCTATCACAAGGGTGCGGTCGTCCTCAGCCCATGCTCCGAGACCGTTTACCGTACCGCTTCCGTCAACAACATACCGGCTGTTTCTGATACACATGAAGTCCTTTGCGTAGGGGGAATGCATATTCGGGTCAAGTATCCTCCTGAGGGCGAAAACGTAGTCCGCAGCCACAACGGGGAAATACTCGTCCTCATCTATCTTGTCATTCTCATTCTTGTCAAAGAACCAGTAATTGTCATCACGCAGATGAAAGGTATACTCACGGCCGTCGTCGGAAACGCTGTAGTCCGAAGCATTACAGCAGACGATATTGCCGCTGCCGTCCTTCATCACAAGACCGCTGTACATATTTTTTATTACAGTTGCAGACGAGGGGTCGTTGGCAAACTGTGGATCGAGACTTTTGGGATTGTATTCAAGCGCGGCGCTGTACATATGACCTGCACCGCTGCCTCTTTTGTCATCATTGCCTCCGCAGCCGGCAAGGCTGCTCATAAGCAGCACAGCAGCCAGCATGACAGCTTTTCTTTTATTCTTCATTCTGTTTCTCCTATAACCAAAATATGTCCCCCATGCAGGGGGACATAGAATGCTTTAGTTCATAGTGACGGTCACGATAAAGCCGTCGACGTTGTTTCCCGAAACGGAATAGGTCTTGTTTGACGGGAGCGGTACCTCCGTATCGCCTGTTTTATTTGCGGGAACGTAGTATATCTGATAAAGCTTCTTATTTGCAGCCACCTCAAGAGGATTTTCGTTATTATGCCCCTTGAGAGCGTCGATATACTCTTCCAGGCAGAGATTGTTCTGCTTCATGTAGACAGCGTGGG
Source organism: Ruminococcus sp. (assembly GCF_017549005.1). Lineage (GTDB taxonomy): Bacteria > Bacillota > Clostridia > Oscillospirales > Ruminococcaceae > Ruminococcus. The sequence continues at coordinate 21,233 of NZ_JAFYYT010000056.1, forward strand.
GAACTCCCACGTATCTATATGTATAGGTCCTTGCCTGCTCGTGGGTAAATGTCTCCTTACCCTCGGGGAATCTTACGATAAAGCCGTACTCGGCAGCGTGCTCGTCCACATATCCGTAAACGCCTCTTGGCGAATAATAGCCTGTCATAGAGCCGTCTGTGGGGAATATGCCTATATCGAAGCTCCTGCCCGTATGGTAATCGGAATAACCGCTCTGGAACTGTGATCTACCGCTCCAGTAAATGTCATCCTGATTGCCCTTTGAGCGGTAAGTGCCTATAACATAGATATCAGAATTGTTTTCAGCCTCATAGAAGCTCTTCATGAGAGCTGTGAGCTGGTCGAGGACAGGCTTGTGAAGCTTCTGATTGAGGTCTGAAACGTGGTAATACTCGCCTGTGATATTTTCATATACGCTGACGAGCTCAATGTCGTCCTCGGGGAATTTATACTCATTATCTAAATTTACAAGGACGAGGTCACCTCTGTGGATATCCTCTGCCTTGAATTTCTCGTTTACGTACTGGGACTCCGAAGGCTTCTGACCGTCGGGAGTACCTGTAATGAGCGAACTTGTCTCGCTGCTTGTAACAAGGTCGTCAATAATGGATGACTGCTGTGTATTATTGGCGCTGGTCGCCTGTTTTTTATTAGCGGAGTTTTTATCCTTGTCCTTATCCGAGCAGGCATGGGCGCATGAAGCAAGCACCACAATGAGTACTACAAGGACGAGGACTGCCGCAACAAGACGATCGTATCTTACTTTATAGCGCTTTGACGATCTGTCCCTCTTGCGGTTTCTGCGCTTATCTCCGTTATTCATAAAAAGAAATCGCTCCTTAAAGAATATTCGATCAGATCGGAAGCTGCAGAATTTTTATATACAGCTCCTTCGTGCATCTGTGTTCCGCGCGTATGGCGGTCTATCTCTAAGTTTAGTTGTCCTTCGACTGTATAGTCAAAATTTGTTCACACTTAGTATTATATCACAACTTTTTGTACTTGTAAAGTGTTTTTTTTATTTTTTGCACTAATTTTTTATTGAAATTTGCACATTGTATACTAACAAAACACAAATGTCCACAATTGAAAGGCTATTCTTCTGTGGTCTTGGCTCTTCTTCTGTACTCTGTGGGAGTACATCCCTTGTGCATCTTGAACTGTCTCATGAAGTAGGATTCGCTGTCATAGCCGCAGAGCTCCGCTATCTCCGTAACGGTATTCTCCGTATTCCTGAGCATTTCAGCCGCAAAGATAAGGCGGCTCTCTATGACGTCCTGACGGCAGGTCACGCCGAAAGCTGCAAAATACAGGCGGTGGAAGTAAGTCTTGCTTATGTGCAGCTCGCCGCACATTTCATCAACGGACCATGTATTCACAGGGTCCTCGTAAATCGAGTCGCGCAGCTTTTTCAGCTTTGCATAGTGAGGTATCTTTTCCTCGGGAGACTGCTCGACGCACTCTGAGGCGTCGCTCATAGCTATGAATATCAGTCGCATGGAAAGCTCCATAAATTCACTGAAATGCTTTCCCCTGTGCATGGACTGGGACTGCATCGAGCGGAGAGCGCCCGATATTACGAAATCGTCATCAAGCTCCACGGGAGCGTCCTGCTTGAGGTTCATTGAAGCAATATACTGTCTGTCGGCAGCAGATGTCCTGAAGCTTACTATGTCATACCGCAGTGGGTTGCCCTTCACAGGCCGGAAACTCTGCTTGTAACCGCTGGTGAGGAGCGCCGCAGAAGCGCCGATGGTACGCTTGACAGTGCCGTTTTCGATGTACTCAACGGGAGACCTGAAAAGCAGCAGTACAGGGTCGGCACCCATTTCTCCGCCGAGAGCGCTGCTGCGCCTGCAATTGAGCTGTATGCGGTTTATCTTCATAGTATCCCCCCTGCCGTTCAGATAAAAACACTTATGCGCCGATTACTCCGCCGAATCCGCCATTTTCACAGCCTTCATCATGATAGCGCACTCCAGGCGCTTCTTTTCGAGCTGACATGATATCTTGTGAGCTGTTCTTATATCGCCCATATACTGGTAATTATTGGCATTGCAGCCGCCGCTGCAATAGAACTTCGCCCAGCACTCGCGGCAGTCGGGCTTGGAATAAACATGAGCCTTTGCAAAATCGGCTTTCATTTCCTGATTGAAGGTACCATCGTCTATATTGCCCATTTTGTACTCGTCGATACCCACGAACTGGTGACACGGGAAGATATCTCCGTCGGGGGTGATAGCAACATAGTCGTTTCCGCAGCCGCAGCCCCTGAGTCTCTTTATAGCGCAGGGCCCCTGGTCGAGGTCGAGCATGAAGTGGAAGAAATTGAACTTCCTGCCCTTCTTCTCATTTTCGAGGAGCTTCAGCGCAAGCTTTTCGTACTCCGCAAAAACAGCAGGAAGATCCTTTTCGGTAAGTGCGTAGATATCGTCGTCGCCCACAACGGGCTCTACGGATATCTGGTCGAAGCCTGCCTCATTGAGGGCAAAAACGTCGTTTGAGAAATCGAGGTTCTTGTTGGTGAAAGTACCTCTTACATAGTATTCCTTATCGCCTCTGCCTGCAACGAGCTTCTTGTACTTGGGCATGATGATATCATAGCAGCCCTGACCGTTGGGCAATACGCGGAAATAGTCGTTGACTTCCTTTCGGCCGTCGATAGAAAGTACTACGTTTGACATCTCACGGTTGATGAAATCTATCTTCTCATCATCGAGGAGGAGTCCGTTCGTAGTGATAGTGAAGCGAAACTTCTTATTATATTCCTTTTCGCGGCTTCTTGCGTACTCGACTACCTGCTTTACCACGCCGAAGTTCATCAGGGGCTCGCCGCCGAAGAAATCAAGTTCAAGGTTGGGGCGGTCTCCCGAGTTTTCCAGGAGGAAGTCGATAGCGTGCTTGCCTGTCTCAAAGGACATGAGCTTTCTTCCCTTGCCGAAATCGCCTGTGGAAGCGAAGCAGTACTTGCAGCGCAGCTGACAATCGTGAGCGATATTGAGGCACATTGCCTTTATGGGAGAAGCCACGGAGTACTGAGCGTACTTCTCGTAATCGTCCTCAGAGAAGAGTATCTTGTCGTTGTAGAGCTCCACGATCTCGCTGTAGCAGTCCCTGATATCCTCGGGGGAGTACGACTTTGAGAGCTTGTCCACCACATTCTGCGGACATTCAGCTTCAAAGGGCGGCTCAACGTTATCGAGAAGGTCGTATGTAAGCTCGTCCACAAGATGGACGCCGCCGCTGTTGACGTCAAGTACGATATTAAGCCCGTTAAGCTTATATTTATGGATCATGTAAAAAACCTCTATTCAAAAAATATGAGGCAGCATTTTCATACTGCCTCGACTAAACTTAGTGTTCAGCTTATCTCTCGCACTTCTGATTAGCAACTGTGCATGAAGTCTTGCAAGCTGACTGGCATGAAGCCTGGCACTTGCCGCAGCCGCCCTTCTGAGCGGATTCCTTGAGATTAGCCTTATTGATAGTCTTGATATGTTTCATTTTTTAACCCTCCATAGGAATGATACGGCTCGTGCCGTAAATTACTGATTAACATTATATCATACTTTGAAGTACAATGCAATAGTTATCAAAAATAATTTACTTTTTTACCTATATCTTACTCCTCCGCTGCGCTTTCATTGTTTATAGCGTCATTGACGAAATTGTAGATACTGATATAGGTGCCCGATGTATAGTGCAGACCGTCAGATGTTGAGAAGCCGTTCCACTGAAGGAATCCGTATGAATCGAGGAAAGTGATCCTGCTGTCCAGACCGTCCCTTACAGTGCTGTTGAACTCTTCAATGCCCGAATTGAGCCTCTCGTATGAGCCGCTGCACGGATTAACTGACAAGACGATCACCTTGTTGTTATCAAGGAATTCGTCAGGCAGACTATTGTACCAATTGAGATATGCACGGCTGTTGTGCAGATCGTTTACACCAAGGTTAAAAATGACTGTTTTATTGCGGATCTGACAGATACTGTCATGATTGCGGTTGAGCAGTGCTATGCCTACTCCGATCTCTCCGAGATAATCAATGGCAACATTATAGGACAGTCCCACTGTACGTGAGTCTCCTATCCAGAACATATCCGCATACTCACTGTCGATACGCGGAAGAGTGTACTCTGCTCCGCCATTCACAAGAGGCTGCTGGACGTCTGATATGCCGGCTTCCGGAGTCGCCGTTTCCTGAGCTCCGCTGTTTTCGTCATTTTTCTGTTTGATGCCGTGCTGTTCGAGGAAGTCTGTGAATATAGCTCCCTCATCGCTTACCGAAACGTAAGCATAATAGGAAAGTATCATGGAAGCGTCCACTGCGTCGATGATGTTGTCACCGTTTATATCAGCGGCTGATTCCTGATAGGTGTAAAGGGGACTTTCCTGTCCCGATGACACTGACGCATATGCAGCAAGGACAGAAGAAGCATCCGTTGCGTCCACCGTGCCGTCGCCGTTTACATCGCCGAAAACATAGAGTCCGGCTGCGCCGTTAGCAGTAATACCCGCTGACGGAACGACGAGCGCCGCAGCTGCGGCAAGGCTCATAAGCGTTTTGATTTTCATAGATTTACTCCTTTTCATTGGTCAAGCTCAATCAGAAGCTCGAAATCAGCGTCGATCCTCTGTTTAAGCTCTTCGATCTCGGCACATTTGCGGTTCATCAGCTCATAATCGCTGTAGACCTCTTCTTTGCCGATCTCCTCGTTGATAGAGTCGATCTGTGCCTGTAGATCGTCGATTTCCTTTTCAAGGCGTTTCATTTCATTTTTTCTCGCAGCGTCAGCACTTCTCTGCTGTTTGCTGCGATAGCCCTTAGCGGACTTTTCTTTTGCTGCTTCCGCAGCACGCTGTTGCTTTTCGGCGTCGAGAGCTTTACGCTCCGCTGCCTGTTCCTCCCTGAGCACATCGAGATATTTATTGAAGCCATAGTTATGCAAACGATAGCTTCCGCCCGATAGTTCGATGAGACGGTCGGAAATTTTACTTAAAAGGTAGCGGTCATGGCTCACAAATATGACCGTACCCGTATACTCGGCAAGCGCCTCCTCAATAGCCTCTTTTGAGCTAAGATCGAGGTGGTTTGTAGGCTCGTCGAGAATGAGCACGTTTCCATGCTCCTGCATCATTATTGCGAAGCAGAGCTTAGCCCGCTCGCCGCCGCTTATCACTCCTGTTTCCTTGAAAACATTCTCCCCTACAAGACGTACCTGCGCGAGGAGGCTGCGTACCTCAAGGTCAGACATGAGCGGATACCGGCTGTGGAGCTCTTCCATTACAGTAAGCTCCTTGTTAAGATTTGTGCTTTCCTGTTCAAAATAGGAAATCTTGATATTGCTGTTCCAGCGGACAGTTCCCTTGTGCGGCAGCTGTTCCTGGATTATGCGAAGCAGCGTTGATTTACCAATGCCGTTATCGCCTATGATACCGACTTTTTCGCCTCTGCGGACTTCAAAGTCGAGGGTATCCACAAGTGTTTTGCGTGAAGCGCCCTCCCCTACGGAAATGTCCACGCCCTTTACCTTGAGCACGTCGATAGGCGGCTCAACTGCGTATGTGAAGCGGATCTTCGCGTGTTTTGTGTCGTGGACGGGGCGTTCTACGCGCTCGATCTTCTCGAGCTGTTTTCTGCGGCTCTGAGCCATTTTGGTAGTTGACGCACGGACGAGATTCCTTGCAACGTAGTCCTCCAGTTGAGCTATCTGCTTCTGCTGGAGCTCGTATTCCTTCTCGCGGCGGGCGTCGTTCTCCTCCCGCTGTCTGACAAAGGCAGTATAATCGCCTCTGTAGCGTGTGAGAGTACCTCTTTCTATCTCGCAGATAGAGGTGCAGAGCCTGTCAAGGAAGTAGCGGTCATGGGAAACTATGAGGATAGCGCCCTTGTAGGAGCGGAGGTAGTCCTCAAGCCACATGATCGTCTTGAAATCAAGGTGGTTGGTCGGCTCATCGAGTATGAGCAGATTCGGCTCCTCAAGCAGGAGCCTGGCGATGCAGAGTCTGGTTTTTTCTCCGCCGCTGAAGCCCGAAACGGTACGGTTCAGCTCTTCTCCCGAAAAGCCCATGCCGTTGAGTACCATGCGTATCTTCACATCGGTGTTGTAGCCGTCGTTGGCTTCCACCCATGACGAGAGCTGCTGATACTCGTCCGCAGCGGAATCATCGCCCATTTCTATTTCAAGCTCAATTTCACGGAGGCGGTCTATAGCTTTATGTATAGGTCCGAATACGCTTCTCATCTCGTCGATGACGGTATTCTCCGTGTTCAGTCCGCCCATCTGTTCGAGGTAGCCCACGGTGGTCTTGGCAGCCATAGAAACTATGCCGTCCTTTTCCGTGAAGCGGTCGGGTTCGACCGAGCCCGTGAGTATTTTCAGCAGCGTTGATTTTCCGCAGCCGTTGTTTCCCACGAGACCTATCCTGTCGTTCTCATCAATGGTGAGCGAAACGTTATTGAGTACCTGGTTTCCGTTATAGAATTTATTGATGTTCGTTAAACTTGCAAGCATTGCAAAATTCCTTTTTCAGCCCTGTGTACAATGAGCATAAGGCTTTTTTGTACAGGCTGCATTCAAATATGAAGCTTTCCCCGCAGTGTTCCACAAAGGGGGCAGCATATATATACAACCATAATAACACTTTCAGTACAAAATGTCAATGGTCACGGTCAATATAATTATCATATAGACAGTTGGAGAATTTATACAATATTCATTAAATATTACGAATATTCATACTTAAATGAATAAAAAAGCGAAAAGGTCTCTCGCTGCGGAGAGACCTTTTCTCAGGAATATAAAAAGTGAGAGGGTAAATAACGTGACCTGTGAAGCACGAGCTCTGCGAGTAAAGTATATTCCCCGCAGAGCTGCCTGAACTCCGTCGGGGATATGCTTTTCCCCTGAAAGACATGGTGTGGGGCGGAAACTCCGACCGTCCCGTTTCTTGCAGTTAATGCCTTTGATTATCATTATAGCACATTTTATTGCAAAAACAATGAAAAATACTATTTTTTCAAGGAGATTTTTTGAAATTCCCACAACAAATATATATAATTGTCTTGCATTCGGCACATAATTATGATACAATAGTACATATAAATCATAGCTTTGCGAAGCAAAATTATGATTTACGAAAGGAGTGAGAGCATGAACAGAAGAATACTTATAGGCGTAGTCATCGCGGACTGCCATATCGACTTCCAGTGCGAGATACTCCGCGGCATCATCACCCAGGCTTTCAAGAGCAACTGCGATATCGCGGTAATAGCTCCCCTCCACGATTTTTCCGTACATTCGGTGCATAAGGACGCTGAAAAGTCCATTTTCGACCTCATTCTCTCCGACAGCATAGACGGTATCATCTATGACAGGAACACCTTCCATGACGATGATATCTGCCGCTATATCGACAGCCTATGCAAGCGCTCGGAGAAGCCCGTTATGCTCCTTGACCACAACGGCCACAACAGCTTCGAGACCACCTCGGTGGACGACCGCGAAGCCTTTGAGATAATCACCGACCACCTTATAAATATTCACGGTTTCAGAAAAATATACTGCCTGACAGGTCCGAAAAACACTTTCAGCGGCGAGGAAAGACTTGCAGGCTATAAGAGCTCCATGAAGAAGCACGGTCTGAGCATCGGCAGGGACTGGTGCGAATACGGAGATTTCTGGCTTGAAGCTCCAAAAAAATTCGCAAAGCGCATACTCAGCGGCGAACTTGAACGCCCTGAAGCAATAGTTTGCGGAAACGACGTAATGGCAATAACTCTTACAAAGCTGTTCACGGACGCAGGTGTGAGAGTTCCCGAAGATATAGCCATAACGGGCTATGACGCCTCCATAGAGGGCTACCAGTCCACGCCGTCCATAACCAGCTACAGCCGCCCGAATTTCCAGCTTGGGGCAGAGTCTGTAAGGCGGCTCTACCGCATAATCACGGGAAAAATATGCAGCAGAGTGCCAAACGAGAACGGCGAGCTCCGCCTGGGCGAGAGCTGCGGCTGTTCCGAAAACCCGGGACTCCGCCATAACATACAGCGAAACCTCAGCATTAACAGCCGTTTCGAGTCTCAGCTCCTTTACGGCGATATGCTTTTCGATATCACCAACGCAGACAATATTGCCACCTTTGCCGACAGGCTGGATAATTACACCTACTTCCTGCATAAAATGAGAAGGGTGCGTATCTGCCTTACCAAGAGCTATATCGACTCGACCGTTGACAAGAACGCAGAGGAGCTCGGCTTCCATACGGGAGATGTTATGAAGGTGGTACTGGCAAAGTCCGCTATATGGCGCGAATCCGAGAGCCGCGGCTTTTTCAGTTCCTCAGACCTCCTCCCCGATTACAGCGAGGAGCGCAGCTACCCCTCCGCTTTCTTTCTCTCTCCCCTGCACTACAATAACAACTTCTTCGGCTACTGCGCCGTTTCATTCGGAAAAGAACCGCGCTCGTTCAGCTCCCTCTATATGAAATGGATAAACTACGTGAACGTAGCCCTTGAACAGGTGCGTATAAAGGCTATTACCAACCGCACTATCCTCAATACCAGCAAGGCTCTGCTCTACGACCATATAACAGGTCTTCTCAACAGGAGCGGCATTGAACAGGAGTTCGGCACAAAGCTCTCCGCAGAGACGGGCAACGGCTTTATCGAGTGCGCCGCCTTTGAGCTCCACGGACTGAAAAAAGCCTACTATCAGAGCGGCGAGGAAAAGTCCAACAGTATCATGGCTGCCTTTGCAAAGAAGCTCCGTTCCTGTATCAGGAACAGGGAAATATGCGGCGCATGGGCTTCGCAGACCCTCTGCGTCATAAGTCCGCAGGAGGGACGGGCAGAGGAAATATACAGCGAGCTCTGCGGCAAGATAAAGGATACCCAGTTCAGCGGCGAGGAAAACTGCAACATCGACTTCTCGGTAGGCGTTTGCAGACTGGAGATAACACCATCCGCCGACCTTTCGGACGCTATGTACAAGGCAACGGTGAACCGCGTATTCACCTACACCATATCAGAGCCTACCTCAAATCCTCAGTTTGAGAAGCTCTGTCTCCTCAGGAACAGGATAAAGAAGAACCCCGAGCTCCCCTGGAGCATAAGCGAGATAGCGGAAAGCCTCTATCTCAGCAAGAGCTATCTGCAAAAGATATACAAATCCTACTTCGGCAGGAGCATTATCGAGGAAATGATACAATTCCGCATAGAAAACGCCAAGACGCTGCTCTCACAGACGGATATGACCGTCACGGAGATATCCCGTGAGTGCGGCTACTCGTCATACAACTACTTCGTCCGCCAGTTCAGGTCCAGCGAGGGCTGCTCGCCGTCTGACTACCGCGATGAACAGAAAAGAAAGGCTGAAGAAAATGAAGGCTGAAGTAATACTTATGAAATGTCCCGAAGCTAACCGTATCTACGGCGTGAGAGTCGAGGAATGGCAGGGAGACTGGTTCAGGACATGGGCTTTCCCCGTCGACCCGAAACGAGCCTCTCACGAAGGCTTCGACAGGAACGAGATAAAGGGCAACCTCTACCCTGCCAACGAATACAACGGCTGTCCGTACTGCAAGTCGGTACGCTTCGTGCAGTGCAGCCGCTGCGGCAAGCTGAGCTGCTGGAACAACGAAGAACGCATAACCTGCGGCTGGTGCGGTCTCACAGGCGATGTCACCTCCACTGAAGATGAAATAGAAGTTAAAAGCGGAGATTATTGATAAAGGAGATAATATTATGGCTTCTGTTATTGTCAAGGGTTCGGGAAGCGTTTCCGTAAAGCCCGACCTCATTCGTCTTGAACTTGATATGCAGACACGAAGCAGCGACTGCGGAGAGGCTATGGACAAAGCCGAAAACGGTCTCGCAGAACTCATCGGCATACTCGAAACGGAGGGCTTCGAGAGAGAGGACCTCAAGACCTCAGACTTCAATGTGCATACGGAATACGAGTCTGTTCCCGACGAAAACAATATCTATCACAGCGTTTTCAAGGGATATTGCTGCGACCACTCCATGAAGATAGAGTTCAGCCTCGACACCCGGCGTCTTGCAGCGGTGCTCAGGGCAGTTTCAGCCTCGGAGGCAGCTCCGCAGATATCGGTATACTTCACGGTAAAGGACGAGGAGGCAGCCCGTGAGGAGCTTATCCGCCTTTCCTCCGCAAATGCACGCAAAAAAGCTGAGCTTCTCTGTGAAGCCTCGGGCACAAAACTGGGAAAGCTGCTGAAAATAAGCTACGACCGCTCGGATATGAGCTTCGTTTCGCAGGCACGATACGCAATGGACATGAATTGTCTCCGTGCAGAGGCAAAAGCCGTGAGCATAGCTCCCGACGATATAAAACTCACCGACTTCGCAGAATTTGAATGGGAGATACTCTGAGGAAGGTGTATGCTGCATGAACAGAGATAAAGTAATCGTCAGAACAAGTATCGTCGGTATACTCGCAAATATTGCCCTTGCTTCATTCAAGGCCGTGGTGGGAGTCCTCAGCTCGTCCATCGCTATCGTGCTCGACGCTGTAAACAACCTCAGCGACGTTATGTCGTCGGTCATTACTATAATAGGTACAAAGCTCGCAAAAAAACGCCCCGACAAAAAACACCCCTACGGCTACGGAAGAGTCGAAAACCTCAGCACCTCCCTTATCGCAGTCATAGTCCTCTATGCAGGCGTGACTTCGCTGGTCGAATCCATAAAAAAGATAATCTCCCCTCCTGTCCCCGACTATTCCGCGTCAGCTATAATAATAGTAGCCTCGGCGGTAATAGTAAAGATACTTCTCGGACATTATGTGAGAAAGAAGGGCGAGAGCGTCAATTCCGACTCGCTTATCGCCTCGGGAAAGGACGCTCTTCTCGATTCCGTCATCTCCGCGGCAACTCTCCTTGCTGCGGCTATATATCTCTTGTTCAATATCCGCACCGAGGCATGGCTGGGAGCCCTTATCTCCCTCGTTATCATCAAATCGGGTCTTGAGATACTGGGCGAGAGCCTTTCGAGTATTATCGGAAAACGCATAAGCAGCGACCTTTCAAGAGAGATAAAGGAGACCGTTACCTCATTTCCCGAGGTGCAGGGCGCTTACGACCTGATACTCCACAGCTACGGTCCCGACCTGCTTATCGGCTCGGTGCATATAGAAGTCCCCGATACCCTCAGCGTTGCGGAGCTCGACAAGCTGGAGCACCGCATAACGGAAAAGGTCCTCGCGGAGCACAGGGTCATACTGGCAGGTATAAGCGTCTATGCGGTAAATACGCAGAACGACAGGGCTTCGCAGATGTACGGTGATATACGCAGGAACGTCATGTCCCATGAATACGTTCTACAAATACACGGCTTCTACCTGGACGAGAAGAAAATGACCATTCATTTCGATATAATCATCGACTTTGCCGCTCCCGACACTCAGGAGCTCTACGACCATATACTCACGGAAACTCAGGAGGCTTACCCCGATTATAATGTGAGCATCACCCTCGATTCGGACGTAAGCGACTGAGAATAATGCATAACTAATGAAAAAACGGCGGATTAACTGTAATACACATATGGCAGTTTTACACGTTATATTGAGGGGGACCCTGAAAAAGGATCCCCCCGATATAAAGTATAAATTACCATATAAGTATCACGGTTATATCCGCCGTTTTTTTATTACTGTGAAACAAGGAGCTTTCTGAGTTCTACCTCGTCGTATATGTCTGTATTTCCGTCGCCGTTGAAGTCGAACTGCTCTGCGGCCTCCTTACTGCTGAAAGGCGAGCCTCCGAGAAGCATTTTTCTCAGCCTTACGAGCTGCGCTACCTTATACACCTTTGCAGGCTTGGTGCCGTCGGGCTCTGTACCGCCTATGAGCTTTCCGTCGGCATACACGCAGACGTTCTCGCAACGCTTTGCAAACTCAACGCCGCTGACAATATTGTCGTAATCCTCACCCTCCTCGGTGAGGTCTATCATGCCCTTCTTGCTCCAGTCGTTGGAGGAGTCCCACTTCTCGCCGTAGTAATTGCCGATTATCAGCTGATACTTCTTGTTTGAGTTGGCGATAGCGTAATCAGGCCACGATATCTCTATGTAGTATATATCGTCCTTGTACTGCTTCGGCTGTGAAAGCACTGCGGACTTGCCTGTTACCTCAGTCTCCACCTGGTCGTAGGTCTTCTGCAGAACGAAGCTTCCGGGGATAGTCTTGTTCTCGAACTCCTCAATGCTGAAATAGTAGCGTATGGATATATCGTCATGGGGCTCAAGAGAGTCCGTATTCACGAAGAATGTGAGCTTTGTAACGCCCGAGCCTGTCTTTTCGGGAGCGTCCGAGCAGTAGCCTGCCGCCCAGAAGTCATCACCCGAGAAAAGCTCGGTATCGTCAACCTTTTCAGCAGGCGGGAAGTCCTCCTCGGGCTTCATCGTCTTGTCGCCCTTGTAGAGGTAAAGTCCTGCCGCCGCGCCGACTATCGCCGCATTGTAGTCGATAGTTACCTCGTTGTAGACCCAGTCCTTTGTGACGTCGTTGTGCTCGTCCTCTTCATCGGGACCGCCTGCAAGGGCGCCGTAAAGTACATGCTTGTGCTCAGCAGGGTCCTCTGCCATTGTAAGTCCTGAAGCCGCGCGGTGGTGAGGGTACTTGACGCTGTTCTCGCCGTATCCGACAACATAGCTCCTGCCGAGAGGATTATCACCGATGATGTATTCCATTTGTCCGAGTGACCACTTTGTAAAGGCGTAGTCCTCGTTCTTGTCGTTGTATCTGTCCTTGCCCTTCTGATACTTGTCGTAAACGAGAGCCGTGAACTGCACCGCTGTATTGTATCTTGCACTTCCCCATGTATCGAGGTGGAAGTATCCTGCAGGCGTGAGCTTCTTGTTCATTACGGTATTGAGAGCCTTTGCCTGCATTTCCCAGAAGTCCAGCTTTTCATACTGTCCTCTTCCGATAGCCACGCGGACTTCCTCACATACCTCGGGATAGATGTCCTGTATACGGCCGAAGATAAGTCCCACGCCGTTCCACATATCGTTCCAGCAGAGAACGTATCCGGGAGGCGCATAGTAGTCTATGTACTTCTCGCAGGCTTCAAGGTAGGCGTGATCCTCTGTAATAAGGTAGAGCCAGCCGGCCGCAAAGCAGAAGTCGTCCTCCCACTTGCTTGATGTGTAGAAACTCATGGGCCCCTCGCCGGGAGGGCCTACTGCCTTGTCATTTTTGTTTGCAAAGTCAAAGAGAGCCTTTGAATAGTCAAGGCATTTCTCCGCATACTCGGGGTCGGTGTCCCTGAAGTTGTAATAGTTTATGGCAAGAGCCGCCGCGCTCTCGGAAACATCGTCCGTTGTTGGGAGTTCCGAAGTTGCAAAGAAAGCAGGGCGTCCCATAGCGTCTATCTCGGGAGACTGCCAGTAGGAGTGATCGACGCTTCCGTCGCCTACCTGATAGCAGAACGCAACAACATCGCCGTTTTCGTCGCGGAAAGTGCTTCTCATGAAGTAGTCGCAGAAATAGCGGCAGATAGTCTCGACATGAGCGTCCTGCCCCGTTTCCTTGTAGGCGTCGCGGAACTCGTAATAGCCCCATGACACAACAGAAGCCGCATAAGCCTCGGGAAGTCCGAACTTTACGTGGTCGCCTGCGTCGTGGAAGCCGCCTGACACGTCGATGAAGCCGTCGCCGTCAGGATCAAGGATATCCTTGTACTTCTTCATGAACGACTCTGGGAGATTGGTTCCCGTGTGATCGTCGTCTATGGAGTGCATAGGCACCTTTGAGTCGTAAACGTGGCAGTTTCCGCGCCATGAAAGGCGGTTGTTCTCGGAAACGTCCGTACCGCACATATTGGCGTCGTAAAAATAAAGGGTGTACTGCAAAAGCTTCGCCCAGTTGTTTTCGGTCTCGTTGTAATCCACAACATCTGGAGTCGCCGCTGCATACGCAGGCATTGCCGCCGCAGAAGCCGACAGCGCAGTAAAGCCTGCAACTGCAAATGCAGATAAGCGTTTTATAAATTTCATAAGCCGGTTCCTTTCCATAAAATAATCTGTCAACTACATTTTAACGCATATTTCGGGAAATGTCAACGCATAACTTGCGGATTTATGCAATATCAGCCTGCAAACGGTCATATCTGTTCCGCAAAAAACAAAAGGCGTTCCCTTTCGCATCGGAAACGCCTTTAACGCTTATGATCTACTCATTTATCACTGCATCAATATATTCTGCAAAACACATGGGAGAGTGCGCTGCTGAGCTCGAAATACTGCTGATTTATCTCGTGAGCTTCAACGTACTCTGCGATCTCCTCTCTGAGGTCGCGCGGAACCTCGTCTTCATCAATGAGAATGCTGTCGAGAGAATAATTGAAATCGCGGTCCATTGTGAAGATAAGAACTCCGCACTGGTCGCATTCTCTCTCTAAGATATGATTTACGAACTCCTTGCTGACAGGGAGATACAAGCAATCATAGTCGTCGTCGTACATATAGTGATTTCTGCCGGTTACCACATCATCATAAATTTCACCTAACATTGAAAATAACCTCATAAATAAGGACCCCCTTAAAAGAAATAAATTATGTACTTATAATACTACTATTTTCCGCGTTTGAAAATACCTTTTCATGAAAAGTCACATTTTGTTAATCATATTCGTGATACTATAGCAAAATCCACTTGACAAATTGTATAATTTGTTCATCTGCAATATGATGTTCAACAAACTTTTGTGGACAGAAATACGTGCTGTAGGCGTTTGCAGTCTGTTTAACATTGTGTATATTGTACTATGTGTAATATTTAGCAGATTTGACGAAGCCTGTCGAAAGGTTAAAAGCACGTTTCTGTTTCCAGGACTCAGAAACGTTTCTGTTATAGTTTAATCATAAAACGTTCAGATAATAACACTTGAAAGATTTCAGGAAATGTGATATAATTAAATCAATTAAATCCCGGATCAAAAAAGGGGGACGGTCTTTTTATGACATTATCAGGTTATTTATCGGAACACTGGGGATTATTGATGATCCTTACCGCAATAGGGCTCGTTCTGCATTCCGATATCCAATTGGAACGCAGGATAATATACAGGATCTCATTTACCACCGCAATGCTGTTTTTGTATTCGGTCTCCTGCTATACAGAGAGCTACCTTTCAGATCTGCCCTCATATTCCGTATTGAGACCTATACTATGCGCTGTGAACTACAGTCTTGTCACGTTCATTCTCGTTAGTGCGATAATGATAATGTATCCTTCGCAGAAGAAATATCTGCTTATCCCCGCAGTACTGAACGCCGCGCTATGCTTCATATCCATTCCTACAGGTATCGTATTCCGTATTTCAAGCGACAACCATTTCGGGCGCGGAACTCTTGGCTACCTCACGTATTTCATAGACGCCCTGTATCTTATCTACCTTATCATAACTATGTTCAGGACTCACAGGACCGAAAAAGAAGACTACAGTCTGATGATATTCATGTCTATCGCATCGGTATTCTGCCTGATAATGCCGCTTTTCATGGAGGAGACAGCTCATCATTGGTTCAATATCACTATTGCCATAGATATTCTTGTATACTATATTTTCCTGCTGCAGCAGTTCACCAAACGCGATCCGCTCACAAAGCTCCTCAACCGAAAGAGTTACTACACAGATTCAGAGAAGTATTTCGAGGGGATAACTGCTGTTGTAGCTATGGATATGGACGGGTTAAAGGAAATAAACGACAACAGCGGACATATTGCAGGTGATATCGCTCTGAAAGCTCTTGCCGACTGCTTTTCTGCAGCTGCAAACAAAGAACAGCGCGTATACCGTATCGGCGGCGACGAGTACGCCATACTGTGTATCGGTTCCTCAGAGGAAGGAGTAAAGTCGCTGGTGGAGAAAATCAAGCAGAATATCTCCCGTACCGAGTACTCATGTTCTGTCGGCTATGCGGTCAGAGATGACGGCAGCTCAATAGACGAGACTTACCACAGAGCTGACAGTATGCTGTATGCGGAAAAGAAGCTTTATTATGCTAAAAAAGGCAATATCAGGGATAAAAAGTGATCAGGGAGTTTTATGTGCCATAAAATATAAAAAACGAGGCAGAGCAGATTTGCTTTGCCTCGTTTTTATTGCTTATCATCTAATAATGACGAAAAAAGGACACTTTTGTATTCAGCAAAATAAATAAGCGTTTCCTCATATAGAAGAAACGCTTATTTACCGCTATCTGCGTGGAGCTGATGATCGGACTTGAACCGACGACCTACGCCTTACCAAGGCGTTGCGCTACCGACTGTGCCACATCAGCACCAACATTTAATATTATACATCAGCGGCAGCCAAAAGTCAATAGCGGCTTATATTATTTTTTATGTTAACTAAATATTTTCAAAAAAAATTTCAAAAAAGGCTTGACAAGCAAATCAAATTCTGATATAATATTAAAGCAGTCACGAAATGCTACAATGCGAGTGTGCTGGAATTGGCAGACAGGCACGTTTGAGGGGCGTGTGTCGACAGACGTATGGGTTCAAGTCCCATTACTCGCACCAGGCGCGGTTCAGGAAACTGAACCGCGTTTTTTATGCATAACAGAGCGTTTACCATGGGGTAAACGCTTATTTTGTTATATACGAATTGATTTTTTGTACGCACTATGCTATAATTAGTGTGAACTCAACAGCCGTCTTCAGGCGGTTATCGCACTTATGGACTGCTGAGAAGACATTATTGATATGATCGAATGGCAAATCAAGAAAAAGGAAGCTTCTTTATGATATACACAGTAACATTCAACCCTGCCATAGACTACGTGGTACGCGCTGACGGGATAAAGCTCGGAAGCGTCAACCGTACCGCATCGGAGGAGATTTACTTCGGAGGCAAGGGCATAAACGTTTCCGCGGTACTTGCGGAGCTGGGTGTAAAGTCAAAAGCGCTGGGCTTCACCGCAGGCTTTACGGGCGAAGCTATAGAAAACGGCGTAATGGATATGGGTATCGAAGCTGATTTCGTAAGGCTCCCGGAGGGTAATTCCCGGATAAATGTGAAGCTCAGAGCCGCAGAGGAGACCGAGATCAACGGACAGGGTCCCCACATCAGCGATGAAGCCCTTGCGGAGCTCTTCGCAAAGCTGGACAATATCCGCGGCGGCGACACCCTCATACTTGCAGGCAGCATTCCGAACAGCCTTCCCTCTGACATATACGAAAGGATACTTGAAAGGCTTTCGGGGCGCGATATCCGATTTGTTGCGGACGCAACAGGAAAGCTTCTGCTGAATGTGCTGAAATACCGTCCATTTCTTATAAAGCCCAACAATTTCGAGCTCGGTGAGCTTTTCGGAGCCGGGATACAAAACGACGGGGACATCATTAAATACGCTTCGGAACTGCAGAAAGCAGGCGCCCGTAACGTCCTTGTCTCAATGGCTGAAAAAGGAGCTCTTCTCCTTGACGAAACAGGAGATATCCACCGCTGCGGCGTATGCAGAGGCGAGCTGAAAAACTCAGTAGGCGCAGGAGATTCCATGCTTGCAGGCTTTATAGCAGGCATTGACAGCGGCGATTACGACTATGCTCTGAGACTAGGAACAGCCTGCGGCGGAGCTACCGCCTTTTCCGACGGACTTGCCGCAAAAAGCCTCATAGACGAACTTATGAAACAACTCTGAAAGGAACAGCCTATGGACAATAAATACCTCTCTCTCCTTGCAAAGGAGTACCCCACTATAGAAAGCGCCGCCAGTGAGATAATCAATCTTTCGGCTATACGAAGCCTGCCAAAGGGAACCGAATACTTTTTCAGCGATATCCACGGCGAGTACGAAGCCTTTCTGCATATGCTCAGGAGCGCTTCGGGCATGATAAAGATAAAGACCGACCTCGTCCTTGGAAAGACAGTTTCCGCCCGTGACCGCGAGGAGCTTGCGGAGCTCATATACTACCCTGAAAAGGAGATAACCCGTCTTACCAACAGCGGCGAGATGTCCGACGAATGGAAAAGGCTCAGCATATACAGGCTCATTCTCGTCTGCGAGACAGTTTCCGCGAAGTACACGCGCTCACGCATCAGGAAACGTATACCCGAGGATATGGTGTACATACTCGACGAGCTTCTCAACGTTACAGAGGACGTAAACAAGGACTACTACTATGACGAGATAATCAGCGCCATAATTAGCACAGGCATTGCCGAGACCTTTATAGTCTCCCTGTGCAAGCTGATACAGTCCGTCTGTATAGACAAGCTCCATATCATAGGAGATATATTCGACAGAGGTCCGAGAGCCGACATTATCCTCGACGAGCTCATGAAAATGCACGACGTTGACATACAGTGGGGCAACCACGATATCTCATGGATGGGAGCTGCCGCAGGAAATCCCGCCCTTATCGCCAATGTTATCCGTATAGCCATGAGGTACAACAACTTTGACGTTCTCGAGGACGGCTACGGTCTCAACCTGAGAGCTCTTGCAGTGTTCGCAGCCGAGACCTACGAAAATGACGACTGCAGGCTCTATATGCCAAACGCTCTCGACGACAATATCTACGACCCCGTCGACCTTGAACTTGCCGCGAAAATGCACAAGGCAATCGCCGTTATACAGATGAAGCTTGAAGGGCAGCTCATCGCCAAGCACCCCGAGTGGGAGATGACCGACCGCGACCTTTTCGGCAGGACTGACTTCATAAACGGAACTGTCACCGCAAACGGTAAGACATATGAGCTTCTCGACAAGAGCTTTCCTACCGTTGACCCGAAATCTCCGCTGACGCTGTCAGATGGCGAGGAAGAGCTGATGAAGGTGCTGAAAGCATCTTTCCGCCACAGTGAAAAGCTGCAAAGGCATATCCGCTTCATCTACGCAAAGGGAGCTATGTACAAGACCTGCAACAATAATCTGCTTTTCCACGGCTGCATACCAATGGACAGCAACGGCGAGCTGCAGAGCGTGAACATACAGGGCGTGAAGTACTCGGGAAAGGCTCTCCTGGACAAGCTGGGTGAGCTTGCAAATCAGGCTTATTTCAGCAGCGGCGAGGAAAAGGAGTACGCCAGCGATTTCATGTGGTATCTCTGGTGCGGAGCTATCTCCCCTCTCTACGGCAAGGACAAAATGGCGTTCTTCGAGCGCGGACTGCTTGCCGATAAGGAGCTCCATACCGAAAACTACAACGCATACTATACTTTTTCGGAAAGAGCAGAGGTCTGCAAGGCACTTCTGGAGCATTTCGGACTTGACCCCGAAAAAGGCCATATCATAAACGGACACGTTCCCGTCAAGATAAAGAACGGCGAGAGTCCCGTAAAGGCAGAGGGAAAGCTTTTCGTCATAGACGGCGGTATCTCAAAGGCTTATCAGGCGACAACCGGTATCGCCGGATATACGCTCATATACGACTCCCACAGCCTCAATCTTGCGGAGCACAAGCCCTTTGTGGCAGGCGAGAGCGGCAATACTCCCACTATCCACCTTGTGGAAAAGCTTGAGCACCGTGCAAATATTTCCGATACCGACAAGGGCGAGGAGATACTTGACAAGATAAACGATCTCCGTCAGCTCCTTGAAGCCTACAAGGCAGGCACTATAAAGTAAATACGGAAATACCGACAAAAAAGGGCGCACAGTGTGCGCCCTTTGATCATGCATTATGAATTACTCAAACTCATATTCGCCGTCGTAGTTCTTCTTGAACTCCTCGAACACCTTTCCGAGAAGCTCGTCATCGTTTACGGATACAAAGTCGTCCTCCTCGGGAGTTTCGCCCGGGATAACTTCGAGAATGACTACCTCGTCGTCCTCGTCGTCGAAGGGCAGAAGTACCGCATAGAGGTGCTCCTCATATTCAACTGTTCCGATTATCTCAAAGGAAACTTCATTTCCGTCATCGTCCGTAAGGGTGATGTAGTTTTCGATCTCCTCTTCTTCCTCGAGCTCGTCAAGCTCCTTTTCGTTCATATCGCTCATGGCAGTACCTCCGCAAAAATAATATATCTCATTTTAACACAGATCGCTGTAAATTGCAATAGCTTACGCTAATTTTTCACCACAAGGACGGTTTTTATGCCGTAAGCACGGAATATTTCAATGCATTGGCGGTCTATTGTCTCTCCGCTGACCGCTATGGGAACTGCAGGCGGACAGGGCACCTTCACGGAAGCGCATACTCTCCCCTCCGCCTCCTCCACAGGTATTTCCTCGGCAGGCGCAAAGGCGGCTTCGCAGATGGCGCAGGCCATCTGCGGGAGCTTCGGCTGAAAGTCCGGCTTTTTCCTTTCGTATCGTGAAGCTCCCGATACCGCGCTCTCAAGCGCGGTGCGAAGCCGCCCGAAGTCCCCCGCAGGCGAAAAGGCTGACATCAGCAGCACAAGAAGCTCCTCGTCGGCGTATTCACACTCAACGCCGTTATCGCGGAGACGCTCCGCAAGCTCTGCTCCGCTGAAGCCGCTTTCGGCGGCTTTTATTGTTATGTGGAATGGCTCGGACTCCGCAAAAACGAGCCTGCCCGAAAAGCTTTCCCTGAGTGCGGCTATGCACGGCAGAGCCGCACTGATATCGCTTCTTATACTGTCCGAAAGATAGCGGTTGCACAGGTCGAGGGAAGCCATTATCAGGTAAGACGGGCTTGTAGAGCCGAAAAGGCTCATAGCCTGTTTGAGCTTAGGCGCATATTCCTCACACGAGGTGTGGAGCAAAGCTGCTCCCGTAAGCGCAGGCAGCATTTTGTGCGCCGAATCGCAGCAGAGGTCTGCTCCGAGAGCTATGGGGTGCATACTTTTCTCAAAAAAGGCAAGGTGAGCGCCGTGAGCGTTGTCCACCAACAGTCTTGCCCCATATTTTTTGCATAGAGCTGCCAATGCGGCGATATCCGCCAGTCTGCCCGTGTAATCGGGTGAAGTTACATACAGACAGGCAGGCTCTGCCGAGGCGGCTAAAGCCTCCTCTGCGTCGGAGAGCAGTATCCTGCCCGAAAGTATGCCGCCGCTGTACTCGGGAAGTATCCACTGAACATCGAATCCCAGCAGAGCAGCCGCATTCAGAAAGGCGCGGTGAACGTTCCGCACGGCTATGATACGGCGCCTTTCCTGTTTCATAAGCGCAAGCATAGCCTGTATGCACAGGGTAGAGCCCCCTGCCGAAAAGACCGTTGCGGCAGTCCCGTACAGCCGCGCGGTATTCGCCTCACTCCGTGCAATTATCCCCTCGGCTTCAAAAAGGCTGTCCGCGCCCTTTATCTCCGTGATATCAAGGCTGTAAAGCTCCCCGAGCTCCTTCACGGGCGAAACGCCCTTATGCCCGGGCATATGCGCGCGCAGCCCTCCCGAAGCGGCATAGCTCCGCAGAAAGTCATATATAGGAGTTTCCATTATATCTCTCCTCAGATGTAGTATTGAAGTACTCTGAACATTTTTATCCGGGCGCGTGACATCAGCTGCGACACTGCCTGCGGAGTTATCCCCAGGGTTTCACCTATTGCCACCGTGTCCATGTCCTTGAAATAGTATAACATAATTATTTCCTTTTGTCTCGGGGTAAGCTCATTATTAATAACTTTTAACATTATTCGGTGGAGCTTCCTTGCAGGCTCGTCCTCGTCGTCGCAGCCGAGTATCTTACGTATGCCTTTGTCGGCAGCTCCCGTAAACGTATCGGAATAGGTGTTACGCTTCGACACTGTCGTTCCGCCTCCTCTGACATGAGGTAAGATGAACTATTATCTCCGTAAGCTCCAGTTGCTCCGTATAGAGCAAACGTATACGGCGGTCGAGGTCGAGCTGTTCGGCGCGGAGAGCTTCCCCCCTTTCATGAAGTGAATGCCGCATGGCAAGAAGCTCTTCGATTCGCTTTTTGACAAGAGTGCGGCTGTAGGTGTAGTTTCTGATAAGATCTGTCATGTTTTGCCCCCCTTATTAAAAAAAGAAGCACGAGCAGCATATTGCTGCGCCCTTGGTAAGATAGCTTAGTGAACTTATGTTCTATTCCTTGTAATTATATTATAGAACATTTGTTCTGAAATGTCAAGGTTTTTTTCAAATTTATTATCGTCCGCGGAAACATGACAGTTTGCTTATGTAAACAGAAAGGGCGGCAAAAGCCGCCCGATCAATCACTATTTTTCAATCACTCGTCGCTGTCCGTATCATCGGAAGGTTCTTCCGCTGCTTCATCGGTTTCCTCTCCGCTGTCAGCTTCGGCCTTATCGGTGATAACGTCGGATATCACCTGCTGGAGCTCTTCGTCGTCGTACTCAATATCCTCGGCTTCAAGGGCTTCTCCCACTGTTGCAGCTGCCGCAAGCGAAGCTACCTCAAGGTCCTCACGTATACCGTCGGAGCATGAGTTCAGCTTTGTCATATCAATGATACCCGCACAGGTGACGTCGTCGCCGCTGCCCTTTTTCGTCATGGAAGGCAGGAATTCCGCAAGCTGCGCCACTCCCTCCTCCATGCCGTTTTCAACGATAGTGAGGGCAAGTCCGCGGAAGAAGCAGAAAAGCTGTTCTTCGTTCCAGTAGGAGTTTTCCACGCCGTCCGAGCACAGGAATACAGCCGCAGGCATAAGTCCTTTCGGCAGATAGAAGAATCTTGCCGAGAGAGCCGCGTCGTCCTGACACATGGAAGTCGTAACGTTCTCATAGCACCGCGGATCTTCGGGAACAGGCGCAAAAACGTTGCTGTCGCCGTCAATGACCACGCATTTTCCGTCGCCTATCTGAGCTCCGAAAGCATAGTTATGAGTAACCACCGCAAAAAGCAGGGTAGTACCGTAAGCGCCTATATAGTCGCCCGCTTCGTATCTTGTGCGGTAATTTGCAAATTTCTCGGGGATACGGTCAAGCTCCTCCTCGGAGAATGGATCGTTCTTGAAATCCTGCTCGGTCTTGTCGTGCCAGCGTGCGATTATGCCTCTCCACAGCTGATTGAATAGCTGTTCGCGCTGACGCTCGTCTGCAAGGACTTCCTCTGCGTTTCCGAGCCCATCGAGGAACTCCCTTACGCAGTCCTCCGCACATTCCACAGCAAATCTTGAACCTCTGTCGGTACGGAGATAGCAGAGACTTCCGTGACCGTCCGCAGCCGCCGCAAATGAATACTTCTCGTTATCCGCACAGGCAGAGCTGTCCTGACAAACAATTCCTCGGTTCAGGTGTGAAGCGCCGATACTTGTCTGAGCAAAGGATAATAATCTCTGCATAACCTCACCTTACCAGTCGGATTCGTCCCAGTCTGCGGTATTTGCTTCGCTGAGAGCTTCGGTCGTCTGAGTTTTAACGTCCTCTGCAAGCTGCTTTGATATCTCAACAGGGTCTGTGTCGCTGTCTACAGTACTTGAATGGCTTGCGAAAACGCTTGTGATAACGCTTGCCTTTTCGATCATAAGGCGGAGCTGATCCTTGTTCTTTACGTCGAGGACAGTTTCCGAGCTTCCGGAGAAGCGTGCAAGAATGTCCTTGTCAGCGTCATCTCCGATAGCAAAGGCTATCTTTATTGAACGCTTGAACCAGTTGTTCTTTTTGAGGGCGTCAAGTCCGCTCTCCCAGTTATCAGTAGGACCGCCGTCGCTGAAAAGCAGTATAACAGGCGGATAGGCGCCTGCAGCAGTCTGAAGGAACTCATTCCTTGAGAGCTTCTTGTCAAGCTCCTTACAGGCAGCGCCCAGGTCGGTAACGCCGCAGGCTTCAAAGGTCTTGAAGCGGTATCCCTCAGGGGAAACGGGCTCGGGAGTTACCCATGAAGCACCTGTTGAGAACTCAAGAACTGCAATTTTGATCTCAGCGTCGTCGCTTTCGTCGCTTATCTCCTGAAGAGTCTGCATGACCTCCTCGAGAGCTGATTCTACCTGTCCTATTTTGCTGCCCTGCATACTTCCAGAAGTATCAATGACATAAAAAAGAGTCATGACCTTTCTGACAGCAGGAGCGTAATCGTCTAAACCTGGCATTACTATGACCTCCGTTCGCATATAGCTTGTAAGAGCGGTCAATAATAGTATAAACCGCCCGAAATATCGCGCAATGGCATAAAAACAGCATAAGTTCCCGATATTACGGAACTAATTATACATATTATAACATGAAACTTGCATTCGGTCAAGTAGTTTGTTAATTCAGATATAATAGCCCCTGCAGCATATACTTTCAGACGGATATTGGTCGTCCATTCTCATCTCTTAGATCCTGATCCAAAATTGACAAAAGCACCGTATTGATATATAATTGAAATAGTATCCGGCCGGATAAGGAGGCAGAGATCATGGAAAAACGTGAGATAAAAAGATATATATTCATAGCAGTCCTCGCAATAGCGGTCTGCGTTATCAGTCAGAACTTCTCAGTGCTGTCGAACTTCGTATCAGTAGTTATCGGAGCTCTCAGATCATTGGTGATAGGCTTTTTCATCGCCTATATATTCAATATCATCATGAACCGCTTTGAAAAGATATACTTCCCGAAAAGCAGCTCGAAGCTCGTGATGCGGACGCGCAGACCCGTCTGCATAGCCGCTACCTTTGCTATAGCCATAGCGATAATAGCCCTTATAATGTACATAGTCGTACCCGAGATAGGCAAGGCTTTCGGTGTGCTCTATGCTGAAATACCGCCCTCATTCACCAGTGCAAAGGACTTCATAACGGGCAAGCTCAAGGAATACCCCGAGATACAGCAGCAGATAAGCTCCCTTGAATTTGACTGGGCAAACATAGCCGAAAAGGCTTCAAAGATACTCACATCGGGACTTGCAGGCATATTAAGCTCTGCAATGGGCATAATAGGAGGGCTCACCTCTGCCGTTGCGAACCTTGTCCTCGGCGTGATATTCGCAATATATATGCTTCTCCGCAAGGATAAGCTCATACATGACGCAAACCGCATAAGACGTGCATATTTCAGCGACGACTTCAACAAAAAGAGTTCTGTTGTGCTGAAAACCGCCAATACCACGTTCCAGAGCTTCTTTGTGGGACAGTTCGTTGAAGCTATCATACTCGGCTCGCTCTGTTTCATAGGCATGAAGCTGCTGAGACTGCCATATGCGGCTATGTCGGGAACTCTCGTGGGAGTTACCGCATTTATCCCCATAGTCGGAGCTTTTCTCGGCGCAGGCATAAGCGCATTCATAATCCTCACCGTTGACCCTATGCAGGCGCTGATATTCATAATCTTCCTCATCATACTCCAGCAGCTTGAGGGCAACATAATCTACCCGAGAGTAGTGGGCGGCAGCGTGGGACTTCCCAGTATATGGACGCTTGCAGCCGTTACCATAGGCGGCGGACTTTTCGGCGTACTCGGCATGATACTCGGAGTTCCGCTGACAGCTACTCTGTATAAGCTAAGCTTCCGCGTACTTGAAGCCAGGGAAGCCTCGGAAGGCATAGCTCCTCCCGAAACGGACAGCGAAAAGCCTGTCAGAAACAAACCTGCAAAGCCGAAGAAGCCTAAAAAAGCAAATAGAAAGCAGTGAGTAATAATTAACGATTAGTTTGTAGGAGACGGCGTCCTCGACGTTCCGTTGGCAAACAAAAAAGCACAAATGAACGCTCGTATGGGCGGATATTATCCGCCCATACGAAGTTCTATCTAATGCACAAATCGCTCAAACAATTTCACAACATTTTGATACGCGGCTGTTTTTATGCCGCGAAAATCTTCTATTTACCGTAAGACAAAAAACAATATTTCTCAGCGGGGTACGGACTTTGTAATCTGATAAAACGAAATCCCCGCTTTTTTAGTTTTCTGCGTGCAACTTCCGGTTTGACAATCTCGGAGCAAAGTGGTAAGATTACTATAGATATTAAAATTTAAAGGAGTAATGTGTTATGGTCAATTCATGGGCTAAGGAATGGGACGGCTTCACAGAAGGCCGCTGGAGCAGCAGTTCCATAAACGTCAGAGACTTCATCAAAAAGAATTACACTCCTTATGAGGGCGACGAGAGCTTTCTCGCAGGACCAACGGACGCCACAAAGAAGCTGTGGGAACAGGTCATGGAGCTTTCCCGTCAGGAGCGCGAAGCCGGCGGAGTCCTCGACATGGACACAAAGATCATATCAACAATAACTTCACACGGTGCAGGATACCTCAATAAAGACCTGGAGCAGATAGTCGGTCTCCAGACGGACAAGCCGTTCAAGCGTGCATTGCAGCCCTTCGGCGGTATCCGTATGGCTCAGCAGGCCTGCAAGGAGTACGGCTACGAGGTAGATCCCGAAGTCGTGGACATATTCACGAAGTACAGAAAAACTCACAATCAGGGCGTATTCGACGCATACACTCCCGAGATGAGACTTGCCCGTCACTCAGCGATACTCACAGGACTTCCCGACGCATACGGCAGAGGCCGTATCATCGGCGATTACCGCCGCGTGGCTCTTTACGGCGTGGACAGGCTCATAGAGGACAAGAAGCACCAGATCGACACTTCACTGGTGAGAATGACTTCCAAGAATATCCGTCTCCGTGAAGAGCTTGCAGAGCAGGTTCGCGCTCTCCAAGACCTCAAGAAGCTTGGCGAGATTTACGGCTTTGACATCTCAAAGCCTGCAGCTAATGCTAAGGAAGCCGTTCAGTGGCTATACTTCGGCTATCTTGCAGCTGTCAAGGAGCAGAACGGCGCGGCTATGTCATTAGGACGTACTTCAACTTTCCTTGATATATTCATTCAGCGTGACCTTGACCGCGGAGTACTCACCGAGGAAAAGGCTCAGGAGCTCATCGACCACTTCATCATGAAGCTCCGCATAGTAAAGTTCGCACGTACTCCCGAGTACAACGAGTTATTTTCTGGTGACCCCACATGGATAACCGAGTCTATAGGCGGCGTTGACGTTGACGGTCACCACCTTGTTACCAAGAACAGCTTCCGTTACCTCCACACACTGGAAAATCTCGGAACAGCTCCCGAGCCGAATATGACCATACTCTGGTCAACGAAGCTCCCGAGGAAGTTCAAGGAGTACTGCGCAAAGATGTCCATAAAAACATCTTCTATCCAGTATGAGAACGACGATATGATGAGAGTTGTTCACGGGGACGACTACGCTATCGCCTGCTGTGTATCCTCAATGGTAGTGGGCAAGGAAATGCAGTTTTTCGGTGCAAGAGCCAATCTTGCGAAGTGCCTGCTCTACGCCATAAACGGCGGCGTTGACGAGCGTCTCGGCTTACAGGTAGGACCGAAATTCCGCCCTGTTGACAGCGAGTATCTCGACTTCGACGACGTATGGGAAAAGTATATGGATATGATGGAGTGGCTGGCAGGACTGTACGTCAACACTCTAAATGTTATCCACTATATGCACGACAAGTACAGCTATGAGAGGCTTCAGATGGCGCTCCACGACCGCGATGTAAAGCGCTATTTCGCAACAGGTATCGCAGGACTTTCCGTCGTTGCTGATTCACTTTCAGCTATCAAGTACGCAAAGGTAAAGCCTGTACGTAAAGACATCGAAATAAAGGACAAGGCAGGCAACGTCACAAGCGTTGCAAAGAACGTTGTAGTTGACTACGAAATAGAGGGCGACTTCCCGAAATACGGCAACAACGACGACCGTGTCGACCAGATAGCAGTAACTGTAGTCCGCAAGTTCATGGACTGCATCAGAAAGCACCACACCTACCGCGACAGCGTTCCCACAATGTCTATCCTGACTATCACTTCCAACGTTGTATACGGCAAGAAAACAGGAAATACTCCCGACGGCAGAAAGCAGGGAGTTCCGCTGGCACCGGGAGCTAACCCCATGCACGGCAGAGACACTCACGGCGCTGTAGCTTCACTTTCTTCAGTTGCCAAGCTGCCTTTCAGACACGCACAGGACGGTATCTCCAACACCTTCTCCATAGTTCCTGACGCACTCGGCAAGGACATGGAAGTATTCGCAGGAGACCTCGACCTTGACAAGCTCAGAGGAGAATAATATGGCAGCACCCGAAAATAAAAACGCCCCTGCGGAGCTTGCTGACCTTATAGATCAGCTCATGTCCCAGGGCAGCGGTCATGTGAATATAGTCTCGGAAAACGGCGCAGAGCTGAAAGTCGATACCGTAAAAAGCACAGATATATGCGGCAAAAAAGGTGCCTGCTGTCAGCCCACCGAAAGCGCTGTTGACGAGGAAGAAGATTTTTGATTCACAACGCATTGATGATACAGAAAAGGAGAAGAAATATGGATAACCAGAAACAGGTAGATAACCTCATAGAATTACTTGACGGCTACGTTGAAAAGGGCGGACACCACCTCAACGTAAACGTTTTCACCCGCGAAACTCTCCTTGACGCGCAGGCTCACCCCGAGAAGTACCCCCAGCTCACCGTAAGAGTTTCGGGCTACGCGGTAAACTTCGTAAAGCTGACAAAGGAACAGCAGGACGACGTTATTTCCCGTACATTCCATTCAAATCTGTAAAAATAAGGCTGTACCTTCAAGGTACAGCCTTTCTTTTACTGCTCAAAGCGTATTATAATCTCCTACAAGATAGCCCTGTATCCAACGTGCGTCCAGTGAAGTAATACCGGTTCCCGGCTGATAAACATCGCCGTTTATAACGCCCTGCTTGGTTATATGGTTTTCATCGGTGCCGCCGATACCGTATTTGTCAGGATTTGCAAGAGCCTGCATGATACGGACAGCGTCGCCCATTTCGACCTTGCCGTTGCAGTTGGCGTCGCCGGGTGTACGCTCGTCATAGCTGACGGGGATATCATCAACGTCGATCTCAAGCATTGACTCGTCGAACTCCTTATCAGGGTCAAGTCTCATGAATTTGAGACCGTAATCGCTGGCATACTTTTCGGCTGTAGAGTCCTTGTAGCCGAAAATAATTGTCTTGTTATTTCCTCTTATGGAGCTCGGCTCCAGGTAGCAGTCAGGATTGAGAACTGCGACCCTTAAACCGTCGACCTCGTCACGATATGTAGAGTTGATAGCCATTCTTTCCACGTATTCAACGCTTTCGGGAAGGACCATTCTTTTCAGCTCATCGGAAAAGATCGCATAGGAACTGATAGTTTTCAGGCTGCATTCTTCCTTGAAAGTTATCTTTTTCAGGTACTGACAGCCGTAAAACGTGTACATATTGATCTTTTCAAGCTTTTCGCCGATGACCGCCTCTTCAAGGGCAGGGAACGAATAAAACGAGCCGTCCCATACAGTTCTGACATTCTTTCCTATCTGAACTTTCTTTACATTTGGGTTGTTCTTGTTACTGCCGACATAATTGCTGACTGCAACAACTGGGACTCCGTCGATGTCGTCGGGAATTACCAGCTCTTCACCGTCGCCCATTCTGACATCGAAAACCTCATAGCCGTCGTCCGCCTTGCACCAGTACATATTGTCGTTCCTGAATATTTCACGGCTTTTCTGCTTTGTCGGGTCGAGCTTCTTTTCGTAATCGCCGCTTTCGTACTGCTCGGGAGTGCAATATCTTATGCCGTTCTCCTCTGCGAAGGACTGTGCGGCAGAACCCTCAGAGCAGACGATTATGAAGCTGGTCCAGTCGCTGAGATTTTCTCTCAGACTGCAATTGGGATTCTTGATTATGATAGCCGTGTCCTCTTCCTTCGGCTCGTCATCGCTCTTATATGCAGATATCGGGCAGCCGTTGAGAGTTCCTACGCTTGCAGGGATCTCCAGGCTGCTTATGTTCTTATCATAGAACGCATTGCAGCCCACAGTCTTCAGCCTGTCCCCCAGCTTGATATTCCTGAGAGCCTCGCACTTATGGAATGCATTTTCACCGATAAACTCGAGACCTCTGCCGAAGCTTATCTCCGATATGGATGTACAGCCCTCGAAAGCGGATTCGTCTATCTTCACAAGGCTGTCCGGGAACTGCACGGAAGTCAGACCCGAACATAGTGCGAAAGCGTTTCTGCCAATGGTCGTGAGCTTTCTGTTGAACATGATCTTTTCCATGTTTTCACAGCGATAAAAAGCGCCGCTGCCGATAAACAGAAGCTCCTCGGGGAGCTCTATGCTCCTCAGCTCGGTACAGCCCTCAAAGGCGTAGCTTCCGATAGTTTTTATGTTCCGTCCGAAGGTTACGTTCTCGACTTTAGTGCCGTATATAGCGGTTCCGTTAATTTCTGTAACGGGAACGTTCTTTATCGTGTCGGGAATAGTGATGTCAAATTTCTCTGTTTTTTCGCGGTATTCAGCGGTCAGCGACCTTACAGCCGCATGATCCTGGTAAACGTCGTATATTATTCCGAATTGTGTGAAGCTTTCGATCTTTGTAAATTCATCTGTTTCAACGGTTATGCACGAAACATGGTTTACGGCATAAGCCGGCAGTGCAGCTGTGGGAAATGCTCCGCCGACGAGGAGCGCAGCCGTGACCGCTGCCATAATTTTAGATTTTTTCATGTTACAGTCCTCCTTTTATTAAATCTTAACCCCGATAAGACTGTCTCAGCTTAAATTATAACACAATTCACACAAAATCGCAATACTGCTTTCCGACAATTCACAGATTATTAACTTTTTGTTAACAGCCTTCGGATCAGAATTAAGAGCTAAGATTTAAGACCTAAGAGCTAAGAACTAAGAGCAAAGCTTAGGTGCACAGATAGAGCCACATTGTCTAACAACCTGCACATTTTCCAACGTGCATTTTTGTGCAAAATATAGAATTGCAGAATTATTTTTTTCTTATTAAACGGTTTTCCGTTTAATAAAGGCTGATTTCAGCCCCTTTACAGAAGGGCGTTTTTACTCATAGCAAAAACGGGCGCCCTTTGTGGCGCCCGTGCACTAATCACTAATTTCCTGCCAATAATCACTGCCCAAACAGTCAACGCGAGGAATTATCCGCATAGATACCGAGGATAATTGAAGCGTCCACTGCGTCAACTATCTCGTCGCTGTTCATATCAGCGCGGGCGTGCTTGTACTGGTCGAGTCTTCCTGACTTTCCCGAAGACATCGCCGCATACTCCTGCAAAACCATAGCAGCGTCCACCGCGTCTATGACGCCGTCGTCGTTGAGCTCACCGTGCTTTTCGGGAAGGTAGGCATAGCTGTACTCGCTTAAAGAGCTCATAAAGAGCTGCGTCCAGTAGAACGTCCCCTCATAGTTTGCACAGCCAACGCCGATATATCTGTAATTCGGGTTAAGAATGCTGTTGCGGTGGTCTGTGGAGTTCATCCACCCGTTCATAACGCTTTGAGGATCAGGAGAGCCCTTTGCGATATTTTCCGCGATATTTGACCATTTGAGTCCCTGCTCGTCGAAGACATCGAGTCCCGCCTTGCCGTTCCTGCGCTGATGGCTCCAGTAGGTAGTAGTCTCGTTAACGCGGATAACCGCGCATTTACTGAGCCTCGGGAACATTTTCAGCTCGACAAGTCCTCTGCTGCGTCTTTCCTTATTGACAAGCTTTATAACGCTGTCCGAATACATAACTAACTGATGCTCGCTGACAGCCTGCTTGTTTGTCTCTGTTATGACTGTATTACCGACTGAAGCTGCAAAGGTGGCAGGAGCTGTTATAAAAGCTGCTGTAAGAACCACCGAACCAATTAATGCTGCAATTTTTTTCATAGTAATGCCTCCTTTTTGCCCCTTTTACGTGACATAACAGTCAGACGCGGAGCTTCCAGAAAATACACGCTTAACAATACCATGACTAAAATCATATCCCAATCCAATTATAGCACAGTTCACTATGCAAGTCAACAATTTACAGATATTATTGTCGGCATAAACAATGAGCAGTAAACAAATTATATCATATCAAACAAGAAAGGCTGCACCCGAAAGTACAGCCAGTCTTTGTAAGCATTTTACGCAATGATTACTTGATTTCGATTGTAGCGCCAGCCTCTTCAAACTTAGCCTTGAGCTCGTTTGCCTCAGCCTCAGAAACGCCTTCCTTGATAGCCTTAGGAGCAGCCTCAACTATCTCCTTAGCTTCCTTAAGGCCAAGTCCGAGAACTTCCTTAGCAACCTTGATAACGCCCATCTTAGCGTCGCCGAAGGAAGCAAGGATTACGTCGAACTCTGTCTTAGCAGCAGCAGCGCCGCCTGCAGCACCGCCTGCAGCAGGAGCAGCAGCGATAGCAGCTGTTACACCGAATTCCTCCTGGATAGCGTCTACGAGCTCAGAAAGCTCAAGAACGGAAAGAGTCTTGATATCTTCAACAAATTTTGTGATCTTCTCAGAAGCCATGATAATAATCTCCTTTTTAATAGTATTTGCCCATATCGGGCTGTGATTTTAAGCTGCGGAGCATATCTCCGCGAAACGTGTGTGAAAGACTAAGCGGCGATTAAGCAGCTTCCTCTTCCTTCTTCTTGTCTGCAACAGCGTTGAGAGTAGCAGCCAGCTTCTGGAGTGGGCCCTGGAGAGAGCCAACGAGCTGAGCGAGGAGGGTATCCTTTGAAGGGATCTTGGAAAGAGCGATAACGCCTGCCTGATCGTAAACTTCGCCTTCAATGTAACCAGCCTTAAGATTGAACTTCTCATCGCCTGCCTTCTCAGCGAACTTACCGAGGATTCTTGCGGGAGCAGTCTGATCGTCGTTGGAAACAGCGAGAGCAGTTGTGCCGTTGAGAGCCTCTTCAAAGCCCTCGATACCGCATTCCTTGAAAGCGCGGAGAAGCATTGTGTTCTTCTCTACAAAGTAGTGAACGCCGGCCTCACGGAGCTCTTTTCTGAGCTTGGTATCCTCTTCAACAGTGATACCCTTGTAATCAACGAGAACGCCTGAAACAGAGTTCTTGATGATCTCGGTGAGTTTCTCGACCTTAGCCTTCTTTGCTTCGAGTACAGCATTGCTTGGCATAGTGTGTATTCACCTCCGAATGAAATTTATCGTATTCAGAGAGAGCAATAAAAATGCCCATTCCGACAGCGCAGAATGGACAATGATAATTCTATCAATTGCTATTCCTCGGCGGGACTTACTGAGCGTGAGCTCTGCCAGCTGTCTTTAGAATACGAGCTGTATTTTTCACAGCTTGATAATTATAGCATACTTTTTTTCGTTTGTCAAGCATTTTCTGAAAAAAAGAGCCAAGAACTAAATTCATAATTTTTAGTCTGTAGGGGAGCCCGTCCCCGGGCTCCCGACCGCGATGATGCGTATATTGCGGGAGAGCGAAGGTGACTCCCTGTAGTACAGGGAGATGTCCGAAGGACAGAGGGTACGGGCGCCTGTTAGGCGGCGTTCCCTACAAAACAATTATGAATTAAAAAGGGCGGATCGCTCCGCCCTTGCAATTACTTTTTAAGGTTAGCCTTGACTGTCTTAACGATGTTCTCAGCTGAGAGGCCGAACTCCTTGAGGAGAGCCACAGCAGGACCTGAGTGACCGAACTCGTCGTTCACGCCGATCTTTACTACAGGAACAGGACAGCACTCTGTAACTGCGTCTGCAACTGCCGAACCGAGACCGCCGATAACGCTGTGCTCCTCGGCTGTAACGATGAGACCTGTCTCCTTGGCACACTTGCAGATGAGCTCCTTGTCGAGAGGCTTGATAGTGTGGATATTAACAACTCTTGCGGAGATACCCTCTGCCTCCAGTGTCTTTGCAGCTTCAACAGCTTCGTTTACCATGAGACCTGTAGCAACGATGGTAACGTCCTTACCGTCCTTCATGACAACGCCCTTGCCGAGCTCGAACTTGTAGCTTGCAGCGTCGTTGATAACGGGTACTGCAAGTCTGCCGAAACGCATATATACAGGACCATTGAAGTCGAGAGCAGCCTTAACGGCAGCCTTTGCCTCAACATCGTCGCATGGGTTGATGATAGTCATTCCGGGGATAGTTCTCATAAGAGCGATATCCTCGTTGCACTGATGTGTAGCGCCGTCCTCACCTACTGAGATACCTGCGTGTGTAGCGCCGATCTTAACGTTGAGGTGCGGATAGCCGATAGAGTTTCTTACTATTTCAAAAGCTCTTCCTGCTGCGAACATAGCGAATGTGCTTGCGAAAGGTATCTTACCGCAGGCTGCGAGACCTGCAGCAACGCCCATCATGTTAGCCTCTGCGATACCGCAGTCGAAGAAACGGTCGGGATAAGCCTTCTTGAAAATGCCTGTCTTTGTAGCAGCAGCAAGGTCTGCATCGAGAACTATCAAGTCCTTGTATTCCCCGGCAAGCTCTTTAAGAGCCTCGCCGTAGCTTTCTCTGGTAGCCTTTTTGATAACATCTGCCATGATAATTAGTCCTCCAATTCCTTTAACTGCGCATTGAGCTCAGCCATTGCCTGCTCATACTGCTCCTGGTTGGGAGCTGTACCGTGCCAGCTTACCTGATTTTCCATGAATGAAACGCCCTTGCCCTTTGTGGACTTCTGAATGATAGCCACGGGCTTGTCCTTTACGGACTCAGCTTCTGTGAAAGCTCTGTCGATGTCGTCGAAGTCGTGAGCGTCCATTGTGATAACGTGCCAGCCGAAAGCTGCGAACTTATCGGTGATAGGCTCAGGTGAGCATACCTCAGTGATGGGACCGTCTATCTGTAAGCCGTTGTTATCAACGATAGCAACGAGGTTTGCGAGCTTCTTGTGAGCTGCGAACATAGCAGCTTCCCATACCTGTCCTTCCTCGATCTCGCCGTCGCCGAGGATAGTGTACACCTTGTATGACTTGCCGTCTATCTTGCCTGCAAGAGCCATACCGCAGGCAGCTGAGATACCCTGTCCGAGAGAGCCGCTTGACATATCAACGCCCGGTATGTGGATACAAGGATGTCCCTGAAGAAGTGCGCCTATATGACGGAGGGATTTCAGCTCGTCAACAGAAAAATAGCCTCTCTGTGCAAGTACTGAGTACAGCGCAGGAGCCGTATGTCCTTTTGAAAGAACGAATCTGTCTCTGTCGGGAGCGTCAGGGTTCTTGGGATCGTTGTTCATCTTGTTGAAGTAGAGATAAGTGAGAGTGTCGCTTATCGAGAGCGAACCGCCCGGGTGACCTGATTTAGCGTTATAAGTGCCTTCTATAACGCCCATTCTTACCTTGCAGGCAGTTTTCTGCAATTCCTTTTTAAGCTTTGCGTCCATATTGACCTCCAATATTTTATTTAACGGCATAATGCCGTGATCTGCTTTTTGGGAGCAGGGGCAGGCGTTCTCCTCCATCCAAAATGCGTAACCCAGACGGACGGTCCCACCCCTGCGGGGTTGGCTATACCAATATTATACCGCAATAATTGAGTGATTGCAATGCATTTCTTGCTGAAAATGTAAATTTAATATGTACATTATCTTACAGCCATCATTATTAATACAATGACATAAAATATGAAAAAGCCCGTACACACCACAGCAGGCAGTGATATGAGCAGTTTATTCTGTCTTTCGTGGAGAGTTCCTCTCAGTCTCAGCGCTTTCATGAGCAGCAGAGAGATTATCCACATGGGTATAGTGAATACTGCCAGTGCAAGAGTTGCGGCGTCCTCGAGAGTGAAATTCATGGTCTCCTCCGAGCTCCTTCCGCTCACCCTGCTGTATACCAGCAGTCCGATAAGTCCCAGCAGGCATATTACTGCGACTATGTATACCGTTATTGCCGCCTTCTTTTTCTTCATTGTTCTACTTTCTGCACCTTTCGATTATATATTCTATAAGCTCTGAAACAGCTCCCTCGTCGTTGGTGCGGTCAAGGATAAGGTCTGCCTTTTCCTTTACGGATCTTTCAGCGTTTGCGGGACAAGCTCCCACATCGGCTTCGACTATCATCTCTATATCGTTGTCAAAGTCGCCTACTGACACAAATGTGCAGCCCTCCATGCCGCTCAGCTTTCTGTACTCTGCAAGAGCCGAGCCCTTGCTCACTCCCAAGGGGAGCATTTCAAGAAATATATCCGAGGACTTGACATAGTCTACGCCCTCATGTCCCAGCTTCTTCACAAGAAGCTCCATATGCTCCACGTCCTCCGGGGACAGGGAGAAAAGCACCTTCAGCCAGCCGCCGTCCTCTATATCTTTCAGCTCCGCATAGTTCGGGACAAT
Source organism: Ruminococcus sp. (assembly GCF_017549005.1). Lineage (GTDB taxonomy): Bacteria > Bacillota > Clostridia > Oscillospirales > Ruminococcaceae > Ruminococcus. Next base: position 57,218 of record NZ_JAFYYT010000056.1, read on the forward strand.
GCCGCAGAGCCTTGTGTGCAGCTGCTGATAATCTGTATTGCTGAAAACATAGGTGCCGTCGGTTTTCAGCACCTCTCCGCCCGCCTCGGGCATGAGACCGAGAAGCTCTTCAACGTAGCTCCTTGCTTCTTTCGGGAGAGGATGTGTGTAAAGTGTTTTTCCGCTTTTGTAGTCGTGGATAGCCGCTCCGTTATACATTATTATAGGATAACCGAGGGGAAGTATGCTGAGGAACTGCTCAAAGGACTGAACAGTGCGGCCTGTTGCCACTGTGAAACGTCCGCCCATAGCCGTAAAGCGCTCTATAGCGCGGCGGTCGGTGTCGGTTATCCGCTTGTCCGTACTCAGCAGAGTACCGTCAAGGTCGCTCAGCAGGACTACTTTTGATATATCTTCAAACAAGGGTATTCCTCCTACATCTTTTCAAGCCTTGCAAGTATGGATACAAAATAATCGGGCAGCCCGCTCTCAAACTCCATGTACTCTCCTGTTGACGGGTGGATAAATCCTATTTTACGGGCATGGAGGCACTGTCCCTCTATGCCCTTGTAGGGCTTTCCGTAGACGTCGTCCCCCAGTACGGGGTGTCCGATATAGCTGAGATGGACTCTTATCTGATGAGTTCTTCCCGTTTCGAGCCTGAGTTTCACATGAGCATAGCCGCCGTACTGCTTTATAACGCTGTAATGGGTTACTGCATTGCGCGAGTTTTCGGCAGTTACGCACATCTTCTTGCGGTCGGTCTTATGGCGTCCTATGGGAGCGTCTATCGTACCCTCGGACTCCTTGAAAAAGCCGCAGGCTACTGCTTCGTACTCACGGGTGAAGCTGTGAGCCTTTATCTGCTCCGCAAGCTTTAAATGGGAAGCGTCGTTCTTCGCAACTATGAGAAGTCCGCTGGTGTTCTTGTCGATACGGTGGACTATCCCGGGGCGGATAACTCCGTTTATGCCCGAAAGGCTGTCTCCGCAGTGGTGCAGGAGAGCGTTCACGAGAGTTCCCGTGTAATTGCCGTGCGCAGGGTGTACCACCATGCCCTTTGGCTTGTTCACAACGAGGAGGTCATCGTCCTCATAGACTATATCGAGGGGGATATCCTCGGGAACTGCGTCCATAGGCTCTGGCTCGGGTATCTCCACCGTGACCTCGTCCCCTGCTTTCAGCTTGCAGTTCTTGCTTACCTCTTTACCGTTCACAAGGACAAGTCCTTTTTCAATGAGCCCCTGCACGGCAGAGCGTGTAAGCTCCCCGACATTGTCCGCGATATACTTGTCGATACGGCTTCCTGCGTCCTCTGCCGAAGCCGTCAGCAAGACTGTCTCATTCATCTGCTTCCGCCTTTTCCTTCTTCGCCTTCTCAGCCTTTTCTATCTTCGGATCGATGAAAAGTCCGTAAATTATGAGCATTATGAACGCAAAGGTGACGCATATGTCCGCAACGTTGAATATAGCGAAGTGGAAGGGCTTGAACTCAAACATATCCACCACATATGCATAGCGGAAACGGTCTATGAGATTGCCGATACCGCCTGCAATAAAAAGTGCTATGGCTACATTGAGGAACTTCGAGCGGCGGTACAGCTTTATGAGCAGGAACACGCCCAGCAGTACGATAATGCTGGTAAAGCCTACAAGGAACCACCTCTGTCCCGACATAACGCCGAATATAGCTCCCTCGTTCTCAAGGTAGGTCAGGTCGAATATCCTGAAGTCGCCGATGCGGATAAAGTCCATAGTTCCCACGGGCTTGAGCTCATGCACCGCCCAGTATTTTACGATCTGATCCACTGCAACGAGCAGCACCGTCAGCAAAGTGAGTATTACCGCCATGTGTTTTATCCTTTCAATAAGACTGCCTGCCGACCTGATGAGCCGACAGGCAATATAGTACAAATCAAGCTTCTACTGCGACAGCGCATCTCTCGCAGAGAGTAGGATGTGTATGATTTGTGCCAACGTACTTGCTGAAGCACCAGCAGCGTTCGCACTTTTCTCCCTCAGCCTGAGCAACTGCGTAAACAGTCTCAGCGCCGTTCTTTTCTACCTCTACGCCTGAAACGATGAGGATATCCTTGAGCTGATCGGCGATAGCGATGTACTTGTCGTAATCCGCGTCGCTGCTCTTGATTATTATTTTAGCCTCGAGAGACTTACCGATAGTCTTTTCGTTTCTTGCGTCCTCGAGAGCCTTGTTTGCTCCGAGACGTGTATTGTAGATGAACTGCCACTTGTCGATGAAGTCGGCAGAGAACTCTATGCCGCTCTTCTCAGGCATCTGATTGAGGAATACACTCTGAGTGTCATCGCCTGCGGAGTGAGGCATGAACTGCCATATCTCCTCGGCTGTGAATGAAATGATAGGTGCGGCAAGTCTTGTTATCGCACTGATTATGCGGTACATTGCCGTCTGAGCTGCGCGGCGGAGGACTGAATCCTCCTTCTCGCAGTAAAGTCTGTCCTTGATGATGTCAAGATAGAAGTTGGACATATCTATTACGCAGAAATTGTGGAGCGCATGGAGTGCGATATGAAAATCGAACGCCTCATAGCCCTCCTTCATCTTGTCGATGAGTGAGTCGAGCTTCATGAGAGCCCATTTGTCAAGCTCTGTGAGCTGAGCGTCGCTTACGCTGTCCTTGTCGGGATCGAATCCTGCGCCGTTTCCGAGGTTGCCAAGTATGAAACGTGCGGTATTTCTTATCTTCTTGTAAGCATCTGAAAGCTGTCCGAGGATAGGCTTTGAGATACGGATATCGCTGTGGTAGTCGGAAGAAGCTGCCCACAGACGGAGGATATCAGCACCGTACTGGTCTGTTATCTCGCTGGGGTCGATACCGTTTCCGAGTGACTTGTGCATTGCCTTGCCCTCGCCGTCAACGACCCAGCCGTGGGTGCATACTGCCTTGTAAGGCGACTGTCCCTTGTATACTACTGATGTGAGGAGAGATGACTGGAACCAGCCTCTGTACTGGTCAGCGCCCTCGAGATAAAGGTCAGCAGGCCATGAAAGGCTCGGGAAGTCCTTGCCCTCCATAACAGATGTGTGTGATACGCCGCTGTCGAACCATACGTCCATGATGTCGTATTCCTTGGTGAACTCGCCGCAGCCGCATTCGCACTTAACGCTTGCGGGGATGAATTCCTTTGTATCCTTTATCCACCATGCGTCGCTGCCCTCCTTGCGGAAGAGCTCCGATATAGCGGAGATAGTCTCGTCGTTGCAGATAGGCTTGCCGCAGTCCTTACAGTAAACAACAGGTATCGGAACGCCCCATGTTCTCTGACGGGATATGCACCAGTCGCTTCTGTCGCGGACCATGCCCTTTATTCTGTCCTCGCCCCACTCGGGTATCCACTGAACGGACTCGATAGCCTTTATAGCCTCGTCCTTGAAGCCGTTTACTGAGCAGAACCACTGCTCTGTAGCTCTGTATATGATAGGGCTGTTACATCTCCAGCAGTGAGGATACTGGTGGACGATCTTCTGTGTAGCCAGCATAGCGCCAAGCTCCGTGAGCTTTGCAGCGATAGCCTTGTTTGCCTGATCTGTGTCCATTCCCTCAAATTCGCCTGCCTCGGCTGTCTGCTTGCCCTTTGAGTCAACGCATACGATGATACCGATATCGTCGTACTTCTTGCACACCTCAAAGTCCTCAACACCGTAGCCGGGAGCTGTATGTACGCAGCCTGTACCGCTTTCAAGAGTAACGTGGTCGCCGACGATTATGGGTGACGGACGGTCGTAGAGAGGGTGCTTTGTCTTCATGCCTTCGAGCTCTGCGCCTGTGAAGATATGCTCTGTGGTATACTCTGTGATACCCGCAGTCTCCATAGTAGTCTTTACGAGCTCCTCAGCCATTACATAGTACTCGTCGCCAACATGAACGAGAGTATAGTTGTACTCGGGACCGAGGCATATAGCAAGGTTGCCCGGGATAGTCCATGTAGTGGTAGTCCAGATAACAAAATATATCTTTGAAAGGTCAAGTCCGAGGCCTCTGAAGATGCCCTTATCGTCTGTTACGTTGAACTTGACATAGATAGAATAGCACGGGTCGTTTGAATACTCGATCTCAGCCTCAGCGAGAGCTGTATTACAGTCGGGGCACCAGTATACAGGCTTTAAGCCCTTGTACATATAGCCCTTCTTTACCATCGAGCCGAATACCTCTACCTGCTTTGCCTCGTACTCGGGGCGAAGTGTCAGGTAAGGATAGTCATAGTCGCCCAGCGAACCGAGGCGCTTGAAGCCCTTCATCTGGTTTGCGACCTGAGTCATAGCGTACTCGCGGCAATGCTTTCTGAGATCTACAGCAGGGATAGCACCGTTCTCAACACCGATAGCCTTCATAGCCTTAAGCTCGATAGGAAGTCCGTGAGTGTCCCAGCCGGGAACATACGGAGAACAGAATCCGCTCATATTCTTGTACTTAACGATGAAGTCCTTGAGCGACTTGTTAAGCGCATGACCAAGATGGATCTCGCCGTTGGCATAGGGAGGTCCGTCGTGGAGAACATATGAGGGCTTGCCCTTGTTCTTTTCTATCATCTTGTAGTAGAGGCGTTCATCCTCCCACTTTTTGAGAGTTTCAGGCTCTCTTTTCGGCAGATTTCCGCGCATGGGGAACTCTGTCTGCGGTAAATTAAGAGTACTGTTATAATCCTGTGCCATACTATCCGATCTCTCCTTCAAAAGCTCGGAGAGATCCTCCTTTCGATCTTTTTGTTTATGATTATTCCTCGACCTCTGAAGCAACTGCTGCTGCGATCTCTTCAGCTGTCTCTGCCTTCTCCTCTGTCTCCTCTTCCTCTGTCTCGTTGTCAAAGGTCTCGGGCATAGAGGAAATGAGCTCGAGGTGGCTCTTGTACATATCGAAGAGGCTCTTCTTGAAGTCTGCAACCTGCTGCTGAGCTTCGATGAGAGCTTCCTTTTCCTTTGCGATCTCCTCGCGGTTCTTTTCCATAGCCTCAGCGTGCTGACGGACAGCCTCGTCCTCGAGGGCGTCAGCCTTTGCCTGTGCCTCTGCGATTATCTGCTCTGCCTTTTCGTTAGCTTCGTTGAGCACCTGATGTCCCTGCTTCTGAGCGCCGAGAAGAGCGTCCTTGAGAGCGTCCTCGTCTCTCATATACTCTCTTACCTTATCTGCAAGCACCTGTATCTTGCTGTTTGCCTCTGCGCGCTCGCGCTCCATTTCGTCAAGCTCTGCCTCCAGCTGATTGAGGAACTCGTCTATCTCCTCCTGCTTGTATCCGAAAGCTGCTTTTTCAAACCTTTTGTTTCTGACATCTTTTGAAGTTATCATTTCAATTCACCTCTAAATATATTTCTTCAAGTTAATGTGTATGCGGTCTTTCTTTGTATGACCGTTTATTTCGGAAAGTACAAATCTTCCGTAGCCCCTAATCGACAATATATCTCCGCCCCTGAGTTCATGGGAGACTGATGGAACGGGCAGGTGATTGACTTCAACTCTGTCCGTGCGGATAAGTGCCGCCGCCTTTTCCCTGCTGAGCTTTGCAGCAAGTCCGACCACACAGTCGAGACGCAGCGACGCGACCGTACCGCATATTTCCTGAAACTTCTGAGCGTTTTCAAGTATAAATGGTCTGCTGTCGGAAATCTTCACTCCGACTCTGCCTATTTTGGACAAGCTTCCTGTTATATGTCTCGCAGCCACCCCGGTAACGAAGGCCTGTGTAATGCCATCTGTGACCACGATATCGCCTATGACCTCGCGCTTCAGCTGCAGGCCCATGAATGAGCCAAGAAAGTCCCTGTGAGAGAGCCTGTCCTCCGCCCTGTATTCAAAGGTGAGGCAGACGAAGGGATATTCCTCAAGGATACAGTCCTCGCAGTAATCGGGATATATGGCCAGCATCCTGCGTCTTGCGTCCTCATAGCCGCCCCACAGTCTGTACCTCAGCGCACCCGTATTCCTCGAGCACCACGCCTCTGCTTCCGCGCACTGTCTTTCATCGAAAAAGGACGAGAACACGGCTGCTCCGTCCCTTTCACAGAGCGCTGCCATGTCCCCGAGCCTTGCGGTAAAAAGCTTATCCGACGGTTCGTTCATCAGATGAATACACCGTTGTTCTCCAGCTCGCCTACGAGGTCCTCGCCGATAAAGCCTACATTATAAGGAGTGATGATGTAGGTAAGGTTAGCGACAGGCTTGAGGCTTCCGCCGTTTGCATAAGCAACGCCTACGAGGAAGTCGATTATTCTTCTCTTGTTCTCGGGCGAAGCTGTCTCAAGGTTGAGAACTACCGTCTTCTTAGCGATCAGGTGGTCTGCTATCTGCTTTGCGTCTGTAAATGCAGAGGGCTTTACAAGCACCACCTGAAGCTGTGCTGTTGTCTGTATATTAACGACCTTATTGCGTCTTTCTCTGCTCATGCCGCCGCCAAGTCCGCTTTCGTTTACGGGAGCATCGTCCTGCGGTGACGGCTGGAAGCCGCTTCTTTCGCCGCGTTCGTGACGAACAGGAACATCTGCGTCAAAATCGTCGTCCTCTTCAGCAAAGAAAAATTCCTTAATGTTCTCAAAAAGTTTCATCTTAATACTCCTTCTCCGCATTATTTATATTTTTTATCTCTCTTCACAGGATCAATGCGGAGTATCCCGTGTTGATATCCGGCTTTCCGCCGGGGAGTTACTTTGAGTAGTCCCTTGCGCCGAACAGTCCCGTGCCTATACGCACCAGTGTTGAACCGTATCTTATCGCTTCGGCGTAATCGTGGGTCATACCCATTGAAAGCGTATCCATGCCCTTGTACTCTGAGGAGATACTTTCGTACAGCTCCTTCATGCGTCCGAGGAAGATATCGCTGTCTGACGGCGGCGGAATGGTCATGAGACCTCTTACACGCACGCCTTCGAGCTCCGAGAGCCCGCTGATAAGCTCTTTCAGTCCTGTGGGAGCTATACCGCTCTTGGACTCCTCTCCGCCGATATTGACTTCGCAGAGGATATCCATTATCCTGCCGTTCTTAACAGCGAGGCGGCTTATCTCCTGTCCCAGCCTGAGGCTGTCCACGGACTGTATCATGCTTACCGTATTTATGATATATTTTACCTTGTTTGTCTGTAAATGACCTATGAACTGCACCTCTGCCGACTTGTCATAGAAGTCTGCCTTTGAGAGGTACTCCTGCACCCTGTTTTCGCCGAGAAGATCTATTCCCAGCTCAACGGCGTGATTTATCGCCACGGGAGCAACAGTCTTGGTGACCGCCATGATACGTACATTATCGTCGGGGCTCCGGTATTTTGCCATTGCCTCGGCGCATCTCTCTTTTATTATGTGCAGGTTCTCGTCGATATAAGCGAGATCGTCACTTTTCATTCTTTTCGACCTCCTCTATCAGTATATCATCGTAAAGCGCAAGGAACTCATCGTCGTTCATCGGCTTTGAGAGTACGTAATCGGTGCCCTCGTAGATTACCTCTATCCTTTTGAAGAGTATCTGCTCGCCCTTACGGATATAAACGCCCTTGCACTTCGAGACCTTTTCGCTGACATTTCCGTTCCCGTCGTCCACTGTTTCAGTGACGTCGGCGAAGCGGATAGCCTCACGGGGCACTTTAAGTCCCGTATAGTCGTCCTTTATCAGCTCGACTATCTCGGCTCTGTGCTGTACGAGCTCATAGTTGAACTTGTCGCAGTAAATGATGATGATGCTCTTATCCTTCTTTTCATCGCGGATATCGTGTATCACCGCAGGATAGCTCTCAGCCGAGGAATCAAATCTCAGCTGCACATTATCGCCGATAGCGTAAGTCTTTTTGGAATTATCCGCAACTACGGCAAGATACCAGCCGTAACCGTCGATAAGCTTGCCCACAACATTGGGCGCGGTAGACTTTCTGTCGGTGATCTCCTCCAGCATGGATACTGTGAGCTTGTCCATATTATGAGTATTCAGCTTTTCCTCATAGCCGTCGATATAGCTCACGAAATAAGCCGAGCGCGGAGCTCTGACCGTTTCGCTGGGAGCCGATCTTCTGGCATTGAGCTTGTCTATCTCGTTCCTTATGTCAATTATCTTCTGGTCGAAGCCCTGTACCTCATCTGTGACTATCTGGTATGTACTGAGCTGTATAAGGAGATCGTCCTTTGCGTCGTTCAGTTCATCCAGTTTGCCCATATCCCTGTAGTAGATAAGGCTGCGGTAGCTTTCGCTGATACTTTCGGAAAGGCTTGAAGGCTGTGCGGATTCAAGAGTACCGGGATTGGTTATCTTTTCCAGTATGCTGAGCTCTCTTCCGAGCTTAGCCAGCTCATGCTTTATACTCAGCTGTTCGTCGTCGAGGTAAGCCTCTGCGATGACCGTATCGTTTCCGACCTTTCCGCCGTCCGACACGTTGTAGCTGAGGAAGCCGTTTCCGCTGTAAAGCTGTATCTCCTCGTCCCTGATGAACACGCCCTTGTACTCCCTTGACGACAGCGCCGAGGCTGTAAGGGCGGAGACTGTATCGCTTTCCCTGTTGCGGAAGTTATAGACTATGCTGACAAACACGATCAGAAGCAGCACAAGCACCACGTTCCTGAGGAACTTGACCATGAAGCTGCCATCCGACTTGGAAAATCCCATTCAGATCACCCTTAGTCGTTCTTTTCGGAAGCGTCAAGGATTGAAACAGATCTTGCAGGTATGATAGTGGAAATAGCGTGCTTGTATACGAGCTGCTGCTTTCCGTCGCAGTCAAAGATAGCTACATAGCTGTCGAAACCTCTTACCATTCCCTTGAACTGGAAACCGTTTGTGAGTATGATTGTTACCATGATCTTGTCTTTTCTGCACTGATTGAGGAACACGTCCTGCAGATTGATTGTTTTGTTCATACACATTACTCCTATCAGATATTTGTTTCCGTGTAAAGCTTTGAGAGCAAAATTTTTTACCAAATTGCCCGCACAGAAATACACACAGTACATTATATCACATTTCCAAGTATTTGGCTATAGTTTTTTTGCATTTTTCTAATATTTCATTATTTTTATTAAATCTGTCCAAAAACAGCCACTCAATACGGGTGTTTTTGCGGAACCACGTCAGTTGGCGCTTGGCATAATGCCTTGTTTCCTGCTTTATGGTGTCAATGCAGTCGCTCAGAGCAGCTTTCCCCTCGAAATATGGTATGAGCTCCTTGTAGCCTATGGCGTTGGCGGCGGTCTTCATGGCGCTTTCATGCCAGAGCTGCCGCGCTTCTTCGATAAGCCCCGACTTCACCATTTCGTCAACGCGCATATCTATGCGGTCGTAGAGCTTCTGCCTGTCCTCAAAGCTGAGCCCGATGATAAGGGAATTGTAGGGGCTCTCCACAAGGCGGCTCTCCTTTTTCAGCTCGCTGAAACGCCGCCCAGTCACCTTGCAGACCTCCAGTGCGCGTACAACTCTCACGAGATTATTCGGGTGTATGCCCTCTGCGGCTTCGGGGTCGAGCTCCGCAAGACGGGCGTGGAGGGCTTCGTTACCGTTCTCACGGGCAAATGCGTAGAGTTCCTCACGGTAAGCCTCGTCGCTGCCGCCCTCGGAAAACTTCACGTTTTCAAGGAGGGAGTCGATGTAAAGCCCCGTTCCGCCCACTATTATGGGGAGTTTCCCCAGTGAGAGTATCTCCTCTGTCTTTTTATTGGCAAGCTGTACGTAGTCCGCGGCGCTGAAGCTCACGTCCCTGTCAAGTATGCCCATGAGATGATGCGGGATACCCTGTTTTTCGGCTTCTGTCGGCTTTGCCGAGGCTATGTCCATGCCCTTGTATATCTGCATGGAATCGGCGGAGATGACCTCTCCGCCGTAAATCTTCGCAAGCTCAACGCCCAGCCATGTCTTGCCCGAGGCTGTGGGTCCCACAACGGCAAGCACAAAGGGCTTGTTATTCTTTTCGTTCATTATCGATTTCTCCCGACTGTATGCGTTTTATGCTCCTTGCTGTCTGAATCCTTTTTCTCAATTTCACCGTGATAACAGCAGCTGTTATTGTGAAAAACAGCACAGCAGCTGTCACAGGCAAAAAGACTATCATGAAATAGGGAGGTCCTTTATTCACATCGCAGGTAAGGGTATTTCCGTCAGCTGATATATTGTATGCAGGTTTGCCCCAGAATACTTTTTTTATCCTGACTTCGTCGGTGATACCGAGGATATTGCCCTCTTTACCGCAATAAGCGACCTTTATGCTGCCGAAATGGTTGAATATCTCATCGCTTGGGATATCAAGCTTAAAAATCATATGCTTTCTGCCGTTCTCAGCGGTCATGTCACATTCCTGAAATTCGGCGCAGTTATGCTTAAAAAGCATACTCGTATAGCCGTCTTTGCTGTATTTTGCGATCTCGCTGTCACGGATGATCCCAAGAAGCTTTCCGTTGCTCTCCATGAAATCGGTCTCCGCCTTGCTCCAGCTGCCTTTCAGCAGTATATCGGCAAATACAGTTTCATCGGGGACTTTCCCCAAGCTTATATGCAGATGTGAAGTATCAGCGTCCCATGCATAGGCGGCAGTTCCGCCGAAAATACACATCAGCAACGAAAAATATACTGCAATAAGGGCTTTTACCGCTCGTTTCATGGCCTCTCCTTACGTTCTTCCGAACTGGTGGGATATATTGCTCTTTGTCATTGTGAACATCACAGGTCTGCCGTGGGGACAATGGCGTATCCTATCATCAAAGTAGACCTGCTCCGCAAGTGACTGGAGCTCCGCGATATCGTTCTTGTCATTGCCCTTTATCGCCGATTTGCAGGCAACTGTGTGGAGCATATCGTCCAGCACCCGCGACTGGGGATCGTGGCTGTACATACGGAGATTGTTTGCTATCTCCGAGATTATATCCTCCATGTCAAGCTCCATGATAAATGTGGGAACAGCCGTGGCCACCACGCAGGGTTTCTCCGAGAAGTCAAATGCGAAGCCCAGGTCCGCAAGAAGCTCCTGATTTGCCTCAAGAGCACTAAACTCGTCCCCTGTGAGAAGGACTTTCACCCCTGTGAGGAGCTGCTGGCTGTACTGGCGGCAGTTGCGGCTTTTCAGGCGCTCAAAGATTATACGCTCGTGTGCAGCGTGCTTGTCTATCATTATCATGGTGTCATCGCCCACCTCCGCGACTATGTAAAGTCCGAAGGCTTCGCCGATAACGCGGATCTTTGGCTTTTCCGTCCATACCGACTCACGTTTTTCCTCCTCCGCAGGCTTAGGCGCAGGAGCTGCCGCAAATGACTGCTGCGTGATGTAGCTGAAGCCCTCGACTGCCGCAGGCTCGGGAACTTCCACCTTTGCAGGCCCGGGAGCGGCTTCGCTCACCGTATCCGGAGCAGTTCCCGCAGCTGTCTCCGCAGGTTTTATTTCAGGTACTACAGGCTGTACGGGCTCCGGCTCGTCATAAGCAGGGCTCGGCTTTATATCCGCAGTCAAGGGCGGTTCCTCAGCTGTCGGCTTCGGAGCCGTATACACAGGGGCAGCAGCCGCCCCAAGCCTCTGCTCGGTCTCCTCTATCTTGTCAACGGGAGTGAAAAGGAACTCCTGCTGCTTCAACTCCTCCTGCTCGGGAGCAGCCTTTGTCCAGTCCGCATGGGGCTTGAGCTCAAATTCGTATATGAGACCGTCCTTCATCATGGCGTTCTTTACCGCAAAGTAAATGGCGTCGGAAACCGACTTCTCATTGGTGAAGCGCACCTCCGCTTTGGTCGGGTGGATATTGACGTCCATAGCGTTTGGGGCAAGGTCTATGAGAAGCACGCAGGCAGGGAATTTTCCCGTCATTATCATATTCGTATAGGCGTTCTCGAGAGCTGAAGAGCAAAGTCTTGAACGTACATATCTGCCGTTCACAAAGTAATTCTGGAAAGAACGGTTGGTCTTAGAGTAAAGAGGCTTTATTACGAATCCGCCCACGTGTACTCCCTCGTATTCATAATCCACGGGAATGAGGTCACGGGCGAAATCACGTCCGTAGACTGCATATATAGCCGAAAAGAGCTCACCGTCGCCGCTGGAATTGAACTCCGTGCGGTTGTCACGTATGAACCTGAACGCGATATCGGGGTGGGACATGGCTATTTTCTGCAGGATTGTGCTGACTGCGTTTCCCTCGGTAACGTCCTTCTTCATGAACTTGCGCCTTGCAGGGACATTATAGAAAAGGTCGCGTATCAGTACGGTCGTGCCGTCGGGACAGCCGCTCTCCTCATGGGACTTCTCCGCGCTGCCCTCGATACTGTAGAGAGTGCCGTAGAGCTGCTCGCGCTGCTTGGTCATTATCTCCACACGTGAGACCGCAGCCACAGAAGCAAGAGCTTCTCCGCGGAAGCCGAGGGTGATGATATTGTCAAGGTCCTCCTTTGCGCTTATCTTGCTGGTGGCATGACGAAGAAAGGCTTTCGGTACGTCGTCAAATGACATTCCGCAGCCGTCGTCGGTAACGCGCATATAGGTAGTGCCGCCGTTCTTTATCTCAACGGTGATATGCCTTGCGCCCGAGTCTATTGAGTTTTCCACAAGCTCCTTTATTACCGAGGAGGGACGCTCTATGACCTCTCCTGCGGCGATAAGCTCTGATATTTCCTTGCTGAGGACATTAATGGGGGGCATTTTTTACTTCCTTTCTGAATGACGCGCAGTTCAGACCAGCTTTATATCCTTTGGCGTGAGGATAACTCCGCCGTATTCGATATGCTCTGCGGTATAATTCGCTGTGTCCATGCGTCCGAACTGCTTTTCGGATACTATGGCGAATGGACAGGCACTGGGAGCTGCGCCGTCCCTTATATCCGCTTCGGGAGCTATCCCCTCTCCAAGCTCCAACTCTGTCTGCATGGTACGTGTTTTCGGCAGTATCCACAGCTTTGAGGCAATGGCCTTCAGCTTGTCCACAGCCTCTTTTTTGTAGGTATTCTTCTCAATGATGACTTCGTCCTCGGGGATAAGCAGAGTAAAGGTATACTCACCGCGTATAGGCGCTTCATTCGTGATAAAGCCGCGCACCTCGGAAAAGCCTTCGTAGTTGAAGCACATCTGCTTGTAGTCGTTGGAAACGTCCTCGTCATAGCCGAGCTCAAAGTCGTCCTCAAGTTTCTGCTGGTTCCAGTTCATGATACCCTCGATAGTATCGGAATGTACTGTTCCGCTTCTGAATTCGAGCCCTGCGTGCTTTATGTAAGCAGTGAGCTCCTTCATATTGTCAAAATCCAGCTCTGCACGGCTGAATTCCATTATCATAGAAAAGTAAGCAGGCATTTTGTTCACCTCAGATTTAATATAATTTATAATTGCAGTGTCTCTTATCGGACAAATTCAAAAAACAGGCGGCTTTACAGGCAGCTCTGAAAATACAAGCTTACAGGTCTCACAGTACCATGCTTCATTTTCCTCTGAAAGCTTTGCTTCATTCCGTTTCAGCTTACCTATATCCTTTTCGTCAGTCCATACAAGGCTTGAAGCAGCAATGGGATTAAGCCAGCTTGCTTTAGACCTTATTCTGCCTTTTTGCAGCTTGCTTCCGCAATATCTGCATTCCATGCCGTTCCCTCCTTCTTGTTCATGTTATCAGAGGGCGCCTTCGATATTTGGGCTCTGCCGCTTCCTAAAGGCTAAGGGCTAACGGCTCTCACTGGAGCGCCGCCAGCATATCGCTGAGGAGCTCGCGGCATTCGCTGTCCGAAAGCTCATCGATATTGGTCTTTTCAAGCATTTCCAGTGCCGCCTCACGTCCCAGACTGCCGAAGCTTATCTGTCCCGAATCCTCGCGGACGGCCACAGGACGCTCAGCCGCGTGAGCTCTTTCCATTTCTTCAAGGAGCTCCCTTGCACGTGCGACTACCTTTGCAGGAAGTCCTGCCAGCTTGGCTACGTCAACACCGTAGCTCTCATCTACGCCGCCGCGGACTATTTTTCGCAGGAAACGGATAGTTCCGCCGTGCTTGTTAACGGCTATGCTGTAGTTCTTAACTCCCTCCAGCTCGTTCTCGAGACCTATGAGCTCGTGATAGTGTGTGGCAAAAAGGGTCTTGCAGCCCAGCTTCTTTGAGCTGCATATGTACTCCGCAACAGCACGGGCTATGCTCACGCCGTCAAAGGTGGAGGTTCCGCGTCCCACTTCGTCAAGGATCACAAGGCTGTTGGGGGTCGCATTCCTGAGTATGTCCGAGACCTCGCTCATTTCTACCATGAATGTGGACTGTCCTGCCGTAAGGTCGTCGGAGGCTCCCACACGGGTGAATATCTTGTCCACTACGGATATTTTAGCACTGTCCGCAGGCACGAAGCTGCCTATCTGAGCCATGAGGACTATGAGCGCCGCCTGTCTCATATAGGTGGACTTACCTGACATATTGGGACCCGTGATTATTGACATACGGTCAGCCTTGTTGTCGATATGGAGGTCGTTGGGCACGAACATCTCGTCTGTGAGCATGAGCTCCACAACAGGGTGACGTCCCGCCTTTATATCTATCGAGCCGTCAATGGTGATATCGGGCTTTACGTACTGATTCCGCAGAGCTACGTCCGCAAAAGAGCAGAGCACGTCCACGGCCGCAACTGCTGAGGCTGTTTTCTGTACGGCTTCAAGCTTTGTGGCAAGGAAGTCGCGCACCTCGGAGAATATATCCGCTTCAAGTGAGAGAGCCTTGTCCTTTGCGCCGAGTATGGCGTTTTCAGCGTTTTTGAGCTCCTCCGTTATGAAGCGCTCCGCATTGGCAAGGGTCTGCTTGCGTATCCAGCCCTCGGGGATAAGGTCATAGTAGGAGCGCGTTACCTCAAGATAGTAGCCGAAGACGCGGTTGTAGCCTATTTTCAGGCTCTTTATGCCTGTAGCCTCCTTTTCGCGCTGCTCTATCTCATCTATTATGCCCTTTCCGTTGTTCATTATATGACGGAGGTCGTCAAGCTCCTTATTGAAGCCCTCTTTTATGACTCCACCGTCCTTTACCGATATGGGAGGCTCGTCCATAATTGCGTTCTCAACAAGGTTCACAAGCTCGTCAAGTGTGGATATCTCGCTGTTGTATCGTGCAAGGAGCTTCGAGTCGGACAGCTTTTCCAGCTCCTGCTTTATGAGGGGCAGCTGCATGGCGGTTGCCGAAAGCGATTTTAAGTCGCGGGGATTTGCGCTCTTGTACATGACCTTCGTCATAAGGCGCTCCAGGTCGTAAACTCTGTCAAGAAGAGCCGAAAGGTCCGTGAGGACTACGCTCTTGCGGTAGAGAGCCTCCACTGCATCAAGACGCTCGATTATCCTTGCAGGGCTCTTAAGGGGCTGCTCTATCCAGTTTTTCAGGAGCCTGCGTCCCATTGAGGTCTTTGTGGAGTCAAGCACCCACAGGAGAGAGCCCTTTTTCTCCTTGCTGCGGAGAGTTTCCGTGAGCTCGAGGTTTCGCCTTGCATTGAGGTCGAGACCCATGAATGAATCGCCGCTGAGAAGCTCTATTGCAGTAAATCTCGACACAGAGGACTTCTGCGTGTCGTTGATGTAGTCGAAAAGTCCGCATACAGCCGCGCAGTCGGCTCCGTCCTCGCTTATCCCGAGCTCTGTGACGGACTTCACATTGAATACGGCTGCCGCCATATCCCTGCGTGCCGAGGGCGTGAAGCATATTGTATCGCGGAGAGTCACCGCGCATGAAAGACGTACCTTTACGAACTCCGCCGCCGCTTTCAGCGAAAGGAAGTTCTGAGGGAAGATTATCTCCGCAGGACGGCAGCGGGAGAGCTCGTTGATGACGCCTGCCTCCAAGTCCTTGCCCCCGAAAAAGCTGAGTGCAGCCTCACCTGTGGAAATATCGGCAGAAGCCACGCCGCAGGTCTTGTTCTCCTCGTCGTAATAGATACTGCATATGTAGTTGTTGCTGCCGTCGTCGAGCATACTGCTCTCCGTCAGCGTACCCGGAGTTACCACGCGGATAACGTCGCGGACTACTATACCCTTGGTCTCGGCAGGGTCGGTGAGCTGCTCGCAGACAGCCACCTTGAAGCCCATGTCTATGAGCCTTTTTATGTACATATCCGCCGCATGATAGGGAACTCCGCACATGGGAGCCCTCTCCTCGAGTCCGCAGTCCCTGCCCGTCAGGGTCAGCTCGAGAGCCTTCGACACCTCGATGGCGTCATCGAAGAACATCTCGTAGAAGTCGCCGAGACGGAAGAACAGGACGCAGTCCCTGTACTTGTCCTTGACCTCGAAGTACTGCTGCATCATGGGGGATATTTTACTTCTGTCGATTTCCATTGGCTTTGCTCCTTTACTCAGCTTTACGGATCATCAGTGACAGCCGCCGCAGGTAGCGCAGCTTCCTGTACAGCCTGCCTCGGGTATCTGACAGGTTTCGGGGTCCTCGCCGTTGGCGCACATACTGATTATCTGCTGCATATTCGATACAAGCTTTTCGAGAGCCTGCTGTGCTCCCGAATACACTATCATTTTCGGGTTCTTCATGACCTTCTGATAAACTGCTTTCAGCTCGGAGTCAAGAGCCTTGATGTTGTCGGAATCGGGCTCCTCCGAGCTCATTGCCGTTCCGAGGTTGATACGGAGATCCTCAAAGTGAGCGATGTCCTCCTGGAGCTCCTGATCCTCGTCGTTAGCCTGCTTTGCAAGCATATACGCAATGTACCTGTCATCCTGCTGAAGAGCCTTTCCAAGCTCTCTTGTCATTTCCATAATATCCATTTCTATCTTCTCCTTTATTTTTTACTCAGCCTATATAATCGAGATAAAGTCCGTCATATTCCTCGGGACTGCCGTCTCCGTGATATACCCACGACTTGATATCGCCGTCAAGAAGGAATTTGTGAGCCGATACGAAATCCATATATCTTATGCCCTTTTCATCAAGAACAGTGTCATATGACGGAGTCTGCTCGTCAAGGCTGAAATCATAGCTGTCCTTTGATACCAATGTGCCGTTTTCCCATTCGTAATAAATAATGCTTGCCGCGCCCATGTGTCCCCAGAGGAGAACAAAGTTCCCCGTATTCTCGTCGTAGCAGAAGGAAGTGTGTCCGCCGCCGAAAACTCCGAGGTCTTTCAGCTCACATTCCTCGTCGTATCTGTATATGTGTATCTGATAATCAGCCTCACAGGAGCCGTATTTCAGAAGCAGCTCTGGTATTCCGTCTGCGTCAAGGTCGCGGAATGCATATTCTATGCTTGCCATGCCGTCATGTTCATTTTCAGTCTGCTCAAAAACGCTGCGTATCTTCTCCTTATATACAGCAGGGTACATATCCATGCGGCTTCCCGCAGACACATTTTCTTCGTGAGTAGTTACCTCTGTTTCAGCCTCTGCTGCTTCTGTAGTCTCGGCAGCAATTTCGGTTGTTGTCTCTGCTGTTTCCGTTGCAGCCTCTTCTGTCACTGCTGCCGTTGTATTTGCAGCAGTTGTGGTATTATTGCTGCTGTTTCCGCTGTTTACCGTATTTCCGCAGCCTGCCAGAACTAAGGCTGAAAAACATACTATTGCAATGAGCTTTTTCATTTTACTGCGTTCCTTTCTGCTATCCTTCCTGTAACTGCCCAGTTCATCGCGCCTGTTATCTCAACGTTCACGAACTGCCCTATAAGTGAACTGTCTCCCTCGAATTCCACTATTATGAACTCGCTGCTCTTTCCGGTCAGCCAGCCCTCCTTTTTCTTTGATACATCGTCCACGAGGACTCGCATGGTCCTGCCGATGAATCGCTTGTAATGCTCAGTGGATATCTCACGCTGAACTTCGAGGAGCTCCCTCATGCGCCTGCCCTTTTCCTCCTCGGAGGTGCTGTCGGGCATTTCCGCCGCTTTTGTTCCCGAGCGCTTTGAGTAGATGAAAGAGTAGATGTTGTCGTACTTCACCTTTTTCATTACGTCAAGGGTCGCACGGAAGTCCCCGTCGGTCTCATCGGGAAATCCAACGATAAGGTCGGTGGTAAGGGAAAAATCAGGGTCACGGCTGCGGATATATTCAACTATTTTCAGGTAGTCATCAATGGTGTACCGTCGGTTCATACGGGCAAGCACGTCCGTGCTGCCGCTCTGTACGGGCAGATGAAGATGCTTTGCCACCTTTTCGCAGTCGAATATGGCGTCTATGAGTTCCCCTGAAGCATCCTTCGGGTGCGAGGACATGAAACGTATCCAGAAATCACCGTCTATACCGTTCAGCTCCCTGAGAAGCCGTGGAAAGTTCATTTCGCCGCCCAGGTCCTTGCCATAGGAGTTTACATTCTGTCCGAGGAGCATTATCTCCTTGTAGCCCTCGCTCACAAGCTGCCTTACCTCGGCGATTATATCACCTGGTCGGCGGCTGCGCTCACGGCCGCGGACATAGGGCACTATGCAGTAGGTACAGAAGTTGTTGCAGCCGAACATTATGGGCACTGACGCTTTGAAGCTGCTGCTCCTCACCTGTTCCGCGGCTTCCGAGAAGTCGTCGTACTCCTTGATATCTGCCGAAAAAGCCGCTCCCCTGAGAGTATCGAGGATAAGCTCCGGCAGGGCGCTGAGTGCGGAAGTTCCCACAACGAAATCCACCTGAGGGTAGGACTTCTTTATCTTCTCCGCCACATGGCTCTGAGCCGTCATACAGCCTGCAATGCCGATCATCAGCGACGGTTTCAGCTCCTTGAGCTTCTTCATGCTGCCGACTATGCCGAAAACACGGTCCTCGGCATTCTCACGGACCGCACAGGTGTTGAGTATTATAAGGTCGGCTTCCTGCTCGACCTCCGTAAAGGAGTAGCCCATTTTTTTCAGCAGACCCTGTATCTTCTCGCCGTCCGAGACATTCAGCTGACAGCCGAAGCTCCTCACATAGGCTTTTCGCGGGCTGCTGCCCAGCAAGCCGTTTATTTCGCTTATCACTGCGGTGTTGTCCTTCAATTCGCAGAACCTCGCCTTCCAAAAATCCTGTAATAAATAATTATACCATATTATATGTCATAATGCAAGTGCGGATTTGCCGAACGCAACAAACCGGCTTTTTTCCGCATATGAGAGAAATTTTTTTCTTTTTTTCGATTTTTCAATCCATTTTTAAGTTTTTTGTGGTATAATATATAGTGTAGGAGTATAATAAAATACACCGTGGAAAGGAGTCTGAAACATGAAAAAAAACAGAAAGGCAGCTGCTCTGCTGTTTTCGGCATTTTTTGCGGCTCTCGCACTGTTCTCATGCAACGAAAAGCAGGAACAGACTGCCGCAGGAGAGCTCAAAGTCACTTTCTTTGACGTCGGAAAGGCCGACGCAATACTGCTCCAGTCCGAGAATGCAAACGTGGTCATCGACTGCGGCGAAAAGGGTGACGGAAAAAAGATCAGCAAGCTCCTTGAGGAGAATGAATGCGACACCATAGATTACCTCATCATAACCCATTTCGACAAGGATCACGTTGGCGGAGCTGCAAAGCTCATACGCAGCTTCGATATAAAGAACGTCCTCACCCCAAACTACGACGGAACTGTTGAGGAATATGACAAATATGTCGGCGCTCTTGCGGAAAAGTCCATTACTCCGATGAAGCTGACCGAGGACGTCTCATTCGCACTTGACGGTATCGACTACACGGTCTATGCGCCGAAAAGGGACTTTTACGGTAATAATGACAGCGATGAGAACAACTTCTCTCTCGTTACAAAGGTCGTACATAACAAAAACACTCTCCTCTTCACAGGCGACGCTATGGAGGAGAGACTTGAAGAAATAATGGACATCGGCGAGTGTACCCTGCTGAAAGTCCCTTATCACGGCAGAAAGCTGGACAATCTCTCCGATTTTCTGAGCGCAGTAAAGCCGAAATGCGCCGTTGTATGCACCTCGTCAAGCGAATTTTCGGGGAAAGTGCAGGACGCCCTCAAAAAGACGGGAGCAGCTACTTATGCTACCTGCTTTAACGGCGATATCACAGCAGTCAGTGACGGCAAGCAGATAAAAATAAGCACTGAAACAGGCTCTTCATTGTAATATATCACAAAAAAGCGGCGTTATAACCGCTTTTTTTGTTATTATTTATTGACATCCTGATTGGTAAATGTTATAATTTCAATATACTATATTTGATTTGATATATATATTACATTTTAATCAGGGGTGGAAAATATGAACAAACAGGAAAAACGTATCAGGACGAGCAAACGTAATTTCATCATAGCACTCGCTTTGCTTCTACTTACGAACATTCTTATGGCTATGGCGCTGACAACCATGGCTAAAAAGACTCTCCGCGAGCAGATCGACCAACGAATGCTGGATATCGCCAATACTGCGGCGTATATGATAAACGGCGACGAGATAAAGAATCTGCAGAAGGAGGACGCAGGCACCGAGCCTTACCAAAGGGCTCTCGAAACACTCAGAGCTTTTCAGGACAACATAAATCTGGACTATATCTACGGTATCAGGCAGATGCCAGACGGTTCCTTCACATTTACCATAGACCCTGCCGTTGAGGATCCGGGCGAATTCGGCTCTCCCATTGTTTCCACAGAAGCTCTCAGAAGCGCTGCAAAAGGTATTGCTGCCGTTGACAAAGAGGCATACAAAGACGAATGGGGACGCTTTTACTCGGCATACAGTCCTGTTTTCGACTCCGAGCACAAGGTCGCAGGTATAGTTGCCGTAGACTTTAATGCTAAGTGGTACGACGGAAAGCTCAACAACCACAAGGCAATATCTGTCGTTATCCTTATGGCAGCTCTTACCGTAGGTATCGTGCTAACATTTATCATCACGTCTCAGAACAGAAAGCGTTTCGCAGCTATGATTAAAGAAATCGACCAGCTCGATGCCGCTACGGACAAAATTAATGACAGTATCCTGAAAACCTCTATCAAAAAGCTCGACTTTCTCCCGAACAGTGAAAGTTCTCTGCTGAAAACACTTGCAGACGGCGAAGAGAACAAGCAGTCGTCGATCCATGACGAATATGAGGAAGTAACATCGAACCTGCATTCAGTATGCAAAAAGCTCAACAAATATATTAAATTCATTGATTCCAATATGTACAAGGACGAGCTGACAAACACTCTGAACAAGGCAGCCTATAAGAACGCGATACAAGCTCTCGACGAAGATATCAAAACGAATAACCCATTATTCTCCGTAGCTTTCTTTGACCTTATCGGCCTTAACCGCATCAATGCCCATTATGGCTTTGAAGCCGGTGACGAGCTGATGTTCCACTCTGCAAGGATACTGAAAAAGGTATTCGGAAACGATAATGTCTATCGTGTTGCAGGTGACGAGTTTATCGCCATAATGAAGGACAAGGGTATTCTCGACATGGAGGAGCTGTTCGCCCAGCTCGACAAGGAACTGAAAGAATTCAACAACATTAAGAAGATCGCACACGAGCTTGGAATATCAAAGGGTTCAAACACCTACAAGCCCGCAGAACATGATAATTACCGTCATGTATTCATGGTCGCACGCGAGAACATGAAGAAAGAAAAGGCTCTTTATTATCAGAGTCTGCAAAATTAATATCAGGACAGCGCGCCTCAGGTGCGCTGTTTTTACTGCAGTCGGCAGCAAGTGCATCGTTTTACGATTTTCATAGCGTATTTTAGCAATTCTAACTGTTGATTTTTTCATTGCAATGTGTTATAATAGATTGTAAGTGTGCATTTTTGACAGTTGACAGGTACTGTCCGCACAAATAATTATTATGAAAAGAGGAAAACAAATGCCTGCAAATATCGTAGTCGGAACTCAATGGGGAGACGAAGGAAAAGGCAAGATCATAGACATCCTTGCTTCCCGTGCAGATGTTGTTGTCCGTTCACAGGGCGGAAACAATGCGGGTCACACAGTCGTAAACAACGGTGAGGTATACAAGCTCCACCTCGTACCATCGGGTATCCTTTACTCGAACGCTCTCAACCTTATCGGTGCAGGTGTGGTTCTTGACCCCAAGGACTTCATCGGCGAGCTTGACAACCTCGAGTCAAGAGGTATCAAGACTATCGGTCACCTCAAGGTAGACCCACGCGCTCAGATCGTTATGCCGTGGCATATCGCTCTCGACGGTCTTTCTGAGGCTTTCCGCGGCGGCAAGGACATCGGTACTACAAAAAGAGGCATAGGACCTACATATATGGACAAATACGAGCGCTGCGGAATCCGTATGTACGACCTCGTTCACCCCGAGGTCCTCGCAGAGAAGATACAGTCCACAGGCAAGCTCAAGAACGAAATAATCACAAAGGTATACGGCGGTGAGGCTTTCGACCTTGACGCTGTTACCAAAGAGTACACAGAGTACGGCAAGAGGCTCCTCCCCTACATGGACGACGTTTCCGTACTTACATTCGAGGCTCACAAGGCAGGCAAGACCATAATGTTCGAGGGCGCACAGGCTACTCTCCTCGACATCGACTTCGGTACATACCCGTATGTTACCTCCTCTCACCCCCTCTCAGCAGGCGTATGCGTAGGTACAGGCGTAGGTCCCAAGGTCATCACCAACATCATCGGCGTTGCCAAGGCTTATACCACACGTGTGGGCAAGGGACCTTTCCCGACAGAGCTCGATGACGCTACAGGCGATCAGATCAGAAACGTCGGCGGCGAGTTCGGTACTACCACAGGCAGACCGAGAAGAACAGGCTGGTTCGACGCTGTTATCGTTCGTCACTCAGTAAGAGTAAACGGTCTTGACAGCCTTGCTATCAACAAGCTGGACACTCTCGCAAATATCGACACACTCAAGATGTGCGTGGCTTACAAAAAGCCCGACGGCAGCGTTATCAAGGAGTTCCCTCCCACACTTGAGGAACTCGAGGGCTGCGAGCCTATATATGAGGAGTTCCCCGGATTTACCGAGGATATCTCAAAGTGCAGGAGCTTCGACGAGCTTCCTGCCAACTGCAAGAGCTATATAGCACGCCTTGAAGAACTGGTAGGCTGCCATGTAAGTATGGTAGGTATCGGTCCTGACAGGGCTCAGATCCTTGAAAGATAAAAAATATATGCGATCAGCCGCTTCGGCGGCTGTTTGCTTATAAGTTAATGTGTATGCCATGAACTTTGTTCAGGCGGCACAGTTCCATATGATATGGAGGTCAAAGCAATGAAAAAACTGAAAAATGTACTTACTATAGCCGCAGCTGCCGCAATATGCATGAGCCCTTCAGCAAGTGTATATGC
Organism: Ruminococcus sp.; assembly: GCF_017549005.1. Lineage (GTDB taxonomy): Bacteria > Bacillota > Clostridia > Oscillospirales > Ruminococcaceae > Ruminococcus. Next base: position 80,342 of record NZ_JAFYYT010000056.1, read on the forward strand.
CGCTGCAAATTCCGAAATACCGTCAAAAACAACTGTATCTGCCGACACCTTTTCAATATCTTACAACGAAAACGCTCCGCGTTTCGCCGACATTGACAAAGCTACTGAGTATGTAAAAACTCAGCTCATGCAGCGCAATGAGAAATTTGACCTTATACTCACGGACTGGACTCCCGAAGAGGGCAGCGACGACAGCGCCTTTGACGTCATAAACAAAAATGTTGCGCGCCTGTCCGACGATCCGTCCGAGGGTATGTACCTTTATATGTGCTCGACAAACTCGGCAGGCTGCATATACTCCGATGACGGTGAGTATGTATACTATTCCGTCAAGTACAACACCACTGCCGAACAGGAAAAGGAAGTCACCGGGGCTGTGAACAAGCTCAGGGAAACTCCGGAGTTCAAAGCTGCTATGGAGTCAGACGCATATGACAGGATAAAATGGGCTTATGATACTGTTATCGCAGGCATGAGTCTCAACGATGACCTTACAGCTCCCGAATACAGCTCCGCTTACAGCGCTCTCATAGGCAAAAGCGCCAATGAGACAGGTCAGATACACCTTCTGGTAAGACTTCTCCAGGAAGTCGGCTTCCAGCCCACGCTTTACATATCTAACCTCAAAAGTATCACAAATGACAGCGCAGATTACCATACTCTCTGTCTCGTTGAGGTCGATGAGATATTCTATTTCCTCGACCCTGTGTGGGAGTACAGAATGGGCGGCGGCAAGCACCGCTTCTTCATGAAGGGCTATTCCGACCTTGACAATGAGAACGAGGGCAAGGAGGATTTCACCCATGTCCACCTCTTTCAGATATTCAATATCCCCATAGAGGACCTTCTTGACGGAACTGTAGTTGCAAAAAACTTCTATATAAGAAGCTGTGAGGACGGCGACGTAAATAACGACGGAGGAATAAACGCCGTTGACGCTTCACTTATTTTAAGGGAATACGCCCTGCTTTCAAGCGGCAAATCCAAAAGCTTTTCGGCTGCTCAGAAAAAAGCCGCCGATATCGACGAAAACGGTATCACCGACGCTGTGGATTCTTCCCTTACCCTTTCCTATTATGCCTACGTTTCCACTCTTGAAAACGGAAGTACGGCTAAGAGCATAAAGGAATTCATTAAAAAATAATATTTCCCGTGCAAAGGGGGTATCAGTATGAAACTGCCCATAAAACTTACCGCATTACTTTCGGCGTTTGTGCTTGCTGCCACAGCCGCTCCGGGCAGCGCAGCAGCAGTACAGATGTCAGCACCCGAAATATCGCAGACCTACGTTCTCGAATCCGAGGACGAGGCTGTTTTGCAGATAAGACAGTGCCTCAAGGAACATATCGGGGATTTCACGGTAACCGTTCCCGACAACGGCTCTTCACGAGAAGAAATGAGCTATCAGCTGCTCTACAAAGCCTTTGACGAAACAGGAAAGGGCGACGAGGGCGACTACCTGAGATTTGCCGTTAAAGGCTTCAGATGCGCTATCGCAAAAGTGAGCGGCACTCTGAAATTCACGTACAATGTCGGCTATTACACCACGGCCGAGGAGGAAGCAGCTCTTACCTCAAAGCTCGGCGAGGTAATGGACGAGAACCGCTTCGCAGGCATTGCAGGAGATTTCAACAAAATAAGGAGCATATACTATTTCGTTACCTCCTCCGTGACCTACGCCGAGGACGAGAACGACCCGTATGCATATACCGCATATAACGCCCTTTTCAACGGTACTGCCGTATGTCAGGGAGTTACTCAGCTCCTGTACCGTATGTTCAATGACTGCGGTATCTCCTGCCGTATCATTGCAGGCCTGTCCCGTGACAGCAGCACCATGAAGGAAGGACATCATGTGTGGCTCATTGTCAAGCTTGAGGGGCAGTATTACTACCTCGACCCCACATGGGACATGAAGTTCCAGGGACGCTCCTATTACTACTTCCTGAAGGGCACGGACGATTTTGATTCGGCTACTCCCTCGCTCCTGCACATCGCAACCAGTGAGGATCAGAAGACCTTCCCCGACTATCAGTCAGAGGAGTTCAGGAACGCTTACCCTATAGCAAAGACTGCTTACCCTATACCGAAATACAGCTACGGCGATATCAACGGCGACAAGATAATCGACGCTATAGATTCCTCCCTTATCCTTGCGGAGTATGCACGGCTTTCAAGCGGCGGAATGAGCTCGTTCAGCCAGTCACAGGCGTCCTGTGCCGATATCGACCACAGCGGCGTTGTGGACGCTGTTGACGCTTCATTAGTACTGTTATATTATGCAAAGGTCTCAAACGGTGCAGAAATAACTCTGTCCGACCTTATAAAAAAATAATTGACCGAGGTGTTGAATATGTATGATGAAAAGAATTTAGCAGGCGGCATTCCCGAAGAGATAAACTATTCTCCCGAAAACGAGAAAAAGGGCGCTCCCACAGGAGTTTCCGCACCTGTTCTCGACGACTTCGGGTATGTTGCTCCTTCCGATAAGAAGAACGGTCCCACAGGAGTAGCCGCTCCCGTACTTGACGATATGTCAGCATATACTCAGAGCACTGAGAAAAAAGGCGCTCCTACGGGAGTTTCCGCACCGGTTCTTGACGACGCAGTACAGTATTCACAGGCTTACGAGAAAAAAGGAGCTCCTACAGGTGTGACAGCACCCGTGCTCGACGACGGAGCCCCCTATATACACGAAAAGCTGGTAATGACCGATCAGGACGTAATAAACGGTCTCACCCCCGAGCTCAGGGCGCGTTTTGATTCTCTCCCTGCCGACAAGCAGCAGCAGATAATCGACATGAGAAGAACTCAGCTCGGCGCAGTTGCTCCCCCTGTGGAGGTACAGGCTCCCATACTGGACGAGGACAATTACACTCCTCCCCCGAAAAAGGAAGAGCCTAAGCAGCCCGAGGCTCCCATAACGGCTCCGAAACTCGACGACGAGCCCGAGCCCCCGAAGTATCAGCCGAAATACGTTGACGAGGATCTTGAAAGAGCAAAGGCTGAGGCTTCAAAAAACGCTGTATCCGCACAGCTCGTTTCCGAGCAGAAGGACTCAAAGGCAAGTCTGCAGATGATGCTCGAACTCAAGGAACAGGCTCGTCAGCAGCAGGCAGAAAAAGGCTTCAAGATAACGGCTGTACTTGCCGTACTCGGTATCGTGGCAGCCATACTGTTCTATATACTCTATTCCGGCGCAGGAATGTTCGCCTATAAGGGCGAGCTTGGCGGTATCAAGGAGACCGTTCAGCAGTCGGCAATATATATATCAGCTCTGGTGGGTATTCTCTCCGTTTCACTTATCGCAGGCATAGGCGGACTGAAAACTCTGACTTCTGTGGTAATGCTCCTTTTCGGCATAGTGCAGATAGTTCCCGGTATTATGATGATACCCCAGCACAAAGGCGCAATGCCGCTGGTGATACTCTTCTACGCTGTTCCTCTTGCAATTTCGTGGGCGATTTTTTTCCTCCTCGCAGGAAGCGAAAGCGTCGGACTGTTTTTCAGCAGAAAAAAAGAGTAAAAACTCAATTCAGTCTTTCAAAAAATATGTTAATTAAGGAGACACCCTCACTTGCAGGGCGTCTCTTCTTCACCCACAAGGGCTTTCTGCCCTTGACCTGACCAAAGGGTTGTGAACCCTTTGAAATTCCTTCCATGGATAAAGATTCTTTTGAGACAAACCAAAGGGCGGATATTTCCGCCCTTTTAATTACTGCTCTTCCTTTTTTATGCCGAATATTACTCTCAGGAGCCCTGATATGAACTTAGGGCTCTTTATGACTACTATCTTCATATGTACTCACCCCTTTGATGATATATTACATTATATTCATCAAAGGGGTTTTTGTTACTTCTTATCGGTGAGAATTATCAGCGCAAGGCCGTGGTTGATACGCAGCAGCGCTGCTTCGTCCGTTATCTCATTGCTGACGCCTATGGGGAAGGACTGCACCATCAGGTAGTCCTCGAGGGGATATTTCACTCCGCGGAGATAGTCGATGCCAATGCTGTCGGAAAGTGCAAATACCGACATATACAGACTTTCGCCCCTGCTCTTGTAGGAGACCTCTCCGTCGTCGGCAGTCTGCACCATGAGTATGCTGTCGCCGTATATCTTCAGGTCACAGCCCTGCTGAACGGCGTATATCATGGTCTGTATATTGGCTATCGTGTGCTCGATACGGCTTCCGCCGAGAGCTCCGAAGAGAGCTATGTCCTTGTATCCAAGCTCTATGGCTTTCTTAACAGCCATGAGAGTGTCCGTATCGTCCTTTTCGGGAATGCTCGCGATTATCTCCACACCTTTCGGGAGCTCCTCGGTAAAGGAATCAAAGTCTCCCGTGAGGATATCGGGCTTTATCCCCAGCTTCTTCGCGGTATAATAGCCGCTGTCAGCGCAGATTATGCAGCCGAAGCGCTCCCAGTAATCCGCATTTTTGTACTGCTCCTTGTCAGGCATATCGCCGCCTGCGATTATAGCGCACTTTCTCATTTCAATTCCCACTCCTTCAGCTGTTTTGCTTCTTCGTACATGGTCTTGTAGCTTTCATGGCGGCTGCGCGGGATATCGCCGCTCTCAACGGCTGCCACAACAGCGCAGCCCTTTTCGCACAGATGAGCGCAGTCTCTGAATCGGCACTTATCCGTAAGCCCGTCGAACTCCCTGAAACAGCCTGCAAGCTCCTCCTTGCGGATTATGTCATAGCGGTTGGTATCAAATGTCGAGAATCCAGGGGTATCCGCTATGTAACCGCCGCCGCTGAGCTTATACAGCTCCGCATGGCGTGTTGTATGCCTGCCTCTCCCGAGTTTTCGGCTTATCTCGCCTGTAGCGATGTTAAGCCCGGGGTCTACCGCATTCAGCAGGGTGGACTTTCCTGCTCCCGAGTTGCCCGTAAAGGCGCTTATCCTGCCGCGGAGCAGTTCCCTGACAGCTTCAACGGAAGCCTCGTCGTCATAATTCACTTCCTCAACGGCAATGCCTATGCGCCCGTATATCTCATGGATAGGGCGGCTGTCGCCGAGGTCGGTCTTTGTGATGACTACCACGGGCGTTATGCCCTTGTACTCCGCGATAGCTATGAACTTGTCCAGTATCAGGTAATTCGGGGCAGGCTCGCAGGTGGACACTATGAATATAAGCTGGTCAAGATTTGCAAGGGGAGGTCGGATAATACAGTTTTTTCGCCCGGCTATTTCCGTTATCACGCCGTTTTCGACGTCAACGCGGTCGCCTACGCAGGGACTTATCCCCCTGTTGCGGAATACTCCTCTCGCTTTACACTCATATATACCGTCAGGGGACTCTACACTGTAGAGTCCCCCTAAGCATTTTATTATTATTCCGCTGAACTTGTCGTTCATCAATACCAGCGCCAGGAGTTGCCCTCGCCTGTCCAGTCGCCGTTAACGCCGGCCTTGTAAGGCGTCCATGTGCCGTCTGAGTTCCATATGCCGTTTTCACCGGGCTTCTTTTCATCTTCGCCCGACGAACCCTGCTGCTCAGTTGTTGTCGGAGTTGTTACCTCTTGAGCCTTTGTAGTAGTCGGCTCTGTTGTCGGAGGTTCTGTCTCCTTGGGCTCAAATCCGTCTACTGAATTGAATGCGTTCCATACGTCCTCTGAATCCCTTGTGAACTTGTTGTTTGCAAAGTCAAAGGTATATGAACCGAGAGTTGCTCGCTTATTATTGCTGATGTTTGTAAGGTAAGCCTTTACTGTTACGTTCTTGCCAGAACCGTCGATGACCGTCGAGTAGCTGTTGCCCATTTCAGGACAGAGGATAGTACCCGATGATTCCGATGTGGTCTTCTTGCCGTCGCTGAGAACGAAGTCGATAGTAAATCTTCCGTATGCTTCATTCGGGAAGTTTACGCTGAAATCGACCTTACCGTCAGGGATAGTACCGTCGCTGAAGTAAAGTATGATCTCGTCGCCTGCCTCTATCTTTGCGCCCTTTTCAGGCTCCTGACGGATTACCTGATCCTTCTTCTCGTAAGAAGGCTCGGGCTCTGTCTTAACCTTGAGCTTCTTGTAGCCTGCCTTTACCGTTGCGTCCTTGAGCGGCAATCCAACGTAGTCCTCCATTGTCATAGCCTCGGCGTTTACACCGATACTTACATAGAGGATGACCTGAGAGCCCTTAGGCACCTCTTCGCCCTCCTCAGGTGAGGACTTGATAACGTAGTTGGCCTTTACTTCTCCGTCCGAAGTCTTTACTATCTTCGGTTCGAGACCTCTGTCCTTTAGCTGGGACTTCGCAAGGTCAACATTTATATTTGCTACGTGAGGAACCTCAACAGTCTGTGTACCGAGGCTGAGGGTAACCTTACATACGTCGTTCTTTCTGAAAACGTCGCCGGGGTCTATGCTCTGCTTGATGATAGTATTCACATCGGCTTCGTTGTACTCCGAGCCGCTGACCTCAAAGCGGAGGACATCGCCGTACTCCTGGGCAACAACATTGTAGTTCTTGCCGATAAGGTTAGGCATTGTCTTGCTGTTTCTGCTGCTTATGCCGTTTCCGCCGAGATAGTGGCTTATCATTGAAGCTATGAATATTACCGCAACGATGATAACAACAACTACTACCGCCGTAAGAACAGGAACTACCAGTGAAGAACGCTCCTCTTCCTCCTCTTCGTCGTCCTCGTCGTCATAATCATCATAATCGTCATATTTTGAAGCCTTATATGAGTCATTGTACTTCTTTGAAACTGAGCCGCCCGATGAATAGCCGCCGCCTGACGCGCCTCCTGCGAGAGCTGCCGCCATTGCAGGCGCTCTGCTGCTGGCCTTTGAAGCGTAAGCCTCTGCGACCTCATGTCTGCTTTCGGACTGTACCTCAGTACCTGCATTGCTGTCGAGGATATCGTCTGTATCGTCGCCCTCCTCTGCATAGTAGCCGAAGGAAATTGCAGGATTTGCCTTGAATGCTTCGATATCGCTTATCATTTCCGCAGTTGTCTGGTATCTGTCCTCGGGAGCCTTTTCCATAGCTCTGAGAACGATCTCCTCAAGACCGTCGGGGATATCGGGATTTATAGCTCTCGGACGCTCGGGGATATCGTGCATATGCATAACTGCGATAGCAACGGGGTTATCGCTGTCAAAGGGCTTTTTGCCCGTGAGCATCTCATACATCATAGCGCCTACTGAGTAGATATCGCTCTTTGCGTCGGTAACGCTGCCGCTTGCCTGTTCGGGGCTGATGTAATGGACGCTGCCGATAGCCTGATCTGTAGCTGTCTTGCCTTCCTCGCGTGCGAACTTGGCAATGCCAAAATCCATGACCTTGATAGTGCCGTCAGTGAACATCATGATGTTCTGCGGCTTGATATCGCGGTGAACTATGCCCTTGTCATGTGCGTGCTGGAGAGCGCGGAGAATCTGTATAACAAAGTGTACGGTGTCCTTCCATGTGAGGACCTTCTCCTCCTCGATGTACTCCTTCAGCGTAATACCGTCAATGTACTCCATTACGATATACTGTATCTTCTCTGAGAAGCCTACATCGTAGATCTTTACGATATTAGGGTGAGAGAGCACTGCTATAGCCTTGGATTCGTTTCTGAAGCGGCGGAGGAACTCCTCGTTCTCTGCATACTCCTTTTTCAGTATCTTGATAGCTACCGTCTTGTTGTCGATAACATCGACGCCCTTGTATACCTCAGCCATGCCTCCGACGCCGATAAGCTCGGTGATTTCATATCTGCCGTCGAGCTTTTTGCCAATATTCTTGTCCATTTCCTTTCCTCCTGCGTTAGTCAGAGATCACCGCAACTGTTACATTGTCACGGCCGCCCTTGGAGAGCGATAATTTGATTAGTTCGTCTGCAACATCATCAAAATCCGAGTTTAGTATGACGTTGTATATTTCATCGTCGCTGCAGTATCCCGACAGTCCGTCGGAGCACAGCAGCAGACTGATCTTGTCCTCATAGTCAAGCATGAACGTGTCGGTCAGCACCGTCTTTTCGACGCCTACCGCCCTAACGAGCATATGCTTCTGAGGGTGTACCTCCATTTCCTCCTCGGTTATCTTGCCCTGTTCAAAGAGCACCGAGGCGACGTTATGATCGTTTGTTATCCTGTATAGTCCCGTGTCGGTTATCAGATAGGCTCTGCTGTCGCCGACATTGGCAATGAAGGCAGTTTTATTGGTGACGAATGCAGCCACACAGGTAGTACCCATGCCGAAGTTCCTGAACTCGAACCTCGCCCGCGTATATATAACGGAGTTGGCTGCCGATACCGAGGAGATAAGGAGCTTGCGGATATCCTCGTCGCTGAGGCTTTCCTTGTAATCAGCCGAAAAACGCTGAAAGAATTCTTCTACAGCGAGCTCGCCTGCCTCCTTGCCTGCGCGTTCGCCGCCCATACCGTCACACACGACGGCGAGTACATTATGGCCGAAATATTCGCACCTGACCGCATCCTGGTTTTCCTCGCGGGCAAGTCCGATATCCGTACCGTAGCGAAACCTCAAGTATCCGCACCCCCATTCTGTCTGCTTTGTTTGTCGGCGTCGCGTCTCAGCTGACCGCACGCCGCTTCGATATCGCTGCCGAGAGTTCTTCTCACGGTAGCGTTTATCCCCCGTCTGCCCAGCTGCTTTGCGAACTCAGCAACGCCTGAGCGGACTGTACGATAATTTCGTTCCCTTACCTTGTTGACGGGGATAAGGTTCACATGACAGTTCATACCGCGGAGCAGCTTCGCCAGCTTGTCGGCGTCTGCCGCGGAAGAATTGACATTGTCGATAACGGCGTACTCAAAGGTGACGCGCCGTCCCGTCCTGTCGATATAGTATCTGCACGCCTCGATGAGGCTTGCAAGGTCGTATTTCCTGTTCACGGGCATTATAGCGCTCCTGCCCTCGTTGTCCGCACAGTGCAGGGACACCGAAAGGGTCAGCTGGAGCTTTCTGTCTGCCAGCTCATAGATACGCGGCACTATGCCGCAGGTGGAGAGAGATACGTGACGAAGGCTCATATCGTTGCCGTCCTTGTGGGACAGCAGCTCAAGGAACTTCATAACGTTGTCGAAATTGTCGAGAGGCTCTCCGATGCCCATGAGGACCACTCCCGACACCTTTTTGCCCGAATCGCGCTCAGCCTCGTATATCTGCAGCAATATCTCCGAGGGAGCAAGACTCCTGACATAACCTGCAATGGCGGAGGCACAGAAATTACAGCCCATTTTGCAGCCCACCTGAGTGGACACGCATATGCTGTATCCGTAGCTGTATTCCATTAAAACGGTCTCCACAAAATTGCCGTCAGAAAGCCTATAAAGATATTTTACCGTATTATCTATAGCAGATTCAAGCTTTTTCTGTATAAATAGTCCATTTATACAAAATTTTTCTTGTAAAGTACGGCGCAATTGGATAGATATATCAGTCATTTTGTCGAAATCAAGGGTCCTTTTTACGTGGAGCCATTGAAATATCTGCTTCGCACGGAATTTTTTCTCACCGATAGCCGCAAGAGCTTCTTCCAGCTCTGCCAGATCCAGACTGAGAATATCGACTTTTTCCAATTTATCACCTTACTTTTCTGAATTTGGAAATGAAAAAACCGCTGCCGAATTTCGGCGGCATAAGAGTTGCCATTGTGCCGAAGCTCTCTCCCAGCATTTCGGTGAGCGGAACTGCTTCAAGCTCAGTATGCTCACGCAGCAGTCTCTCGCAGACCGCCTCGTTCTCGGCTTTCCGCACCGTGCAGGTGGAGTAGACGAGGGTGCCGCCTGTTTTGAGGTAATTAAGCGCATTGCATACTATTTTATATTGTATGTCGGGGAGCCCCGCAAAATCCGTGATATCCTTGTACTTTATCTCGGGCTTGCTGCCGATGACTCCCAGTCCCGAGCACGGGACGTCGCAGAGTATCTTCGTGAATTTCGGCAGCTCGGGGTTGAACTTTGTTGCGTCTCCTGCCGCCGCCTTTATATTTGTGAGACCAAGTCTCTCAGCGCCTTTGCGTATGAGCTCCGCACGTTTTTCGTGAAGGTCAAAGGCGTATATCTGCCCTTTGCCGTTCATGAGCTCCGCCATAGTGAAGGTCTTTCCTCCTGGAGCAGCGCATATATCAAGGACCGTATCATTTTCAGTTGGTGCCAGCGCCTGACAGCAGAGCTGCGAGGCAAGTCCCTGAACGTGGAAGAAGCCCTTTTTGAAAGCCTCAGTCGCCGTAACGTCGCCGCTTTGCACTGCAAAGCAATGTTCATTCAGCCTTTCCGCTCCGATGCCGCCCAGTGCCGCAAGGAGCTCCTCCTCTGTGCAGCGCAGGCGATTTCTGCGGATATAGGTCACATTCTTTTCCAGCGACTGTGCAAGGAAGTTCTCGGCGGCTTCTCTGCCGTAATCGTCTGTAAGGCTCCTGACGAGCTCCACAGGCGCGGAATACTTCACGGAAGCAGCCTTTACAGCTTCTTTCGGGAGCTTTATCTCCTTACCGCCGCGGATAAAGTTACGCAGTACCGCGTTGACCATTCCCGAGGCGCTTGTCTTGCGGAACTTCTTCGCAAGAGCCACGCTCTCGTTGACCGCAGCGTTGTCGGGAACGCTGTCCATGTACATTGTCTGATACACGCCGCAGCGCAGTATATTCAGCACAATGCTGTCCAGCTTTTCTATGGGGCGCGAGCTCAGACCGCCGATAATATGGTCGAGAGTGAGCCTGCGCTCGATGACTCCGTAGTATACCGCCGAGCACAGCTTTCTGCCGCGCTCGTCAAGGTCAGAGTTTTTCAGGCCGCTGTCCAGCTGCAGATTGGAATAGCTGCCGCTCCCGAAGGTCTTATCCAGGAGCTTTACAGCAAGATATCGCGGGTCTGTCATTATCTTCTTCTGACAGACATGAGAAGTCTGAGAAGCTGAAGAATAGAAGCAACAAGGCTTGCAACATAAGTGAGTGCTGCTGCCCTGAGCACCTTCTGTGCGTGAGGCACTTCTGCCATTTCGAGTATACCGTCGCGCTCAAGAGTTTTGAGAGCCCTGTCACTTGCGTTGAACTCGCAAGGGAGAGTAACTATCTGGAATACTACAACTGCCGCAAACATAGCAATAGAAATGTAAATAAGCGGAGTTCCGATAGTAAGGCTGCTCAATAAACAGCCAACGATAAGCACAAGGTACCAGAGACGCGAGCAGATGTTCGTAAACGGAACAAGCTTGCTCCTGAGCACGATAGGACCGTAATTCTCGGCGTGCTGACAGGCATGGCCACACTCGTGAGCCGCAACTCCGATAGCAGCTACGGAAGTCTTGCCGTAAACAGAATCGGAAAGTCTTACCACATTCGAGCGGGGGTCAAAGTGGTCGCTGAGATTTCCCGAGATATGCTCTATCTGAATGTGGCTGAGTCCGTTGGAGTCAAGTATCATTCTTGCCACCTGATCTGCCGTAAGACCTCTTGAATTGCTTACCTTGCTGTACTTGCTGAATGTGGATTTTACGTTTATCTGCGCTATCAGCGGAATTATGAGCATTCCGAGGAACAGGAGCAGATATGCGCCGTAATTTCCGCCTGTTGAGCGGTATCCGTAGTAGCTGCCGTATCTCATTACAGCAGTCATCAAAGTCATTGTATACATAGATTATTCCTCCTTATGTGAGAAGTTCTCCCTCCGTGAGCTTTCTGCCCCTCAGAAAATCTTCTGTTTTCATGCGCTTTTTGCCTTCGGGCTGGACTTCGCGGAATATGACCGCACGTCCGTCGCCGCACTTCACGGCAAAGTTTTTTGTATCAACAACAGCGCCGTTCACGGCGTTGTATGTTCCGTTTGCTATTTCCGACCTGAATACCTTCAGGCGCTTGCCCTCCAGCATTGCAAAGCCGGTAACTCCGCGGATAGTATTGTGTACCTCCTCCGCAGTCTTTGAGAAGTCAAGAGCGCTCATCTCCTTGCGTATCATGGGAGAATAGCAGCTCAGGCTATCGTCCTGCACCTCGGGTCTGAGAGTTCCCTTTTCAAGGGCTTCTATGGTCTCCGCAAGGACTTCACCGCCCATTGCGGAAAGCCTTGCATAGAGCTCTTCATAGGTCTCGTTTTCCCCTATTGGTGCAGCTCTCTTTATGAGCATATCGCCTGTATCAAGTCCCTCGCTCATCTGCATGGAGGTAACGCCCGTTTCCTTTTCGCCGTTCAGGAGAACATGGTTTATGGGAGCAGCTCCCCTGTATCTCGGCAGCAGCGAAGCGTGGATATTGATACAACCGTACTTCGGCAGCTCAAGTATCTCTTTCGGGAGTATCTGTCCGTAAGCCGTTACGACTATGAGCTCGGGAGCTATATCACGGAGTATCCGCATAGCCTCCTCTGCGTCCTCCCCCTTTCTCAGGGAAAGCGGCTGATATACGGGAAGTCCGTATTCAAGAGCCGCAGCCTTTACGGGAGTAGGTATCATCTTATAGCCCCTGCCCTTCGGCTTGTCGGGCTGAGTGAACACCGCCGCGACCTCATGTCCGCTCTCTGCAAGAGTACGCAGGCACGGTACCGCGAAATCGGGTGTTCCCATAAAAACTATTTTCATTATTTGCTCTCCTCGGGTACGAAGAATTCCTCTACTATCTCGGTAAATATATGACCGTCAAGGTGGTCGTTCTCATGGCAGGTACACTGTGCGCCGAGCTCTGTGAAATCGCGCTCGAACCAGTTTCCGTTCCTGTCCTGAGCCTTTAAGCGGCAGCTCATGGGACGTGTAACATAGCCCCAGATATTCGGGCATGAAAGGCAGCCCTCCTGCACGCGCTGTTTGCCTTCCTTATTTATGACCTCGGGATTGATAGCCTCCACGATATCATTGTCTCCAAGATGCATGATGAATATTCTGCGGCATATGCCTATCTGCGGAGCAGCAAGTCCCACGCCCTCAGCCTTGTTCAGGGTCTCATGCATATCGTCGAGGAGCTGAGCGAGCTTCTCGTCAAATTTTTCCACAGGCTTGCAAACCTTATGGAGTATCTCGTCCTTATCAGTCAGTATTCTTCTTAAAGCCATTTTACCATATCCTTCTTACTTCTTATACGCCCACATCGCCGTTTATATCGGCGTAAAGGGCAATGTTTTTCATCTCTTTTATCCTCGCCGAAGCTGTCAGGACTTCGCTGATAAATCCTCTCATTTCGGCGTTATTCTTGCATTTCATGATTATCCTGTAGCGGTACTTGCCGTTTATCCTGCCGTATGAGCAGCGGACGGGTCCAAGCACGCGCACGGGAGTTTTCGGCTGGAGCGCTCTCAGCTTTTCATTCATCAGCCTCAGCACAGCATCCGCCCCGAGTCTCGCGGATATGTCCTCATTGCCCGAAAAGCAGAAGATACACATATCACAGAGAGGCGGAAATATCATTGCGCGTCGGATAGCTATCTCCTCGTTGTAGAAGCCCTTGTAGTCCTGAGCCGCAGCAAGGTTCATGACATAGTGCTCGGGAATAAAGGTCTGCAGAACAGCGCGTCCGCTGCGCTCGCCTCGTCCGCCCCTTCCCACCACCTGAGTGATGAGTGAGAATGTCCGCTCGTAGCTGCGGAAATCCCCTGCATACAGAGCCTTATCCACGGAAAGGACTCCCACCAGCGTAACGTTGGGGAAATCAAGTCCCTTTCCTATCATCTGAGTACCTATCATTATATCATATTTTCCCTCGCGGAAGTCCGTAAAGCTCTTCTCGTAGGAGTAACGGGAAAAGGTAGTATCCGCGTCCATACGCAGTACACGGGCTGTCGGGAAGAACGTTGACAGCTCCTCCTCAAGCTTCTGTGTGCCGAAGCCCATATTTTTAAGGTGCTTCGAGCCGCAGGACGGGCAGGTATCCACAGGGTCGCTGACATAGCCGCAGTAGTGGCACATCAGCTTGTTGTTCTTCTTGTGGTAGGTCAGAGGTACGGAGCAGTTCGGGCAGTACACGGGCTGATAGCAGTCGCAGCAGCTTATAATGGTATGATAGCCGCGCCTGTTGAGCAGCAGTATTGACTGCTCTCCGTTTTTCAGGTTTGCGCTTATCTCCTCTGCCAGCTTACGGCTGAATTCCGTGCGGTTACCTGCCTCCCTCTCGAAGTTCATATCAATGATACTCACCTCGGGAAGCGGAGCATTTCCGTATCTCTCCTTCATTTCGAGCAGCCTGTACGCTCCCCTCTCGGCGAGGTAGTAGCTCTCGACAGACGGAGTTGCCGAAGCGAGCAGAAGCGACGCATTGTGATACGCACAGCGCTGCTTGGCAATGTCATGTGTGTGATATCTCGGTGAGCTGTCGGATTTATACGAACGCTCGCCCTCCTCATCTATAATAATGAGTCCCATATTGCTGAGGGGCGCAAATACCGCGCTCCTCGTACCGATAACGATATCCGCGTCACCGCGTTTTATCCTCTTGTACTCATCAAGTCTCTGACCGAGAGAAAGACCGCTGTGTATAACGGCAACTCTCTCGCCGAAAAGTGAGCGGAATCTCTTCAGAGTCTGCGGGGTAAGACCTATCTCGGGAATGAGAAGCATTGCCTGCCTGCCCATTTTCACCGTATCGTCAATGAGCTTTTCAAAGACAGAGGTCTTGCCGCTTCCCGTAACGCCGTGAAGCAGAAAAACCGCAGGCTTTTTCTCATTGAGCTGTGCAAGGACTGTATCCCTTGCCCTCTGCTGTTCCTCCGAAAGGACTATATCCCCCGGACTTCTCCTTTCATCGGAGAGGTCCTCCACTTTTCTGAGCACCTCGGCTTCGTACTCCTCCGCCGCGCCGCCGGCACAGAGCCGCTTGATGACAGACTCCGTGATACCGCACATATAGGCAGTCTCCCTGACTGCCGCCGCGCCGTACTCACTGAGGAAATCCGCCGCCTTTTTCTGCTTCGGCGTAAGGTCAAAGCTCTCTGGAGAGGATATATACCTTTCCGTAAGGCGGACCATTCTCACAGCCGCGTCGCCGACATTCTGCCTGAACACGTTATCCGATTCAAGGGCGCCTGCGTCGCAGAGCTCGTCTGAGAGCCGCCTTCCGTTCTCAATGATATGCTCCTCTATCATGGTGTTGAGCTCCCTGCTGTCAGCGGCGCATGAAAGTGTCCGCAGCAGCTCCGCAGCTCCCTCGCTGAGAGAAGCAATATCCGTGAAATTCTTAACAATCCTGAATGTTTCCTTTGCACTTACGCTCATTGCAGGCGGAAGCATGGTCTTCACCGCGTCGAAGTAAGTACAGAAGGTATTTTCGCGCAGATAAAAGGCAAGTCTGAGAAGCTCCTGGGAAATAACAGGCTCTTCGTCCACAAGTGATACAAGGGATTTGAGCCCCTTCGTACTGCCGTCGGAAAGCTTCATAACAACGCCTATCCTGCGCGCATTGCCCTTACCGAAGGGGACAAGCACCCGACAGCCGCAGGCTGTCTTTGCCGCAAGCTTATCGGGAACGGCATAGCTGAACAGCATATCAAAAGAGTAGGCTGTTCCGCTGACCGCAGTCTCCGCTATAAGGGGCATTATTCGCTGA
This sequence comes from Ruminococcus sp., assembly GCF_017549005.1. Lineage (GTDB taxonomy): Bacteria > Bacillota > Clostridia > Oscillospirales > Ruminococcaceae > Ruminococcus. The sequence goes on from NZ_JAFYYT010000056.1 coordinate 95,835, forward strand.
CAGCAGGAGCTGTGCTGACTATCTTGCACTTGCCGCTTGCAAGCTCCTCAACAGCTGTCTTTACAGGCTTCTCTTCAAGAGTCTCGCCTTTCTCGTAAAGCTCCTCCGAGATCTGTCTTGCACGCTTTGCAACAGCGATAACGAGCGAATAACAGCTCTCATTCTTTGTGATGATCTGATTTACTGCCGGTCTAAGCATTTTTCAACACCTCTTCTATAATATCTCCCGAGTAGTCCACCTTCAGCTGTTCTCCGCGTATTACCGCAAAGAAGTCGCTTACAGCGTCCTCAAGGGCGTCATTGACTATAACATAATCGTATTTTTCAGCCTGCGAGATCTCCCACGCAGCCTTTGAAACACGTTCCTCTATGACCTCGTCGGACTCTGTGCCGCGCTTTTTCAGTCTGCGGCGGAGCTCTCCGACAGAGGGCGGAACTACGAATATAAACACAGCGTCGGGACGCTTTTCACGTATCTTCATAGCGCCCTGAGGCTCTATTTCGAGGATAACGTTGAGACCCTGTTCGAGTCTGCCGTCCACCTCGCTGACGAGAGTACCATAAAGGTTCTGACAGTACTCCGCGTGTTCTATGAACTTTCCCTCAGCCACACGCTGCTCGAAGTCCCCGCGGGTAAGGAAGTGATAATTCACGCCGTCCTTTTCGCCCTCACGGGGAGCTCTCGTGGTAGCCGAAACAGATACCGCAAAGCGCTTATCCTTGAGTATCTCCTCCAGCATAGTGCCCTTTCCGCAGCCCGACGGCGCAGAAAAGACTATAAGTCTGCCTTTATTCATTTTCGTCTGCTCCTCCTGAGCCGTTGATCCTTGCAGCAAGGGTCTCGGTGATAAGGGACGACAGGATTATATGTCCGCTGTCCATCACCAAAACTGCCCTTGTTTTTCTTCCATATGTGGCGTCAATGGCTCTGCCGTCGTCACGCGCCTCCTGCACCAGCCTCTTTATGGGCGCTGATTCGGGGCTTACCACCGTAACTATCCTGTCGGCGGAGACCATATTGCCGTAACCTATATTTATAAGCTTCATAGCGGTCATTCGATATTCTGTATCTGCTCGCGTATCTTCTCGATCTCAGCCTTCATGTCCACAACGACCTTTGTAACATTGAGATCCTGAGCCTTTGAGCCGATAGTATTCACCTCGCGGTTCATTTCCTGTACGATGAAGTCAAGCTTTCTGCCCACGGCGTCGTCACCTGCGAGCATGGACTCGAGCTGTGATATATGGCTTCTCAGGCGGACAGTTTCCTCGTCAACTGCGATCTTTTCAGCGAATACAGCAGCCTCCGTAAGGACTCTCTGCTCGTCGATATCTCTTCCCTCGAGGACTTCGCTGAGCTTCTTGTACAGTCTGTTCCTGTAGTTCTCAACGGTCTTGGGAGAGAGCTCCTCGACCTTGCCCACCATAGCAAGTATGCCCTCAGCTTTCTCGGTTATGTCAGCCTTCAGGCGTTCGCCCTCGACCTGTCTCATTTCCACAAATCGGTCGATAGCCTCCTTAGCCACCTTTGAAACGTCCTCCCAGACCTGTTCCTCGTCATCGGGAGTTTTCTGTATATTGAAAATATCAGGGAGCTTCATCAGCTTTGAGAGAGTGATGTCGTCCTCCACGCCGAGTTCGCCTGCAATGCTTCTGAGAGCGTTAACGTATCCCTCTGCCGCACCCTTGTTTATAGCTATCTCGGTATCTCTGCCCTCGATGTTGTTGATAGTGACAGCTATCTCCACCTTACCGCGTGAAATACCTGTTTTCAGCAATGCCTTGAGCTTTTCGTCGATATAGCTGTAAGTCCTCGGAACTCTCGAGGAGTACTCATAATATCTATGGTTAACGGAGCGTATCTCCACAAGGATATCTCTTCCGTTCAATATCTGCTGGGCTCTTCCGTAGCCTGTCATACTTCTAAGCACCTTATCGCCTGCTTTCCTGTAATTATGTATATTTTTTCGCATAAAAATGCTATTATAATATTATAACATCATTTGCGTAAAAATGCAAGCTTTTTCTGAAAATATTGGGGCAAACTTCACTTTCAGCGGCATAAAAAAGCTGCACGGCTATGCCGTGCAGCTTTAATTATTATGATCGTTTAACGATTAAGCGTTAGGATCAAGAGTAGAGATCTTCTTAAGGAGATACTCCTGGATGCGGAGAGCATCGTTTGAAGTGATACCCTTGCTGCTAACGTCAACGTCAGCATTGAGCTGGCCCTGAGCTGTGATAGCCTTAGCGTCTGTACCGCCAACGCCGTACTTGTTCGGGTTAGCAAGTGACTGCATGATAAGAACAGCATCAGCCATATCTACATCGCCATCGCAGTTAGCGTCGCCCCACTTAGTAACCTTACCTGATGTAGCAGGATCAGTCTTAGGCTCTGTTGTAGCTTTAGGAGCAGTTGTAGTTGTAGTTGTAGTTGTAGCCTTTGATGTTGTAGCAGTTGTAGTTGTTGTAGTAACAACAGGTGTAGGACCATCAGGTGTAACCTCTGGGAAGAGGAGTGCCATTGTACCGTAAGCAACAACTGCATCACCAGCGTGCCAGAATCTGTGATACTGGAACTGGTAGTCCTTGATATCAACAGTGCCGTCCTTGTTATTGTCTGTGCCTTCGCCCTTCCAGTACTTCTGAGCTTCCTGCCACATCTTATCATCTTCGTAGCTCTTACGGATAGATGAGAATGTAGCGCCGGGCTCGAGCTTGGAACCGTCAGGCATTGTGCCGCTGTAGAAATCAGGAATATAAACTTCTTCCTCGAATACTCTCTTGAGGCTTGGGTTGCTGTCTGTGAATGTGATACCGATCTCGTCACGGCCCTCGTTGTACTGAGCTGTGAGGAGCTTGTTAGCAAGGCGGAGAGCCTTCTCAGCAACTGTTGTACCCTCGTCGCTGTTAGCGAACTTAGCGTCAACTTTCTTAGCCTTTGCATAGTAGATAAGTGTGTTACAGAGTGAGGATACGCATCCTACGTCTCCCTGGCCGTAACCACCGATCTTACAAGTAAGCTTCTGGTTAGCGTTCTCGTCGTATGTACCTGTCCATGTATCAGGTGTGCAGGTATAGTCTGTATCGCTTGAACCCCAGTCAAGAGTTGATGGGATAGCATATGTATGAGTATTTCCGTCCTCGTCCTCGTAATCGAACTTGGTGTTCTTCTCGAACCAAGCGATCCATCTCTCAAGGAGCTTGTCAAGAGCTGTCTCGAGGTCAAGTCCGCCGTATGTCTGGTTGGACTTGTCGCCCTCTGTTACTACATAGTAGTAGAGCTCTGCAAGACGCTGAGTTGACCATACCTGGTTACCGATCCAGTGGTTTGAACCCGGGTCAGCATATACAGGGTGAGGAACGTAAGCCATATCATAGAATGTAGCGTGGCCTGAAGGATACTCCTCGTAACGACCTCTCCAGCTGTTTGTACAACCGCCTGCGAAAGGACCGTCAACTGACTGGAGCCACTGGTACATTTCGATCTGTCTCTTGAGAGACTCCTTATAGTCTGTATCAGCATCCTTGCCCTTCATACCTGAATTGATATCGCTATCATAGAGGAGAGCGTAAGCAGCAAGAGGATTCTGATAGAACTGATGTGAGTGCGAACAGCCAATCTGCCAAGCCCAGCCGTAATCGCCGTAGCTTGCTGTGAGAGCTCCGCCCCAAGCAGTGTACCATGACATGAGGTAGTGCTTGGAATCCATACCTGCAGAAGAGTCTGTGATCTTAGTGTCCTTAGCGATCTTCTTGTAGTACTTATCGAACATATCGTTACGGCACTGGTCACCCATCTTACCGGCAAGACCTGAAACCTTTGAATCGCCAGCCTTGTACATATTTGCAAAATGTACAGCCTGGATACAACGGTCCTCAGCGTCAGGAGCGTTAGTGAAAGAATACTGCGGAGGTACCTTGTCCTTACCGTTGAAGATAGCCTTGATACCGTTACCGTTATCCTTATCCTTAGCTTCTGTCATACCCCAGAGGAGTTCCTCAAGACAAGGAGCCGGAACAGTCTCGAAACAAGACTCCTGCTCACCTCTCTGGAAGGTATTGATGAATGTGAACTTGCCCTCGCCCTTTGTTCCCTTGCTGAAGCCATACCAGTCATCAACGTCAGCGAGCCAGTTCATAAGGTAGTAACCGTTGTCACTGCCGTATGCAGACTTGAATGTATCATAGATTGGGTTCTTAGCCTTTACACCTGGCTGCTTAGCAGGATAATCCTTAGGTGAATCACACTCTTCGGAGGTATCAGCCTGGAGGCCGTCCTTCTGATCCCAGATTGAGCTGTACTTGATCTCTGTGTCTCTGCCTGAAGCCTTTGACCAGCCAGGGATCATAGCTTCCATAGTGTTCCATGCCTTTGCAAGGTCACCCTTGGAGCCTGAGATTGTGTTGTTAGCAGCGAGAACATCGTGCATAGCTGCCATCCATACGATGTATGACATAGCCTCAGATGTAGTCTCGTGACCGTAGTCAGGAGCCTCAACGATGAATGTCTCTACTGAATGGTAAGGAATACCGAAGCCTGAACCGTTTGTCTGTGAGCTGAGATAGCCGTTCTTCTGGCCGTTTGTTACAACATCCTCATAGAGTGATGCGAACATATCAGCATAAGTTGATTCCTTGGCATATGATGACTTTTCAGCAGCAGAAGCCATTGTAGGAATTACAGCTGACGCAGACATTGCTGCAGCGAGAATACTTGCTGCAAGAGCCTTATTCTTTTTGCTTATCATTTGTTTTTACCCCTCTCGTAATAATATAGTGGTTAAAAAATGGATAACTGCCCCCAAAAGGCTTAATTTCGGGAGCTCATACGAAAATACTTCGTACCTGTGTACATTTTCACGCCAGTGTACACAATCTTCAAACTATTTTCAAAGATATTATAGCCCACCTTTTAATTTGTGTCAACAGTTTAGATTGTTTTCAGTTTTAAGGCAAGTCAATTTTGTTGCAATGCACACATTATCAAAACTATTTTTGTGCATTTTAGACACTGGGGAGCTGGAACATTTTTCGTGATTTTTAACAATATATGAACAAGTTTCGCTTAGTAACAAAGCCTGCAAACATTCGTCTGCTTCTCAATTTTTCCACACAAAATCCTCACACAATAGCTATAATATTTACCTGTCAGCGTGCATTCGACATGATATAATGATTTCAGCACTTCATGTCAAATTAACTTTTTATTCACATTTTGTTCATCTTGTGTTAATATTATTCTGCGATAATAAAACAGTATGTTATGCTGAGATAATTGCACCTGCTTTTACCTCAAAAAAATGATTTCTGATCGGAAAGGAGCGCCTCATGATCACTATTGATAATCTTACGAAATTTTACGGCAATAACCGGGCCGTCAATCATATAAGTTTTACAATAAACGATAATGAGATACTCGGCTTCCTCGGACCCAACGGTGCGGGAAAGTCAACTACCATGAACATGATAGCAGGATACCTGCCCATGTCCGACGGTACAGTCAACATCTGCGGCTCAGACATAAATAAAGACCCCATAAAGGCAAAGAGCAACATCGGATATCTCCCCGAGATACCCCCTGTTTACCCCGATATGAAGGTTAAGGAGTACCTTTCCTTCTGTGCGGGACTAAAAAGAGTGCCAAAGAGCAAGCGAAAAGATGAGATCGACCGCGTTATGGGACTGCTCAAAATCAAGGACGTGGAGGGAAAGCTGATACGCAATCTCTCAAAGGGCTACAAGCAGCGTGTGGGATTTGCACAGGCTCTGCTGGGAGACCCCAAGTTCCTCATACTTGACGAGCCCACAGTCGGACTCGACCCCAATCAGGTGGCAGAGGTAAGAGCGCTCATCAAGAGCCTCAGGAAAGACCACTCGGTCATATTCAGCTCCCATATCCTCAGCGAGGTGAGCGCCGTATGCGACCGCGTCATCATCATAAACAAAGGCGATATCCGCGCAATGGACACTATCGAGAACCTTGAAAAGTCATTCGCGGCTTCGCTTGTGCTCCACATCAAGGTCAAGGGCGACAGGACAAAGGCTGCCTCGATAATCGAAATGACCAGGGGCGTCAAGGAGATACTCGACATCGACGACGAGGGCAGCAGCATATACGCCTTTGCCGTACAGCTCGAAGGCGACTCCGACGAAATAAGGAACTCGATCATGTCACAGTGTATCGACAGCGGTGTAACCATTCTTGAAATGTATACCGACAAGCCAAACCTCGAAAATGTATTCATTGAACTCATAAACCGTCCCGTGAAGAAATCCGGTCTTGAGGAGCTCCTTGAGGAGACGCCCGACGAGTCCGGAGAAGCTTCAGAAGACGAATCCACAGAAGAAAAGGAGGAAGAATAATATGTTTCCTATTTATAAAAAGGAGCTGCAATCCTTCTTCTACACTCCTTTCGCATACGCTATCGCAGCACTCTTCCTGCTGCTTTTCACTCTGCCGCTGGCAAGCTCTATCAGCAAAATTGAAGGCACCAACAGGATCGTGTTCTCGTTCACCGAGATGTTCTACGCAGTAATACTCTACTTCATATTCCTGCTGCCCATACTCACTATGAGGACCTTCGCCGACGAGCGCAAGAACGGCACCGAGGTGCTGCTCATGACCTCGCCTGTCAGCGTGGCTAAGATAGTCATAGCCAAGTTCCTCGCAAACCTCACGGTATACATTTTCATGCTGGTATGCTCATTCTTCTTCCCCATACTCACAGCTATCAAGGGCGAAGTGGTCATGAGCCAGCTCATATGCGCCTATATCGGCATATTCTGCTGGGGAGCAATGTACATCGCACTGGGTATGCTCATCTCCTCATTCACCGAGAACTCCATTATCGCAGCTATCATCGGTGAAGTAGTCATGTTCATACTCCTCTACGTTGATGAATTTGCAAACTCGGGCTTCATCTCACAGTTCCCGAAGCTCCAGTCTGTCATCTATTCATTCGCAGCAAAGCCGAGATTCGCATACTTCTCCGAGGGCTTCATCCGTATTTCAGATCTTGTGTTCTTCGGCTCGGCAGTAATCGTGCTTCTCGCATGGACCTTCATTTCCATCGAGAAAAGACGCTGGAACAGGGGGTAAGCTGAAATGAAGAAAAAGAAATTCAACCTTTCGGGCGCACTGGCTTTACTGCTGGCACTCCTTGTACTGCTGATATTCGTACCTATAAACATCATCGCAGGAATGTTCGACAAGGGCTACGACATGACGCCTAAGAAAAAGTATACTCTCGATCAGAAGACCGTCGATCTCCTTGACAGGACCTCCGGTCAGCAGATAGACATCTACTATCTTTCGCTCCTCCAATACTTCAAGGACTCAAGAGTCTCCGACCTCCTCCCCCTCTATCATACGCTCACACAGCTTGAGGAGAGGGATAATATCAGGCTCACCTGCTTCCGCCCCAACGAGAACCCAGCTCTTGCACAGGAGCTTGACCCCGATGGTCTCCTCGGCACCTACGAAGGCGACATCTTCGTAAAGTGCAACGGCATAATCAAAAAGGTAAGCCGCGACAAGATATTCCAGACAGGCGCTGACGGCTCAAAGCAGTACGCAGGCGAGGAGCTTATAGCAGCAGCTATAGACACCTGCTCCAAGGGCTATCTGCCCACTGTTTACTTCCTCACAGGACACGGCGAAAAGACCATAGATACCAATTTCTCCAACTTCTCCGCTGCTATCAGGTCAAACAACTATTCAGTCAAGGAACTCGACCTCGGCGCAGAGGGAGCAATCCCCGCAGACGCAAAGATAATCTACCTTACAGGCCCCACAAAGGACTTGACCGACAAGGAGAAACAGCTCCTTCTCGACTATGCCGACAACGGCGGCGCAATGTCCTTCCTCCTCGACCCATGCGATACAAAGGGCCGCTTTTACAACATCGAAAAGATAATGGAGGAGTTCGGACTTATCCTCGATTACAACATCGTTACCGAGACTCTGGATTATAATAAGCTCAACGACCCCGACAGAAAGCAGAGCGAGAACTACCTCCGCGTAGAATACCCGGCAGGCGCTCAGTCAGGCGCAGAGCTCACACAGGATCTTACAACCGACCTGAACATGATACTCAACGGTGTCTCGGCAGAGGACAGCAAGCAAAAAACGAAAATCATTGCAGGCATCTCCTACCCGAGAAGCCTTACCGAGATACCTGACGACTCATTCCCTGCCGCTGCATACGTAGAGCGTTCATCTATCATCAGGAACACTGAGAATGTTGACGCGAACGGAAATCACTTCTGGTCAACTGTCAGCAAGTCAATGGGCGGCGATGAGACAACTGCAAAAGAGGCAGACGAAAAGCTCAGCAATATCTCCCTTGATTTCGGATACTACTCCTACAATAAGAAATCAGGCGCAAAGCTCATAGTTATCGGTTCTACCGCTCCTATAGACGACGTTATATGCACTCCGACCGTTGAGCTGTCACAAGCCTCTGAAGAAGTATCAAGCACCAGCGGCACAAGAATGCTCACGGTATTCTCAAACACATGGCTTTATGACAGTGAAGTGCAGTTCGGCGTAGGCAACAAGATAAACTCCTACGACCACATGGTATTCCAGGATTCCGGCGACGCAAACGGCATCATAGCTATACTCTATATCTTCCCTGCAATAATCGCAGCGATCGGAGCCTTCGTATGGCTTAGAAGGAGAAATTCCTGATGAATAAACGAATAATCGCACTTATAGTGCTGATCCTTATGGCAGGAGCTTCCATAGGAACCATGCTCTTCTTCAAGGATAAGAAAAACAAGGAAGACAATAAGATACAGGAGGAGATAAACGACAACGTCCTGTTCGACTTTGATCCCTACTCCCCCACACAGATAGTTTTCACAAAGGGCGACGAGTCCTATACCTGCAAGCTCGACGGCGAAAAATGGATCCTTGAATCGGGAGAATTTCCCGTGGATCAGACCTACTGTCAGCTCATATGCACCTACTGCTCAAACCTCACAGCCGTTGAGAACTACGGCGAGATAACCGACGAAAAGCTGAAAATGTACGGCCTCGACAACGCCGACAAGGTGGAGATAACCGAGCCAAAGGGCACACATACCATAACTATCGGCAACATGAGCCCCACAGGCGAGTACTACTACGCAACGGTCGACGGCAAGAAGAACGTCTATGCGCTGGAGCTCATGCGCGGAAGCGTCCTCAAGCTGGACAGGCTCCTCATCAAGAACAAGGAGCTTCTTCCGTACACGCTTTACGACCTCAAGGAAGTAACCACTTACAAGGACGGAAAGATACTCTGCGACCTCACCTTTGACGAGGACGGCAGCAAATGGGAACTTCCTGCATACTACTCACAGGTAACTCTCGACCAGACCGAGGTAACAGCTACCTTCAACAACATCGTCCGTCTCGAAGCTGAGGAAATGATGGACGAAAAGCTTGACGACCTCACCAAGTACGGCTTTGACAAGCCCTACGGCGAGGCTGTTGTAAAGGGACTTGACGGAAGCGAGAGACATCTTCTCGTAAGCATAAACGAAAGCGACCCTAAGTACTGCTACGTCCTCGTGGACAAGGAACAGGTGGAGATGTACTACACCGCAGACCTTGATTTCACCCAGAAGACCGCATATGACTACATCGTTCAGAACTACAATACCGCAAGCTATTACAACATAAGCGGATTCAGCTTCAAATTCCGTGAAAACGACGATAAGTGCACGCTTGACAACGACGCAAAGGAATGCACCTACAACGGAAAGAGTGTAGATATCGATTCTTCCGAGACATATCTTGCGTTCACCAACTTCTACAACTCGTTCTCTATACTCAAGCTCAAAGGCACGGACGCAGAGGCAAAACCCGAGCTGAAAGACCCTGAGCTGTCTGCCGAGTTCCTTCTCAAAGAGGGCGGCAGCATAAAGATCGACCTTGTAAAGGGTGAAGACACAATCTACTATGTATTCCGCGACGGAAAATACATCGGTGCATACGTGGACGAATCAATGCTCACAGGAAGAAACACGGTCAGCGACTTCTACCTGAAGTTCAAGAAACTGGCGAATATATAAAGAAAAAGCAGCACATCATGTGCTGCTTTTTTCAGTTTGTCGAAAAAATATGTTTTTAATCATTTATTCACGGGCTGATGCGGGCGTCAGCCCTGCAGCCATAGCTTCCTTTTATCTGTAAAACCGTCCTTTTTTATGACAAGTCATAGCTTCGTACTTCCTTTTTGTGGCAAGACCGCCGCGTATATGGCGTTCCTGCTTGTTTATTTCAAGAATATCCTTTACTTTCGCATAAAGCTCGGGATCGTCCGTTCTTAGCCGCTCGCTCACATCTTTATGGACAGTGCTCTTTGAGATACCGAAATACTTGGCGGCAGCTCTTACTGTAGCCTTGTTTTCGGTTATGAACTTCCCGAGCATGACCGCCCGCCCCTCAGGCTGAGTTTTCAAACACATCACCTCTTTTCATGACGTTTACTAATGTATATGTCATAAAAAAGAAATAGATGTTACGTTAAATCAAAATTTAACTTTGCCAAATTATGATTGAACGAATAATTTGCGCAAAAACGCACATACTACCGCAAAGGAGCTGATAATATGAAGATAACCCCCGAGCTTTACAGCGATATGACGCGGCAGGCTTCACCGAAGTCCAACTCCAAAGCCAACATAACAGCCGCATTTTTAGTGGGTGGAACTGTCTGCGCCATAGGACAGATACTGCTCTCCCTCCTCGAAGCCTGCGGACTTGACAGAACAGCGGCAGGCACATGGACTTCCATAATCCTTGTGGGGATAAGCTCAATATGCACCGGCTTCGGCTGGTACCAGCGGCTCGCAAAGCTCGCAGGCGCAGGAACGCTCGTCCCCATAACAGGCTTTTCAAACGCCATAAGCTCATGCGCCATAGAAGCACGTTCAGAGGGACCCATTCTCGGCGTAGGAGCAAAGATATTCACCATAGCAGGCCCCGTACTCCTGTACGGCTGCACAGCAGCAAGTATCTACGGCGTGATATACTATTTTACTGCCCGATAAACCTGCAGAGGGGCGGATATTATCCGTCCGTCACCTGACATAACCGTTCCCTCCCGTATAAGCAAAAAAAGGCAGGGCATAAAGCCCTGCTTGTCTTAGATAAACAGATAAAAATAAATATGTGTAGAACAAAAGAAAGGAGACAACAAAACGAGTGTTAAATAAATCTTAACACTGTAGTTATTATACCTTATTTCTGACCTTTCGTCAAGCAAATCCCCTAACTTTTGTCAAAATACACAACTTTAAGCAATCTTAGTAATACATTTTTCACAACGCCCGTTAAAATCACTGACAGCTGTACATATTTATTCTGCCGCAGCTGCGGACATTGTCAGACAAACGGCTTTATATAGACATATTGCTAAAAAAACGCCTGATAATTTTGTAACAAGTCAGCAAAAAAAGTGTTTACAAAGATTATGATTTGTGGTATAATATTTCACAGTAGTTATATTTGGTTAACGTTATCACCCGCTAACCACTTCTATAACCTAATTATTATAATATTTAGGAGGTCATTCCTATGGCAATCAAAAGAAAAATGAAAACAATGGACGGTAATAATGCCGCTGCATATGTTTCTTACGCCTTCACGGAAGTTGCCGGTATCTACCCGATCACACCTTCCAGCCCGATGGCAGACTATGTTGATCAGTGGTCTGCTCAGGGTGTAAAGAACATTTTCGGCACTACCGTTAAGGTTGAGGAGATGCAGTCTGAAGCTGGTGCAGCCGGTACTGTTCACGGTTCTCTGAACGCTGGTGCACTCACAACTACATACACAGCATCACAGGGACTTCTCCTCATGATCCCGAATATGTACAAGATCGCAGGTGAGCTGCTTCCTTGCGTATTCCATGTTTCTGCACGCTGCGTTGCTTCTCACGCACTGAACATTTTCGGCGACCACTCTGACGTTTATGCTTGCCGTCAGACAGGTTTTGCAATGCTCGCTGAGACAAACCCGCAGGAAGTTATGGATCTCGCTGCTGTTGCTCATCTCGCTTCAATCAAGAGCCGCGTTCCTTTCATCAACTTCTTCGACGGTTTCCGTACATCCCACGAGATCCAGAAGATCGAGACATGGGATTACGAGGATCTGAAGGAAATGTGCGATATGGATGCTGTAAAGGCATTCCGCGAGCGTGCTCTTAATCCTGAAAATCCGACAATGCGTGGTTCTCACGAGAACGGTGATATCTTCTTCCAGCACCGTGAGGCTTGCAACTCCTACTACAATGCTGTTCCTGCTATCGTTGAGGAGTACATGGGCAAGGTAAACGCAAAGCTCGGCACTGACTACAAGCTCTTCAATTACTACGGTGCTCCTGATGCAGACCGTGTTATCGTTGCAATGGGTTCGATCTGCGACGTTGCTGAGGAAGTTATCGACTACCTGAACAAGAAGGGTGAGAAGGTCGGTATCGTTAAGGTTCGCCTGTTCCGTCCGTTCTCAGCTGAAAAGCTTGCTGAGGCAATCCCTGCAACAGCAAAGACGATCGCTGTACTTGACAGAACAAAGGAGCCCGGTTCTCTCGGTGAGCCTCTTTACCTCGATGTAGTTGCAGCTCTTAATGTTACAGGCAGAAACGGTATCAAGGTAATCGGCGGCCGTTACGGTCTCGGTTCAAAGGATACTCCTCCTGCATCTGTATTCGCTGTTTATGCAGAGCTCGCAAAGGCTGATCCTAAGCCGCAGTTCACACTCGGTATCGTTGACGATGTTACAAACCTCTCACTCGCTGAGGAAGATGCTCCGAATACTGCAGCAGAAGGCACTATCGAGTGCAAGTTCTGGGGTCTCGGCGGCGACGGCACCGTTGGCGCAAACAAGGACTCTATCAAGATCATCGGCGACCATACCAACAAGTACGTTCAGGCATACTTCCAGTATGACTCCAAGAAGACCGGTGGTATCACAATCTCACACCTCCGTTTCGGCGATAAGCCTATCAAGAGCCCTTACTACATCAACAAGGCTGACTTTGTTGCATGTCACAATCCTTCCTACATACTCAAGGGTTACAAGATGGTAAACGATGTAAAGCCCGGCGGTGTATTCCTCATCAACTGCCAGTGGAAGCCTGAGGAGCTCGATCAGCACCTCACAGCTGATACAAAGCAGTATATCGCAAAGAACAATATCCAGCTCTATCTGGTTAACGCAATAGACCTTGCACAGGAGATCGGTCTTGGCAAGCGTACCAACACCATCCTCCAGTCTGCATTCTTCTCACTTTCAAAGGTTCTTCCTGAGGCTGAGGCGATCGGCTACATGAAGGAAAAGGCTCAGAAGTTCATGAAGAAGGGTATCGAGATCGTTCAGATGAACGAGAAGGCAATCGACGCAGGCGCAAATGCTTATGTCAAGGTCGATGTTCCTGCTGAGTGGGCAAATGCTGTTGATAATTCCGCACCTGCAAAGCTCGAGGGCGCAGAGAAGCTCGTCAAGATGGTTGACGGCATCATGAACCCTGTAGGCAAGATGCTCGGTGATACTCTTCCTGTTTCTGCATTCTCAGATCACGTTGACGGTACATTCGAGCAGGGTGCTTCTGCATATGAAAAGCGCGGAGTTGCTGTTATGGTTCCTGAGTGGAATCAGGATACATGTGCAAAGTGTAACAAATGTTCATTTGTCTGCCCGCACGCAACGATCCGTCCTTTCGCTCTTACAGACGCTGAAGTTTCTGCTGCTCCGGAGAACATCAAGATCGCTCCCAAGCCGATCGTAAAGAGCGAGTACAAGTACACTCTCGCTGTTTCCGCTATGGACTGCATGGGCTGCGGCGTATGTATCGGTGTCTGCCCGACAAAGTCACTCAAGATGGTTCCAAGAGAGTCTCAGGAGTCACAGCAGGCAGTATTCGATTACTGTGTTGCTAAGGTTACAGAGAAGGCAGATGTAGCAACTGACGCTAATGTTATCTCCAGCCAGTACAAGAAGCCTCTTCTTGAATTCTCAGGTTCATGTGCAGGCTGTGCCGAGACTTCATATGCAAGACTCATCACACAGCTCTTCGGTTCAAGAATGTATATCTCCAACGCAACAGGATGTTCTTCAATCTGGGGCGGTCCTGCTGCTACTTCACCATATACTGTTGATGCAAACGGCCACGGTCCTGCATGGGCAAACTCACTGTTCGAGGACAACGCTGAGCACGGTCTCGGTATGTATCTCGGTCAGAAGGCAATCCGTGAAAGACTCATCGAGGAAGTAAAGGAAATCGCTGCAAGCGACAAGGCATCTGCAGAAATCAAGGCTGCTGCTGATGAGTATCTCGCAACTGTTAACGACGGTGCTAAGAATACAGCTGCAACTGCTGCACTCGTTGCTGAGCTCGAGAAGTGCGACTGCAAGTGCGATAAGAAGGCAGATATCCTTGAGAACAAGAACTACCTCTCCAAGAAGTCCGTATGGATCTTCGGCGGCGACGGCTGGGCTTATGATATCGGCTTCGGCGGTCTTGACCACGTTCTCGCTACAGGCGAAGATGTAAACATCATGGTATTCGATACCGAGGTTTACTCAAACACAGGCGGACAGGCTTCCAAGTCATCCAACATCGGTCAGGTTGCACAGTTCGCAGCAGCTGGTAAGGCAATTGCAAAGAAGCGCCTTGCTGATATCGCTATGAGCTACGGCTACATCTATGTTGCACAGATCGCTATGGGTGCTGACATGAACCAGACACTCAAGGCAATCAAGGAAGCTGAGTCTTATCCGGGACCGTCACTCATCATCGGTTATGCACCTTGTGAGATGCACTCAATCAAGGGCGGTATGACTAACTGCCAGGCTGAGATGGAAAAGGCTGTTAAGTGCGGCTACTGGAATAACTTCCGTTATGATCCTCGTCTTGCTGCTGAGGGCAAGAACCCATTCCAGCTTGATTCCAAGGCTCCTACAGAGTCTTATCAGGACTTCATCATGAACGAGGCTCGTTACAGCGCTCTCACACGTTCATTCCCTGACCGTGCTAAGGAGCTGTTCGCTAAGGCTGAGCAGACTGCAGCTAATCGTTACGATTACCTCACAAAGCTCGCTGAGAAGTAATTCTTCGCAGAGAAGCTCTTCAGTGAAGACTGTTTAAACGGAAAATATTTCCGCTTTATAATCAACGTGCACATACGAATATAATAAATCTCCCCGATACGAACAGGTACCGGGGAGTTTTTTATTACATTTTCTTCTTATAGAATATATTGACAATAACTGTTATCAACGCACTTGCCGTCATTTCAGCAAACAGCGTAGTAGCTATGACTTTGCTGAAAAATCCTGATACTATTACCGCAATAGCCGTAAGCATAAGGCTTACCACAGAGGCTGTACGCATAGTCTCCTTGCTTATGGCAATATTGCGCTCGTCAGTCGATTTTATGTACTCCTCTTTCAGCTTTTTCTCATTGCGGAGCAGCATAAGATATTTTATCATCAAAAAGACCGCTATCACGTCCATTCCGACCATAACTCCTGCTATCATTCCGCGTGAGAAATCGGGAGCATTTTTTATCAAATGCTGAAGCAAAAAGTATGTACCCGATGCCGCACCGCAATACATCGTGCATAAATAAAATCTTCTCTGAATTTTTTTCTTGAATTCTTCCATAATAATTCTCCTTATAGGTTCTCCTCGCCCTCGAAAATGAACAGCTCTTCGATAGAAACGCCGAAGAACTGCGCCGCCTTATGGGCGAGGGTAAGTGAAGCATTGTATTTTCCGTTTTCCAGTGATATGATAGTCTGCCGCGTGACGCTGAGCGCGTCGGCAAGTTCCTGCTGCGTGACCTTTCGGACTTTCCGCAGTTCCTGTATCCTATTTTTCATATTTATTCTCCTTCTTTGCCCTGCCGCGGCAAACAAAGACGACCGCAATCGCTGTAGCAACTGTCGCCCACGGCAAAGCCGCATTTATAAAATCGTGTAATAACTCAGTCATGATATTACCTCCTCGCCTATGTAAAGTTCGCTTTACCTTCTCTGTGATTATAGTATAGCACGCTTTACATTTTTTGTCAAGCTCACTTTACATATTTTTATTTTTTAACATAAAAACAGCTCCATGTCATAAAACATGGAGCTGTTTTTCGTAACACCGAGAGCGGCGTATCCTACTGATTATTAACAGCTTTCATATACTTCCTGTACTTTATGCTCTTAATTATATACAGTATCTGCCAGAATATACAGAACGGGAATACAGGGATAATGCAGCTGAAAAGGAGAATACCGATGAACACGAATGTATCCCAGAACGCCTCCGAGCCGTACCATGTCGAGCCCATGAATGAAAAGCCAGTAAAAATACTTGCCGTGCAGTTTATCATCAGGAACATAAACGGAATGAAGCTCAGGATGAAGCTTGCCCTGTAGGCAGGAGATATGGGCTTCTGCTCCTTTTCAACGCGCTTTCTCAGCCTTGTGGATACCAGTATCACAAGAGAACCAACTACCGATATAGCAAAGCCCCATACTATAACAAGTGTGAACGGGTCGAAGAAATTGTAATCAAGACTTTCCTTCAGCACTCCGCACCTGTAGACGAGCTCCATAATAAACAGCCCTATAAATGAACCGAATATTATCATGCATACTTTTTCCCATTTTTTCATAATAACATCTCCTTACTGTAAAGCCGCAGTCTCAGCCTTTTTCACTTTGCGGCGTCTTATCAGATAAATAACCTGCCATACGATACACAGCGGCAGAACGGGAACAACTACCAGCGCTATCCCACCGAACAGCACTGCGATAAGAAACGCGTCCAGACCATAGCTCCTTGACCAAAGGAAATCAATGCCGAAGAACGCGGAGTAAACTCCGTACAGAAGCATGAGCAGAAACGGCACGAACGACAGTCTGAACCATATCCTGTCCGCATTTGTTATAGCCTTTTTTCCTTTGTTCTTCCTGTTCCTCATTGCATGGGAAACAAGCACTGCAAAAAGTCCGAGGCAGGAAACTACCAGTATCACGCCGAACTCGGAACAATAGCCCTTTTCAAAGCCGTGAGCAAGTCCGAAACCCGTTATGCCCTCTGTTATGCAGTAAGCAAGAAAGATCAGTATACCGAGACCAAATACGCCTATAAGAACTTTTTCCACCTTATTCATACAACTCAGCTCCTCTCACGATAATGTTTTCTTATGCTTATGATACGCTTTATGAATTTCACCTGAACTATGACCGCCATAGGTATCACAGGGAAAACAGTCATAAGGAACGATGATATGAACAGCGTTTCCGAAAACGCCTCCCAGCCGTGTTTTTCACGGAATATCATACTTCCGCCCGTACCGTTTATACCTGCGTCCGCCGACCAGTAAATGCAGAGAGCAGCAGGGAGGAAAGAAAGTATGAACAGCAGTACCAGCCACCATGGCATTTTCTCAGCGCTGCTCTTTCCGAGGAAATGCGACAGCACAGTGCAGAAGCCCATGCTGATACCGACAGCAAGCAAAAATGCCGAAGCCCAAGCAAAGATCACAGATACCGCTCCCACAGCTGTAAGCACAGCCGATATTATAAGCAGTATTTTTTCCGACTTTTTCATAAGCTCTCCTCCTTTTCTTTTCTGATATAATGATACCACAGAAAAGGAGCTTTTTTAAGGTGTCAGATGTCACTTTCCGAGTGACAAATGTCACTGAAAAAAAGCACGGACTTATGAAATTCTCACAAGTCCGTGCGTATGATTTTATACAAAACAGAGAAACTGAAAATTATTTTTTTCTTATTAAACGGTTTTCCGTTTAATACCCCTTCATTTCAGCCCCCTTACAGAGAGGTACTAATGTACAAGCTGCTGCTTGAGTATCACTGTAACAGAGGACTTATTTTATTCCCCATATATTCTCGGCGTAATCGGCAATGGTTCTGTCGGAGCTGAACTTGCCTGCATTGCACATATTCAGCCACTGCTTACGTGCAAATGCGAGCCTGTTGCTGCTGTAGTCGTTTATGCAGCGAAGCTTTGTCTCCACGTAGTCCCTCATATCGCCGAGGAGGTAATAATGGTCGGGAGCGTGCCAGCTCGCACCGTCAAGGAGAGCCATATACAACTCGTGGAAGTCACCGCTGCCGCCGTCTGAAACAGTACCGTCGATAAGCGAGGAAACGACTTTGCGAACCATGCTGTCTGACGAGAAGATGCTTCTGCTGTCGTACTCGGGAACTATATTTTCAAGCTCCTCGACACGGGCGCCGAAGATATAATTGTTCTCCTCCCCTGCCTCCTGCACTATTTCGATATTAGCTCCGTCGTAGGTACCGAGAGTTACCGCGCCGTTGAGCATGAGCTTCATATTTCCCGTACCGCTTGCCTCGGTGCCTGCTGTGGATATCTGCTCCGAGACATCAGCCGCCGCCACAAGCTTTTCCGCATAGGAAACATTATAATTCTGCACGAAAACTACCTTTATAAGGCCGCGGGTGTCCTTATCCTCAGAAACTATCCTGCCCACCTCGTTGATGAACTTGATTATCGCCTTTGCACGGCGGTAACCTGGGGCAGACTTGGCTCCGAAAATAAAGGTTGTGGGCGTAAAGTCCGTGATACTTCCGTCCTTTATGCCGTAGTAAATCCAAAGTATGGAGAAAGCATTGAGAAGCTGTCTCTTGTACTCATGAAGTCTCTTTATCTGGATATCGAAAACGGAGTTTTCATCAATATCAATACCGTCGTGAGCCTTGATGAACTCCGCAAGCTGACGCTTCTTGCCCTGCTTGATATCAACAAAACGGCGGAGCACATTCTCATCGTCGGCATATTTTGAAAGCTCTTTCAGCTTATCGAGGTCGTTTATCCAGTCATCTCCGCCGAGAAGCTCCGTGATATAAGCGGAGAGCTCCCTGTTGCAGAGTGCTATCCAGCGGCGCTGAGTTATACCGTTTGTCTCGTTGCGGAAACGCTGGGGATAAAGGCTGAACCAGTCCGCAAGGACAGTATCCTTGAGTATCTGAGTGTGGATCTCCGCAACACCGTTTATATGCCCCGAAGCATAACACGCCATATCCGCCATATGGATAAGGTCCTTCTTGATTATCCTGATGCGGCTTATCTTTTCCTTTTCAACTCCCGAGGCGTACATTTCGGCAATGAGAGCCTCGTTTATCTGAATGATAATAGCGTATATCCTCGGAAGGAGCTCCTCCACAAGGTCTGTACGCCACTTTTCGAGAGCCTCCTGCATTACGGTATGGTTTGTATAATTGAATATCTTCTTTGCCATATCAAGGGCTTTCTCAAAGGTGAAGCCCTCGTTGTCCACAAGCTGTCTTATGAGCTCGGGGATAGATATAACAGGGTGCGTATCATTGAGCTGAACCGATATATAGTCAGCTAAATTGTCGAGAGTTCCGAAACGCGCCTTGTGCTTCTTTAATATATCGGTAAGGGAAGCACAGCTGAAGAAGTACTGCTGCTTCAGACGGAGCTTCTTGCCCTCGTCGGTATCATCGTTAGGATAAAGCACACGGGATATGTCCTCAGCGTATATCTTCTCCTTTGAAGCCTCAAGGTAGTCCTGCTTGTTGAACACATCGAAGTCGAACTCCTTTACAGGCTCAGCCTGCCACAGTCTGAGAGTTCCCACATTCTCAGTACGGAAACCGAATACGGGCATATCATAAGGCACAGCCTTAACGGTCTGACCGCTGTACTCTATGAGGACAGTGTCCTCGTCGCAGCGGACTGACCACGGATCGCCGTATTTCGTCCAGTCGTCGATATCCTCGCGCTGAAAGCCATCAACTATTGACTGCTTGAAAAGTCCGTATTTATAGCGAATGCCATAGCCGTCAAGGGGAAGTCCCAGCGTTGCGGCGCTGTCAAGAAAGCAGGCAGCAAGTCTGCCGAGGCCGCCGTTTCCGAGAGCAGCGTCCTCTATCTCTTCAAGGTCTGCAGGATCGAGCCCGAGCTCCCTGAATACCTCGCCTGCCTCGTCGTAAATGCCGAGAACCAGAAGATTATTGTAAACCGCCCTTCCCACAAGGAACTCCATTGAAAGGTAAGCCGCACGGCGCTTTGAAAGGTGCTCCTGACGGGCATTTTCCCAGCGGTCTGCAAACATCTCCATTACGGTCTTACCGAGAGCGTCGTGAAGCTGCTGCGGCGAAGCGCTTTTTATATCCTTGGGAAGTCTTCCCGTAAACTTTTCCATAAACAATTTCTTATCCATATTCCCTTGCTCCTATTCTTAAAGTTAAGGGTTTTGAGTTGCGTTTTTCTTTTAAATGATATTCATAGATGTGACCGACAAGTCACATCTTAACTCTTAACTCTCCACTCTCAACTATTCAGCGATTATACATTTTATTCAGCTTACGTATTTTCTTTGCAAGCTCTGGTGTAAAGTCCGACTTCTTCGTGCGGAACTGCCAGTTTCCGCCGAGAGTCGAGGGAGTGTTCATTCTTCCCTCGGGCGGACTTTCAAGGAAGTCCTGTATCTGAGCCGCAGCCACCTCTGCGACGCTTCCCCATGCAGCGCGTATCACAGCGTCGGGAATGTCCTTTTTCTTCTTGACGTTGAGGTATTTCATGGCGAATTTCAGCGACTTCTTATCCAGGTCGTCCACCCAGCCGCTGAGAGTCTCATTGTCATGGGTGCCCGTGTATGCAAAGTAATTCGTACTCCTGAAATTATGGGGCAGATACTCGTTTACTCCGTCGCTGAACGCGAACTGCAGCACCTTCATGCCCGGATATCCGCATTTGTCCAGCATTTTCCTTACCTCGGGAGTAATAAAGCCCAGGTCCTCGGCGATTATTTTCAGCTTGCCCAACTTTTTTTCGGCGAGCTTGAAAAGCTCATAGTTCGGACCTTTTTTCCACTCGCCCACAGTAGCGTCCTCGTTTCCGTAGGGAATGGTGTAATAGCTCTCAAAGCCGCGGAAATGGTCGATACGGACTATATCGTAGAGCCTCGAAGCCGCGCCGATACGGTCTATCCACCACTCATAGCCTGTCTTTTTATGATAGTCCCAGTCGTAGAGCGGATTGCCCCAGAGCTGTCCCAGCGGCGAGAAATCATCGGGAGGACAGCCTGCAACGGCAATAGGTCTGCGCTCCTTGTCAAAGTAGAAAAGCTTAGGCGAAGCCCACGCCTCAACGCTGTCGAGGGCACAGTATATGGGAATATCGCCGATTATCTCGATACCGCTGTCGTTGGCGTACTTTTTCAGCTCCTTCCACTGACGGCTGAACTCGAACTGTATGAATTTATGGAAATTTACATCTTTTTTGAGGTCCTTTTTCGCCTGTGCAACAGCCTTGGGCTTATGCATGGCGAGGTCCCCGTCCCATGAGTACCAGGGCTTTCCCTCAAAGCGGAATTTCAGCGCCATGAAAAGTGCATACTCGTCGAGCCACTTCTTGTTCTCCGTGCAGAACTTCCTGTAATCGGGGAACTTAGCTGGCTTGAAGCGTTCAAAGGCGATACGCAGAACGTCGTAGCAGTTATCATAGAGCAGGGCATAATCCACCTTATCCGGCTCGTTTTCCCAGTCGAACATATCATATTCGTGGCGCTCGAGAAGTCCGTCCCCTTCGAGGACTTCAAAGTCGATAAAGTAAGGATTTCCTGCATTTACCGAGAATGACTGATATGGCGAGTCTCCGTAGCTCGTCGGAGAAATGGGCAGTATCTGCCAGCATTTCACACCTGCGGACCTGAGAAAGTCCACGAACTCGAAAGCCGCCTTTCCCATTTTGCCTATGCCGTAATTTGACGGCAGACTCGATATATGCATAAGTATACAGCTTTTTCGCATTTATTCCAACTCCCTTTTTGAATATTCACTCTGAAATATGTCGATAATAATTCTGAGGTGATACCATGAAGCTTTCACAGCTCTTATTCTCTTTTTTAATGGGATATTTCTGTTACAGTCTTATCGAAATTGTCATGCGAGGATATACTCACTGGACGATGTCCCTTACGGGCGGACTGGTGCTTATGGTGCTGTACATCATAAACAGCCGCAGCTCCGTTACCCTTATCAGGAGCTGTATCGCAGGAACTCTCAGCATAACAGCCATAGAGCTGACCGTCGGCATATTCGACAACGTTATTATGCACTGGAACGTATGGGATTACTCCGATATGCCATTTAATTTTCTCGGTCAGATATGTATCCCCTTTTCCTGTCTGTGGTTCGTGCTGTGTATCCCTGCAAGGCTACTTTGCAGGCAGATAGGCCGCACTCTCGGCAGACAGCCTGTGAACAAAAAGGCTGTTCCGATAAGATCAGAACAGCCCTTATGATCAATAATTCTTGTTTGGATCAGCATTAAAGAAGTTATTGCTGCTTTCCGTGTAATAATCATTAGGCTCAAGCGACATGAAGTCCTCGTCCTCGATATCGGGAAGTCTTGCGCCGCAGCGTCCGCAGAACTGGAAGCGTTCATTGACCTCAGCGTCGCACTTGGGACATACCTTATAGCCCCTGATGCCGTTGAGCTCATATCTCATCTTCTTTATTCTTCTGCGTCGTGTATCTATGTCGTCGCAGAGCACTTTAAGGGCCTCAACGTCCTCACCGTGCTCCTTGTAGTACTTCTTGCCGATATCGGTGAAGATCTCTACGATCCTTTCCTCCTCGTAAAGAATCTTCCTTTTCAGATTATTAGCCTCCGAAATGCTTTTAGCCTTCTCTGAAACACCCCTGCTTGCGTCATTGAATTTATCGAGAATACCCATTTTACATCACTCCTGTCGAATATTTTCTCGTTAATTCTTATCATATTGTATTATACAACATTAACAGGAATTATGTCAAGCGTTTTCAAAATATTTTTACAAACAGAATGGCTTTTTGTGCAATCCCTACATCTCAGCAATGTCATTTTCGGTAAGCTGAATAATGCCCCCGTCTGTCAGAGCCTCGGACGCATTTGCGATGTCGTCCACCCTGATAACAAACGAAACAGACCTGTCCGATTTACCGAGGAATGTATAGAGGTATTCGAGGTTAACGTTCTTTCCTCCGAGGATATCGAGCACGCGGCTCAGCTGTCCGGGAGAATCGGGAATGGATATTGCGACTACCTCTGTTACCGTAACAGCGTAGGAAGTAGCTTTCAGCTTTTCAACTGTCTTATCCGTATCATTGACTATCATTCTGACGATACCAAAATCACTTGTGTCGGCAAGGCTGAGGGCGCGGACGTTGATCCTGCACTCCTTTATCATCTTCATGACGCCTGCCAGCTGATTGGGCTTATTATCAACAAATACTGAGATCTGTCTTACGTTTGACATATGTTTTGCCTCCTTCAGGTCAGGATAATAATACGCCGCGAAGGATCACTTTTTCTTTGCTGCTGTCTTCGGGAGATCCTCATACATAACGAGGACTGAATGCTCGTCAACATACTCGTTTACATGAGTCTGTGCATCATGGCAGAGACCTGCTGATGTGCTGTACTTGATGTCGAT
The DNA here is from genome assembly GCF_017549005.1 of Ruminococcus sp. GTDB lineage: Bacteria > Bacillota > Clostridia > Oscillospirales > Ruminococcaceae > Ruminococcus. Next base: position 119,325 of record NZ_JAFYYT010000056.1, read on the forward strand.
GACTTTTACCCCCTGAATGAACTGATTGAGCTCGTTCTCAAAAGCAGCGAATCGCTGGTACTTCTCCTGCTCCGGCATATAGTTTGTGGAAAATAATCTGATTTTCATAAATGAAACCTCCTTAAAATAATGGAAAATATTTAACAGCGCGTCAGTGACGACGCTGTGTAAACCTTAATCGTGAAGCTTTCGTCTGTCGATAACTCGTACAGCCTTACCCTCGCTTCGTGTGATAGATTTCGGTGACACCAGGTGGACCTTGGGGTTGATGCCCAGCATAGTCTTGATAGCTACTGCAAGGTCTCTCTCCTGTTTCTGCATATCCTTTACCTTATCCGAGAACTGCTCGGGATTCATTTCAACGCTGATGTCCAGCGTATCCGTGTTGTTTACACGGTCTACCTCAATGAGATAGTTGGGCGAATAGCCCTGTTCGATAAGAACAGTCTCTATCTGTGACGGGAATACGTTTACTCCGCGGATTATCATCATATCGTCGCTTCTGCCCATAGGCTTGGCCATTTTTATGAGAGTACGTCCGCATGAGCACTTCTTCCTGCTGAGTACGCAGAGGTCACGTGTACGGTATCTGAGAAGCGGGAAAGCTTCTTTTGTGATACTTGTGAATACAAGCTCGCCAACTGTTCCCTCGGGAAGAACTTCACCCGTATCGGGATCGATTATCTCGGGGATAAAGTTGTCCTCGTTGATGTGCATACCTGTCTGCTCGGAACATTCAAAGGCAACGCCGGGGCCGCTTGACTCGGTAAGTCCGTAGATATCGTAAGCCTTGATACCCAGCGACTTCTCAATTGAGCGGCGCATTTCCTCAGTCCACGGCTCTGCTCCGAAGATACCTGCCTTGAGCTTGAGGTCCTCGGGCTTAATTCCCATTTCGGCGATGGTCTCGCCTATGTAAGCCGCATATGACGGCGTACAGCAGAGTATGGTAGAACCGAGATCCTGCATGAACTGTATCTGCCTTTCGGTATTTCCCGAGCTCATCGGGAGAGTAAGACAGCCTGCCTTGTGAGAACCGCCGTGAAGTCCCATACCGCCCGTGAAAAGTCCGTAGCCGTATGCCACCTGAACAACATCGTCCTCGTTGCCGCCTGCGGCGGTGATAGCTCTTGCACAGCAGTCCTCCCACATATCCACATCGTTCTGTGTGTAGAAAGCAACTACTCTCTTTCCTGTGGTACCGCTGGTGGAGTGTATCCTTACACAGTCGCCGAGAGGCTTTGCAAGCAGACCGTAGGGATATGCTTCACGAAGATCAGCCTTGCTGAGGAACGGAAGCTTGTGAAGGTCTTCTGTTCCCTTGATGTCCTCGGGCTTAACGCCCTTTTTGTCCATGAGATCGCGGTAGTACTTCACGTTTTCGTAAACGTGCTTTACCTGTGCCACGAGGCGCCCGTCCTGGAGCTTTTTCATGTCCTCCCGTGACATACATTCGATCTCTTTGTTCCAATACTTTTCCATTGGACTTCTACTCCTTATTATTGGGATTTATTATGTTATGATATGATGTTCGCCTTTAGAGGCGGATACTATCCGCCCGAATAATCGTCCGATATCCTTTGTAGGGGCTGATGCCCGCATCAGTCCGGTATAACGAGCCCGAACTCACGTGACGCCGAGGGCGGTGTCTCCTACATAGTTTACTGAGCGTTCTTTCCCAGCTCGAAAGCCTTCCTGTTTAGGTCGAGGAATTTGGGCGGTACGCACTGCTCCAGTGCCTTCTGCCACAGCTCGTCGGGATAGTCCATACGTGAAGCAAGCACGCCCATAAGAACTACGTTTGAAGCCTTTGCTGTACCTGCCTGCTCTGCAAGAGAGAGAGCGTCAACCGCAACAAGCTCAGCACCTGCTGCTTTGAGCTTCTCAACGAGATTTTCGGGATACTTTGCAGCGCCTGTAATAACGGGCATAGGGTCTATCTGCTGTGTGGAGGTTATAAGCTTGCCGCCCTTCTTGAGGTAAGGGAGACATCTTGCAGCCTCAAGGAGCTCGAAGGAGATAACGGCGTCAGCCTCGCCCTTTTCGATAACAGGCGAGTAAACCTTATCGCCGTACTTTACGTATGTAACAACGGAGCCGCCTCTCTGAGACATTCCGTGCACTTCGCTGACCTTTACGTCATAGCCCTGCGCAAGAAGCACGTTTCCGAGAAGTCTTGAAGCAAGCAGCGAACCCTGTCCGCCGACTCCGACTATCATTATAGATTTAGTTTCCATTATATATTACTCCTTAATGTTATTATTCTTTAAAAGCTTTTCTTTCCGAACTTCGAGAACAGCCAGAGGGCTCCCAAAGCGCAGAAGAGGTAGTTTTCAGCGAGTGAACCGATGAACTTTCCTTTCAGACCAAGTATCGTAAGTATCCTGCTGAAATTCGAGGAACAGTTGGAATACGTAGGCTCGGTATGTCCGAAGAGGAACTCATAGCTCGTGTCGATGTTATCCATATCCTCGTCCGTATACTCGCCGCTGTCGTCCATATACGAGTACGTAAGGCTCTTTACGGTTTTAAGCGTGTCTCTAAGCGCAAACGTCCACGATGAACGTACTGCGATGAATATTGCTATGACCATAACGGCTATGCAGACGATACCGCCCCGCTTCATATCGAAGCCGCTCTTGCGGGTGGCGATATAGTAACCGAAGAATGTTCCGGCTGCAAGGATAGTTCCGCATATGGAAGCGATTATTCCGAACCTGGCAAGTCCCATGATGAAGAAAAATCCCGGGATCGCTCCGATTATAGCGCCTATTGCGCCCTTTACTATGGTCATGAACTCGGTCTCGGAGCCTTCAAAATCGCCGTAAGACGCTCCGAAATCGGGAGTCGGACTGTACTGCGGTGTGTCGTTGTAGCCCGAAGCTCTTTGTCCATAGCCGTTCTGCGGTGCATTATAGCCTGCGGACTGCTGTCCGTAACCGCTCTGCGGTGCATTATAGCCTGCGGACTGCTGTCCGTAACCGTTCTGCGGCGCATTGTAGCCTGCGGACTGCTGTCCGTAACCGTTCTGCGGTGCATTGTAGCCTGCGGACTGCTGTCCGTAACCGCTCTGCGGTGCATTGTAGCCTGCGGACTGCTGTCCGTAACCGTTCTGCGGTGCATTGTAGCCTGCGGACTGCTGTCCCTGAATGGTATTATTATGCGGCTGTAAAGCTTCTTCCGCCTGACGCGCAAGCTCGTTTATATCGTCCATTCCGCCTGAATTTCCGACTCCTGTCATTAAATCGTCCATCTCTGTACTCTCCCTGATGTTATTTTACAATTTCAAGGTCACCATCGACAAATCCAATGGCAGTTCCTTTGACTTCATTAAGAATATCCTTATATCTGCCGTTTCCGAGGTACTCCTCAGCCATTTCCTTTATGAGTTCCTGAGCGTGTTCGCAGCCTGTGTCGTCTTCGTCCGAGGTATCAACGGTGAAGATGTTCTCCTCACAGCTCCACACTTCTTCGCAGGCCCATTCTCCGTCCTTGTCGTCGGGGTCGAACTCACAGGTGGCAACAAGCTGCACACCATAGATGTGGTCCTCCTCGGACTCCTCATACAGATTAAAACAGAACGCCTTTGTTTCCGCAGGCATATCGTTGTTTTCGAGGAGATCGTCCAGCCAGTGGGCGAACTCCTCATATATTGGTAACTGTATCATATTATTTCCTCTTTGTTTTCTTGTATCTGAATAATTCAAGCTTTCCGCACTTCGGACACTCATATATACTCGCTGAGAGTGCTCCGGAAAACAGATTATCCAAGTCGCCTAATATAAAGCCTGTACGTCCAAGCTGTATGCGTTTAGTGCCCTTATATTCCATAAGCACATTGCAGTAAGGGCAGTATATAGTTCTTATCTTCATAGTATTACCTCATTGATTATCGATTTTTTATTGTACATTTGAACTATTTTACGTTTTGTGGAACGCCGAGTGCCTCCGCACCCGGCGTTCCTTAGTCTTTCACGTTCAGCAGCTTACTGGATAGCTCCTACCTTACACTGCTCCTGACAGATTCCGCAGCCTACGCAGAGAGTGTGGTCTACTACTGCCTTACCGTCGCGCATGGAGATAGCAGGACATCCCAGCTTCATGCACATCTTGCAGCCTACGCACTTGTCGGTATTTACCTTGAGAGGCGGATTGTGCTTTACGTACTTGAGCAGAGCGCACGGACGGCGCGAAATGATAACAGAAGCCTCGTCAGCTGCAAGCTCCTCCCTGATAGCTGCCTCAGTCTCGGCAAGCTTGTACGGGTCTGTAACTCTTACACGCTTGATACCGATAGCCTTGCAGAGCTCCTCGAGGTTTACAGCCGCAGCAGGGTCGCCCTTGAGGTTCTTGCCTGTTGTCGGGTTCTGCTGATGGCCTGTCATTCCTGTGATGGAGTTATCAAGTATGATAACTGTGGAATTTGAATTATTGTAAGCGATATTCACAAGTCCTGTCATGCCGCTGTGCATGAATGTGGAATCGCCGATAACTGCAACTGTCTTGTGCTCGGACTCTGCGCCCCTTGCCTTGTTGAAGCCGTGGAGTCCAGAGATCGAAGCTCCCATGCAGATAGTTGTGTCTATAGCATTGAGAGGTGCTGCCGCTCCGAGAGTATAGCAGCCGATATCGCCCGATACTGTTACGCCCAGTTTCTTTAAGCAGTAGAAAAGTCCTCTGTGCGGACATCCTGCACACATAACAGGAGGACGTACAGGTATCTCGTCGTCAAGCGCTGTGAAATCCTTCTTCTCGCCGAGAAGCTTCTCTGCAATAACAGACTGCGGAAGCTCGCCGATGTAGCCGAATATCTCCTTGCCCTTAACATTGTTTACGCCGATATTGCGGCAGTGCTCCTCGATAATGCCGTCAAGCTCCTCGATAACGTATATCTGCTGGTACTTCTTTGCGAAGTCCTGAATGAGCTTTACGGGAAGAGGATTTACCATACCGAGCTTCAGCACGGAAGCCTTGTCGCCGAGAGCTTCCTTTACGTACTGGTAAGCAGCTCCGTTTGTGATAACGCCGAACTCAGCCTTGTCCGATATCTCGACTCTGTTGAGAGGTGTGGTCTCTGCATACTCTGTGAGCTTCTTTGTGCGCTCCTCAACGAATACGTGTCTGCCCTTTGCATATGCAGGCATCATTACGAACTTGCTGGGAGTCTTTTCATAGTCCTTGAGAGGGAGGTCGTTTCTGTCCTCCATTTCAACTATGCTCTGTGAATGAGCAACTCTTGTGGACATTCTTACTATGAACGGTGCGTCGTACTTCTCCGAAAGCTCGAAGGCAAGCTTGACGAACTCCTTACATTCCGTTGAATCAGAGGGCTCCAGCATAGGCACCTTTGAAGCGATAGCGTGGTGACGGCTGTCCTGCTCGTTCTGAGAGGAATGCATTCCCTGGTCGTCGGCAACTGCGATGACCATACCTGCGTTAACGCCTGTGTATCCTGCTGTATATAAGGGGTCTGCAGCTACGTTGAGACCAACGTGCTTCATTCCGCAGAAGCTCCTTGCGCCTGCGATAGAAGCTCCGAGAGCTGTCTCCATAGCAACCTTTTCATTGGGAGCCCACTCGGCATAGACCTCGTCGTACTTTGCGACCTCCTCTGTGATCTCTGTGGACGGTGTACCGGGGTAGCTCGATACTACGCGGCAGCCCGCTTCATACAAGCCTCTCGCAAAGGCTTCGTTTCCCAGCATTAATTTCTTCATATTATGTATTTCCTTTCATGTTAAAGATTATCATATCAATAAAGCCCTTAGCCTTTAGCTTTCAGCCATTAGTGAGCGGATTCGCCGCTGCAACAAGCTAACGGCTAATGGAAAATGGCTAACGGCTCAGTTCGTCAAGCAGCCACTTTGCAACCCCGTCCTCGGAGTTTGTCCCGATGACTATATCGGCTGCGGCCTTTACCTCGTCCCTTGCGTTGCCGACTGCGACCTTTATGTCCGCCTCCGCGAACATGGGCAGGTCGTTCAGGTTGTCGCCGAATGCGACTATCTCGTCAAAGCCGTACTTCTCACGCAGAAAACGAAGCCCGTTGGACTTTGAGGCTTTGTGTGAGAATATCTCAAGATACCACGAATCGTCGTAAACGTCAAGATAAAAGGCGATATCAACGCCTGCTATCCTTTCGGCTTCGAGCTTTACGGGTAAAAGTTCGTCATACTTTCCTCTGGTGGTGAAGTATACCGTGTACTCGTCGGCATAATCCTCAAGTCGGCACTGTACAAAGGGTTTCTTGTACTCATGCTTCCTTACCTCCGCAAAGCTCTGCATGACTCTGCTGGTGAGCTTTGAATAGTAACAGGTAAGAGCTCCCTTGTCTATGCGGTACATGAAGCATTCAACGCCGTGACGCCTGTATATTTCAAGCAGCTTTGCAGACAATGCGGGGTCTATGAACTCGTTCTTGACATAGCTCTCGTTTCTGATATCATAAATGCTCACGCCGTTCATAAGTATACACGGTACGTTTATATCCAGAGCCGAGGTTATCGGTACCGCCGAATATATCGACCTCGCAGTTGCAAATGTGAAGTTCATGCCCTTTCGTGCAAGAGCGTTCATTATCTCTGCGGTATGCGCTGTTATTTCGGGCTTCGGGCTCAGAAGAGTTCCGTCAAGATCGCTGATATAGAGCCTTTTCAAATTTTACGGTCACCCCCGTGATCTGCATATGGATATTCATAATAGTATTATAGCATATTCAGTCAAAAAAGTGAAGAATTAATTTTTAACAGGAAAGCGATTTGTACATTCCGACGGATTTTGACAGCTCTTAATGTTAATCATGCATAAAGCAGTATACTGCCGTGCATTGAAAAAGGGCGGCCAAATGCCGCCCTCAAAAAAATAAAGGACGGAAGCCCGTGTCCGCCCTTTATATCGGTATTTAATTTATCTCAAGTCTTCTGGCAACAGGAGCTTCGGGAGCTTTCTTCGGGAGCTCAATGGTAAGGATACCGTTCTTGTACTCCGCACTGATAGCTTCCGTATTGATATCGCCGATATCAAAGCTCCTCTTATATGAGCCGTAAGTCCTCTCACGGCGGATATAATTGCCCTTCTCGTCCTTTTCGTCGTTATTTGTGCTGTGCTCAGCCGCAATGGTGAGCTGTGTTCCGCTCAGGTCGAGCTTGATGTCCTCTTTCTCAAAGCCCGGGAGCTCCGATTCAAGAACGTATTTGTCGCCGTCGTCGCGGATATCTGTCTTGCAGTTGTTCATCGGCATATTGCCGCCGAAGAAATTCTTGTCAAAATCATTGAATGCGTCCCACAGACCGTAGCCTGTGCCGCCGAAAGGTGTAAGTCCATACATAATTCATGCCTCCATTTGATTTTTCATATTTATCCTATGCAGTTTTCCTCATAATATGCACTTTCCATCGGTATCGCTTCCTTTCGTTTCATTGTCTATATATTACAGCGCTTTTTTGAAAGGAATATCAAGGTTCTGTGACAGTATAATGAAAATTAGCACTCTCGATGCGAGAGTGCTAATCTGAAGCTTATTCAATTGTCCTTTATCTCAGCTTTCAGACTGTGCAAGCACAAGATCCTCGAATTTTCCGCGTATCGCCTTTACAAGTGCCTGCGGAGAAAGATGTATCTGCACGCCTATCCTGCCGCCGCTTATGTAGAACTGCGGCATAGCTTCGGCGCTGTTGTGCACCACCGTCATGAACTGCTTCTTCATGCCTATGGGCGTACAGCCGCCGCGGACATAGCCCGTTACTGCCGTTATATCCTTAACGTGGAGAAGCTCCACGGATTTCTCGTCCACGCTCTTTGCAGCCTTTTTCAGGTCCAGCTCCAGCGCCACGGGAAGCAGAAAGCAGTAATAGCTGCCGCTCTTTCCCTTTGCAACGAGGGTCTTGAAGGTCTCCTCAAGGGGCTGACCCAGTTTTTCGGCTGTGTGGATACCGTCGATGAACTCCTCGCATTCGTAGGTCTGTACTGTGTATTCTATCTTGCTCTTATCAAGAAAACGCATTGCGTTTGTTTTCAGTTCCTTGCCCATTGTTTTTCTCCCTGACAGAAATAATCGTTATCATTTCAGCACGTTTATACAGTTAGAATAGTACCGCGCTATAAAGTTGGAGCAGTACCACAAAAATACCAAATGAAATATAAGACATGAAACCACTAATAATATACTTACCCGTTTCAGGTCAGCTTTTTTGCCTTTTTCTTTGCATTCCGGATATGTACCTTTGCACAGAGGAAATACAGCCCCAGCCATATTATTATGTCTGTGATGCAGAATAAAACAATTATGATGCGTTCAGAATACTGCATATCTTTTTACCTTTTCAAAACAGCGGATAATATCCGCACATACCAAGCACTTATCACTTTTTGCTGAAAACGCAGCCGCAGTAGTTCTGTCTGTACAAGTTATACTGCCTTGACAGCTCTATGGAATGCTTGTAGCCGTCGTGCTTCTTGAAGTCCGAGAAAAGGTACGGTACTCCGCATTCGTCCTGTATCTGCGCTCCGCACTCGTTGATAAAGGTACAGTCCTTATGGGGGCTGATAGTAAGGGTAGTGGTGAACATATCACAGCCAAGCTCCCTTGCCTTTGCTCCTGCCTTTCTCAGGCGGTATGCTATGCATCTGCGGCAGCGCTCTCCCCTTTCGGGCAGGTCCTCAAGGCCCTTTGCAAGCTCGTAAAAGGGTGCAGGGTCGTACTTCTCCTCTATCACCGGGATATCAAGTCCCATTTCCCGAACCAGCCTTTTCAGCTCCGCAAAACGGAAGGCGAACTCCTCCTCTGGAGCTATGTTCGGGTTGCAGAAATACAGCGTGACACTGAAGTATTTCTCCAGCACCGTAAGGGTATGGCTGCTGCACGGCGCACAGCAGGCATGGAGCAGAAGCGACGGCCTTTCGCCGCTTTTTTCGAGGTCACTGAGCTTGCTGTCCAGCAGTAGACCGTAATTCGTCTTAGGCTTGCCCTCCATTACTGATCCTCAAGGTTCTTCAGCGCCTTGAGCTCCTCTTTGTTTATCCTTATCTCCGCGTCCTTGAGGAGCTTTACCTCGCTCCTGTCAAGAGTTACGGGAACTTCCGACTTATCGGTCTTTACGCGAAGCTTTCCTGTGATGAGGTTTACGTCCTCCACCTTGCCCCTGTCACCGTCGGGAGTTACTACGATAGCTCCCACCTTAGGCGTTATCTTGAGCAGAGCTTCATATGCGTTCTGCTCGTTTTTAAGGCAGCACATAAGTCTGCCGCAGGTTCCCGATATCTTCGTAGGATTGAGGGAAAGTCCCTGTTCCTTTGCCATTTTTATGGAAACGGGCTGAAAATCGCCCATATAGCCCTTACAACAGAACTCCCTGCCGCATATGCCAAGTCCGCCGAGTATCTTCGCCTCGTCGCGGACGCCTATCTGACGCAGCTCTATCCTGGTTCTGAATACGGCTGCAAGGTCCTTTACCAGCTCGCGGAAGTCAACACGGTTCTCGGCTGTGAAGTAGAAGAGAAGCTTGTTGTTGTCAAATGTGCATTCAACGTCCACAAGCTTCATGCTCAGCTTGCGGAAAGCTATCTTTTCCTCGCATATCTTGAAAGCGTCCTTTTCACGCTGTTTGTTCTTCTCCACGGTTTTCATGTCGTTGGCGTCCGCAAGCCTGATTATGGGCTTGAGAGGCGAGGTCACCTGATCGTCGTTTATCTGACGGTTGGCGATAACGACCTCTCCGCATTCAACTCCGCGGATAGTCTCGACTATGGCGTGGTCGCCAACGTTCGCCTTTATATTTCCGGGGGAAAAGTAATATATTTTGCCTACGCTCTTGAAGCGTACTCCGACTATTTCTTTCATAGAAGCTCCTAACCGAAAGTCTATCCGACTATCTCCATTATCTCAGCGCCAAGCGCCGTAAGCGCCAGCGGTATGCCCACATTCCTCTCCACAGCCCTCCATGCGTTCTCTATGCATGAATGGAGCCGCGCAGACTGATACGCCGTCACGGCCTGTGACAGAGCAAGGGCTCCCTCGCGGAAGCAGCCTATGGTGTGGGCAGAGCTGTCCTTTGCAAGCACCGCCGCGTCACGGACGAGCTTATCAAGCATGGACAGCGTTTCTCTCACGTCCCCGCGCTCCCTGCCGAGGGAGAAAAGTCCGACTGTGAGAGCGTATTCATCTTTTCTTATTATACTATCGGCAAGCGATTTTGTCAAATCCACACGCTTTCTCAGCTCCCCGTCGCTGATATAGCTCTCACACATTCCGATATTTCCGTGAAAGCAGCTTACTGCGGCGCTTATCTCCTGCTGACCGTGACCGCTCTCCGCAAGAGCCTCCGCAGCTTCTTCCTCGGTGCAGGGAGAAGTGGTGAAGCACACGCAGCGTGAGATTATAGTCGGCAGGAACTCCGACTTTGAGCCGCAGGTGAATATGAAATACGCATACTCAGGAGGCTCCTCTATGAGCTTGAGGAGAGCGTTCTGCGTTCTGTCGTCAACATTGCAGCAGTCCGCAAAGATGTATACCTTGCAGCCGCTACTGTTGTTGGGCTTGATATAGGCGTCAGCTATAACCTCGCGCGCAGTCTCGACGCTGTAATTGCCGAGCTTTCCCGTTTTTTTCGGGTATATCACATCGGGGTGCACATCGTTACAGATATTTTTGCAGGTATTGCACACTCCGCAGGGTCTGCCCTCCACGGGAGCCTCGCACATCAGCGCCTGTGTGTAGTATTTCGCGATACTCTTTCTGCCGCTGCCCTTTTCGCCGCTTATTATAAGGGAATGAGCCGTCCTGCCGCTGACCGCCATTCGCTCAAGAGTGCTTTTCAGCTGCTCGTTTCCGTATATTTTCTTCATATTCAGTCCTTTTCAAAGGGAAGTCTTTTCTTTCCGCGCACCATAAAGGGAACTGCCCTCTTGTGACAGCATATGCGGTTCACGGCCTCCTCGCCGCCGTACTCGCCGTCTCTCGTCCATGAGAACGGCTTGTCGGAAAGATTGGTTATCGTCACTTCATTGGTACGGAAGAATACAATGTTCTTGTCCGTCATGTCATTTTTCAGGAGAGCAAGAGCTGTTCTGCCAAGCTCTGCTGCATTTTTCGGCTTTCTTATGAGAGTTACCTCGAAAATGCCGTCGTCAAGGAGAAAGTTCTTCATATTTATCATGCCTGCCACGGAAGCTGTGTTCGTCACCATTCCGTATACGAATTCGCCCTCGATAGTCTTGTCCGCATACTCTATACGCATGGGTTTTGCCTTGATACTGCCGAGATGAGCAGCTCCCCCTGCGATATAAGCCGCGTGGCCGAAAACGTTCTTCACCTTCTGCGAGGTCTCGTAGGTGATATTGGTAAAAGCTCCGAAGGCCGCAACATAGGAGAAATAGCTGTCGTTGAAGCCGCCGACGTCGCAGAGGACAGGCTTTCCGTGAGTTATGACCTTTGCAGCCTTTATCTGGTCCGAGGGGATACCGAGGCTCTTTGCAAAATCATTGGTCGAGCCTGCAGGAACATATCCTATGGGTATCTTCTTTTCATAGCCCATAACTCCCTGCAGACACTGGCTGAGAGTTCCGTCGCCGCCTGCCACAACAAGCAGGTCGTAGCCCTTTTCACAGGCGAATACCGCCTGCTCAACAGCGTCGCCGCCGCTCTGTGTGGTGTGTACGGTCACTTCATATCCCTCTTTTACGAACTCGTCGATTATCCTGCCCAGCTTCTTGTTTATGACTGCCTTGCCTGCAACAAGATTTACCACAAAATATATCTTTTTCATAGCTTTCTCCCTATATAATCAGCGGACAGGGGTTAGCTGTCCGCTGAGATCGTTATGCCTTCTTTAAAAATTCCTCAAAAGTTTTCTTTTCTCCCTTTGCGCTTGATAGATATGCATAGAATCTAAGTATCTTTGCAGCGTCAACGGAGTCTATCATGCCGTTTGAGTCGATGTCTGCCGCCTTGTTCTGAGCATCTGTAAATGTGCCCTTTGCACCGCTTACAGAACGTTTTGCGTACTCAACAAGCACCTTTGCCGCGTCAACTGCGTCTACATAGCCGTCGTTATTCACATCGCCCAGCTTGTATGACGGAACTGGCTGTGTTGTTGTAGTGGTCGTTGTTGTAACGGGAGCTGTAGTTGTGGTAGTTGTGGGCTTTGCAGTTGTTGTGGTAGTGGTCGTGGTTGTCGTTGTAGTTGTTGTTGTCGTCGTGGTAGTTGTGGTCGTTGTTGTCGTAGTAGTTGTGGTGGTGGTTGTAGTTGTGGTAGTAGTTGTTGTCGTTGTTGTTGGCTTTGCAGTTGTTGTAGTGGTGGTCTGCTCCTCCTTTACGCCTGCAACTCTCTTGTATGTAGCAAGGGGAAGTGCAGGATAGCTTGCCTTATCGGTGAAGCTGTCGAAGGTCCCGGAAAGGAGTCCCTTATCCTCGTGGAGCTTGCCTATCTTGTCAAGAACTGCCGCTGCGATCGCAACGTGTCCCTTCTGATTGGGGTGGATATCCATATCAAACAGCGAGCCTGATGACTGTACGTCAACAAAGTAGTATGCATAGCCGTTGTTGTTCTGACCATCCTTGTTTGCGCTGGGCGCTTTGCCGAGAGCTGTGAACTCGTACTTTACGTCAACTATGTCGATACCCTTTACGTTCTCGATCTGCTGAGAATAGGACTTCATTATGTCCTCAAGGTCAGCTCTCAGGATATTGACCATTGATGCGTTGTCGCCGAACCTGTCAGTCATGTACTTGGGGTCGAACTGAAGAGGCTGGAATATGGTCTGAACATATATCTTGGCGTCGGGATTTACCTTCTTTATTCCGTCCGCAGCCTTCTGTATGTTGGGAACGATGTGCTCTCCTATAAGACCGCCACTGTATCTCTTGTCCTTTGTGTAGATATCGGGCTTGCCGCTTATCTCCTCAACAAGGTCGCCAAGCTCTGCGCCGAATACCAGCTGATTTGTAAAAGAGCCTGTGAGAGATTCCTTGAGTCCGCCCTTGCCGTTGATGTTTATCATGGTGGTTATGTCCGAAACTGTGGGATTTTTGGGGATATCCTTTGCAGAATAGCCCTCGTTGAAGAAATTGTTGCGGGTAGCGTAATCAAGCATGAACTTCGCAATATGCTCGATAATGTCGTTTCCGCCTACAGAAATAACGACATACTCTGCGTCTGCAAGGTTTTTCTGCTGCTGTGTGTCAAATGCAGACATCTTTGCGAGCATATCATCGGTATTGTCGCCTGTGTGTGCATAATTATATACATCACAGCCGAGATAATCGCCGCATATCTCGCCGTAATTATGCTCTACAGCACCTTTTCTCGTGTATCCCGAAGCAATGCTGTCTCCGAGAAGAACCATTCCCTTCTTTTCGGGAGCTTTTTCCGTTTCAACAGCGTTTGTTGTAAAGGACGCCATTGCACTGACACCTACGATTGCTGAAACGAAAGCTGAAATGATTTTTTTCATGTGGATTGCCCTCCTAAATAATTAATCTTATACGCTGATTATATAATATTTCTTACTCATTGTCAAGCAGTAAGTTTCAGCCATCTGCCCTTTGCCGCGGGAAAAAGCCGTTTCATCTTCTATTTCCGCAGGGCACACGCAAAAATGCGGAGCAAAAGCTCCGCATTCGTTGATATCTTATTTAGCGCCTTCCATTATGGCACTGAGGATATTGCCCTCCCATGTGAGAGCTCCCCTGTTGAATATGCCGAAGCTGGAATCGCCGCTCATCTTGCCGTTGTCCCATACAAAGCACTTTATGCCCTTTGCCTTTGCCGCGCTTATGTAATAGGTATAGTAGCTGCTCCTTGTAGCCGCGTCCGCAGCGTTCACACAGCCGAACTCGTCAATGATAACGGGTATTCCCTTATCTATGAACTTCTGCTTGAGCTCGGAGAACTTAGCGTCCAGCTCGCCCTTGCCGCTTTCGGTAAAGACTGTATCAGCTCCCTCCGCAAAGCGCCACGGAGCATAGTAGTGAACTGTGAATATCACGTTCTTGTCGCTGGGGACTATCATATCGTTAAGGGCTACGCTGTCGGCAGAAGCCGCATATGACGTAACGATAAGGGTCCTGTCGGCGTTCTTGCCGCCGCTGGCGCGGACTGTGTCAACGAAATCCTTTGCATACTTGTTGACGGTCTTGCGCTCTCCCTTGGTACCGCCCATCCATTCCATAGCCGAGCCTACCGTTCTCGGCTCGTTCATGCCCTCGAACATGAGCCTGTCATCGTAATTCGCAAAACGTGCGGATATCTGCTCCCATATCTTCTTCAGACGGGCGCTGTCGCCGCTGTAGGAAGTCTCCTGGGGATCGAACCATATATAGTCGTCATGGTGCATATTGAGTATGACGAAAAGTCCCTCGCTGTATGCATAGTCAACGACCTCCTGAACTCTGTCGAGCCATTCGGTCTGTATTTCATCGCCGTTCATATGCTCAGACCACGTTACAGGTATTCTCACGGCATTGAAGCCTGCCGCCCTGACGGAATTTATCATTTCCTTCGTGGTCTTCATATTGCCCCAGCCAGTCTCGGTGCTGAGACCTGTTTTGCCTGTATCATAGCTGTCAAGGGTATTGCCCAGGTTCCAGCCAACCTTTATCTCGGATACTATCTCCTTGGCGCTGCGGAAGCCGTTTGCGTTATGGGCGGCTATCTCCGTAGCCACCTCTGTTGTGGGCTGTACCGCAGGTGCAGGGTAGTCTCCCGTGCCCGTGCTGAACTTTACGTCTACCGTTTTTATGGTAACTGTCGGCTGTTCGCTCCACCAGTACTTGAACAGGAGCTCGTTGTTCCTTGCAATGCAGCCCTTTGCCCTGTCAGGTACGAACCAGACGAGGTCAAGCTCCGAATCATTGGTGAATACCGCTGTATCTCCCGATACGTATTCGCCGTCTGAGGAGCTTATGCCGTATGCTCCCGTGAATTTTCCCAGCCTTCCTTCGGAAGCTATGCTGAATGTTACCACCTCGGGGACCATTCCCTCGGGGATAAAGTCGAGAGGTATGCGTACTGTCCTGTCGCCCTCGGAATAGCTTACGCTCTCCCCCGATTTGGTGACGCCCTCACCGTCAACGGGAACTTCTCTCGTTCTCTCAAGGGTGCAGATAACGTTCTCTATCCTGAGACTGTCGCAGTTTCCCCACCAGTAGCCGAACATTACCTCGCCGCTCTCATGGATATAGTCCTTCAGCTCCTCGGGGACTACCCATGTGATCTCGCCGTATGTTCCCTGTGTGGGTGCTGTAAACTCCTCCGACTGGAACCAGCCGGGATGTGTTGCGGCAGGACATCTGTCCTCGACAGATATTCCGCAGCCGCCTTTGAATTCGCCTATATTGCTCGTACCATCGCCTGAGTATATGATGAAGGTGAACGAAACTATCCTGTCCCCCTCATCTATAAGATCGGCAAGGGGAAATTTTGCGGTATTGCTTCCCTGTGCTCTCCCGATAACTCTCCCGTCAGTCATCTGAGTGCCGATCATAGCCGAAACGGTCTCAACTGGGCTTATATGCTCGGTTGCCATCTCTGTAGTTTCCTCCTCAATAACGGCGGTCGTCACCTCCTGTGTACCCGTCTCTTTTTCTTTTTCCGACAGGTCAGGCGATCCGCCTTTCTTCGCGCATGACACGCCGAGCAGCAGCATAGCTGCGGCTGTGAAGAGCGCCATTGCCTTTTTTCCCATTGTTAAATGTCCTTTCCTCTTTAGCCCTGATCTCTCTCTTATCTAAGGCATACTAAAAACACCTATTTTTATTATATCACGCTATACGCTCATTTGCAATGCATGATTTTGCCTAATATGAACCCCACAGAAACGACTTTATATAATAATCTGCCCATAACTATATAATTATTTTATAAATAAATATGACAAAACGGTGAAGCATAAGTGGTAAAAGTGTGTCTCTTTGTCGAATAATTGATTACAATTCTCCCTTTGGCTTGACAAATTATCAGCGCCCGTGTATAATAATTACAGTAGAAGCGGAACTACTTCTTTCCGCGGTAAAATAAACGAATACCTTTAGTTATGAAAGGATAGGAAACTATGAATATTTCAAAGAAAAAAGCAATCGCGCTGGCATCTGTTCTCTGCGTAGCATTTTCTTCTCTCGTTTCATGTCTCGACAACAAGGAAGGCGGCTCTTCCGATAAAAATGATACAAACAGCAAAAGCAGCAGTTCTCAGACAACTACTGCCGCTGACGGTCAGCAGTCTGCTCCTACCAAGGATATCAGTCAGATAAAGAACGACGAAGGTGCCGTTGTAGGTACCCCATTCCAGTCAGGCTCCGCTGCTGATTTTGCAGAAACAGGTATGCCTGTAAAGGACGACCTCAATGCTGACGATCCGACTTCAAAGGAGCCCGCTACAGAGGTCGTTGAGGTGACAGAGGCTAACGGCGAAAAGGCTACAGACGCACAGGGACAGGTCGTTACCGAGATAGTTACAAAGGCTCCGTCGGCTGACGATTACGTAAGCAAGACAGATAAGAGATACTGCCTCTGGATCGACATCTCCGCTGATCCCGACACTGAGAAAGAATACAAGGGCGTTCCGATAACTCAGGACGGTTACGCTTTCAACGATCAGATCGTTAAGGTAACATTCAAGCTCAAGGACAATATCCCCGACAGAGACTACGCTGTAAGATTCAACCCTGATTTCTCAAGTCTCCGCGGCGTTTCACTCAAGCCGAAGGTAGTTCAGGGCAATATCCGTGTAGGCGGCGATATCGCTGCACAGGACGTTTCGGGCGAGTCTGATTTCGTTGCATACGGCGACAATATCTCCGCAAAACCAGGCGATACCGTTGATTACTACATCAATTTAAAGAACAACCCAGGTCTCGCAGCTATGCTCCTCTGGGTATACTACGATTCAAACGCTATGGACGTTCAGAGCATTACTGCTGCAGGCGACTACGCAAAGATCGCACGCGGCACGGAAACAGGATCCAAATAATCAGGATAAAGACAAAAGCCATAAGGAAGCTATCACTTCTTTGTGGCTTTTTATTTTGTGCTGCCGCCCGTGCATGGCTGCTGTCAGGCGTTTCTTCAAGGGCGGAAACATTTTTTCAAAAAAGGGTTGACAAATGTAAATTTACCTGATATAATATAATCATACCAAACATATAGGTAATATGAACATTACTTGGAGGTACATCATGGTTACTTATATTTTTATGCGATGTTGCAGATGAAATGCATATCTTTACCGGGAACGAATAAAATTGATAAAAATCATATAAAGGAGATATTATTATGGCAATTTATAAGAAGATAACAGACCTCATCGGCGGAACTCCGCTCCTTGAGCTCACAAACACAGAGAAGAACAACGACCTCAACGCTACTATCCTCGCTAAGCTCGAGTACTTCAACCCTGCCGGAAGCGTTAAGGACAGAGTTGCAAAGGCTATGATAGACGATGCAGAGGCAAAGGGTATCCTCAAAGAGGGCAGCGTTATCATCGAGCCCACCAGCGGCAATACAGGTATCGGTCTCGCGTCTGTTGCAGCTTCAAGAGGCTACCGCCTTATCATTACAATGCCCGAGACCATGAGCATCGAGCGCCGCAACCTCATGAAGGCTTACGGTGCAGAGCTCGTCCTCACTGACGGCTCAAAGGGCATGAAGGGCGCTATCGCAAAAGCAGAGGAACTCGCACAGGAAATAAAGGGCAGCTTTATCCCTTCACAGTTCACTAACCCTGCAAACCCTGCTATCCACGAAAAGACCACAGGCGTTGAGATATGGGACGATACAGACGGAAAAGTCGATATCTTCGTTGCAGGCGTCGGTACAGGCGGTACTGTCAGCGGTACAGGCGCTTACCTCAAGTCCAAGAACCCGAATGTCAAGGTAGTTGCTGTAGAACCGAAGAACTCGCCTGTTCTCTCAGAGGGCAAGGCAGGTCCGCATAAGATACAGGGTATCGGCGCAGGATTTGTTCCGGAGACTCTCAATACAAAGATATATGACGAGATAATCACCGTTTCCAACGAGGACGCTTTTGAAACAGGCAAGGCTATCGTAAGAAACGAGGGCGTACTTGTGGGTATTTCATCGGGTGCGGCTGTATGGGCTGCTATCCAGCTTGCAAAGCGCCCCGAAAACAAGGGCAAGACTATAGTTGCTCTGCTTCCTGATACAGGCGAGCGCTATCTCTCAACTCCTATGTTTGAATAATAATATTAACCATATACACTTCTCAAAAAAAGCCATAAAGAAGAGATTTCTTCTTTATGGCTTTTTACTTATACCGGATCGTTATGCTGTCCCCCGAATTAAGCTCGAAAGACAGCGCTTTGTCATTTTCTTCGATGAGGAGCTCTGAGGATACGATATAGCTTCCCTTGCCCCACGGTTCCCTGTGCGTGATGTTCAACTCCGAAAAAGGGCATATAACGAGCTCTGCGCCGCAGCCCCGTGCGTCCCTGAGGTATATTTCGACCCTTGAAGCCGAATAGTCCACGCAAAAAGATACTGTTTCATAGTCATGCAGCCCCGAATCGGCTGCCATAGACTCGGTTATTATGCTTTTCATGGCTTTATATGCAGTAATCGCCTGAAATGCTTATTCCGCGGTCGATTATGTCCTTGAGACTTATACCGTCGAGATATTCGTTGACCGCCTTATAAAGCCCCTCCCATACGAAAAGGGTGGAGCAGTCGGCTGCTCTCGGACATTCGTTGGGTTCAAAGTCAAGACAGGCTACGGGCGCAAGACTGCCCTCGGTAGCTCTCAGTATATCTCCTACCGTTATCTCGTCGGCTTTTCCTGCAAGCATATATCCGCCCTTGTTTCCGCGGTTCGTCCTGAGAAGCCCTGTCTTGTTCAGCAGAGGAACGATCTGTTCGAGGTATTTCTTCGATATTCCCTGCCTGTCTGCTATATCTTTAAGCGATACGTAGCCCTCCTCCTGGTGGAGCGCAAGATCATAAAGCATTCTGAGCGCGTATCTTCCTTTAGTCGATATTTTCATAGATCAATCTGCACGTCCTTTCTGTCTGCTGTATCTATTATTATACCATAGGTTTAGTATGAATTGCAAGAGCTGAGAGAGATTTTTTTATATTTTTCCCTGATTTTCGCCGATGTGCTTTTCCCCCTTGACATATGCCGCCTTGTTGTGATATACTATATGTGCTCAAAATGCAAATATATCGCAGTGCGATTTCTTAATACCACGGAGGATACAAACATGAGGATCAAAAAGACAGCTGCGCTTTTTATGGCTGCTTCGCTTATGGCTGCGCTTTCCGCAGGCTGCATTAACAATAACAATAAAAACAATACTTCCGAAGAGGACATCTTCCCCACACTCAGCAATGAAACTGTTGCTCCCATAGGCTCTACCGAGATAAAGGGCGAGCTCGGCAAGGAAGTAACTGCCAACAATACCTCTTTCACTCTGAGATCACTGCTTGTCCACACCGACAGCGCTGCAAAGGAAAGATTCATATTCTTCGATATCGACCTCAGAAACAGCACAAATAAGGAGTACACGCTGAATACTCTCAACAACTTCTATATAAAGCTCGATGACGGTACCGAGGTATTCTCCGACGTCCGCAGTCAGCTCTATGCAAACGGCAACATCAAAAAGGACAAATACTTCGTTGATCCTTTCAATATCCCCTCAAACGGACAGTTCAGCGGTATCGTGGGCGGATTTATCCTCAAGGACGATATCGACAGCTTCACGGTCTGCTTCTTCCCGACAGGCAGCAACCCCAACGACAAGGGTACGGTCATTGAGTACAGCATAACCGCCGACGACCTAAAAGAGCTTGATTCAACATTACTGAAATAAAGAAAGCCCGCATTGCGGGCTTTCTTTTTCTATCTGTCTATGGCTTGTCACTTAGACTTGATCTCTTCACAAAAAGCTTTGAATGTGATATTCTTGCCTGACGAAACTCTTGCATAATATGCAAGCAGCAGTGAAGCGTCAACTGCGTTTATCCTTCCGTCCTTATTAACGTCGCTTACATTGATATCCTCAGCTGTGGGAACAGCCTTGTCCGTGGAGTATTTCGCGTAGTCCGCAAGAAGGAACGAAGCGTCTACCGCGTCGATAATGCCGTCGCCGTTAAGGTCGCCTGTCTTTTTCTTTGCATCTGTTATTTCGATATATCCCTGCTCGATTCCCTTTGTGAAGAGCCATGCCTCCATATTCTTGCCGTCCTTGTCGTCGGCAAAATTCGTGAATATATCATGGCGCAGGGAATTGCTCTTGTCCACCCAGAAAAAGACCTCTATGGGGTACTTGTCCCCGACCTTTGCATTTTCCGGCACCTTTACCCTGAACTTCCACATAACGCCGTCTTTACCGCCGTTGCCGTTGCCGCAGGAGGTAGTCAGGAACAGTCCGTGAGGGGCACCGTTTTCGTCTACATAATCTGGCTCCTGTTTATAGCTCAGCTTCTTTATAGCAGGACCGTTGTCCGCATAATCCTCGTCGTCCACAGGGATAAGCCGAAGTCTGTCGTCAAATCTTATATGCAGTCCTGTTGAAGCATATTTTCCGTCGGCGCCGCTGATCGTGAGTTCTATCTCTTTTTCCTCATCTGTCTGATTAACGGGCACTTCAAAACGGCTAAGGGACAATGTAGGCTTGGTTTTCGCCTTTTCGGGGTTGAGAACTACCTTTTTGCCCCCCTCTGTTCCGTCGTCTACTGTATATTCAACCGCATAGCTCTCGCCTGCCGCAGGTCCTGCATAGACCTTTGATATAGACGGAGCAAGCAGCATTGTAGCCGCTATACAGAACGTTATAAATCTTGCTATCCTTCGTTTCATACATCTCACTCCTTTTGTCCCCTGAGGGGGCTTCCTTTGTTGATTTTATTATAGCATATTCGATAAATTATTGCAATATGGTTACGAAAATTCAGGAGTTATAACAATCGGCAGTAGCTTTTTTGACCTTTTTCACCAAAAAGAAGCTTCTCATTAGTTGTTTTTACTTATCTCTCGGAAAAACGGTCGTCCGATCTGCTGAAAGAGCCCTCAGAAACGCTATGTAAACAGTTCCTCCGACCACCGCAGATGCACCTATTACTGTTAATCGCGACAGTTCCCTATGTTTCGCGGTGCACGCTGTCAGATAAGCTGAACCGCCGCACATAAAGCCTGCATAAAGCGCGTTTACAAATGGTATAATATGTATTTTTATTTTCACCGTTGTAATATAAATCCGGAGTGATAGACAGAGTATCAGCGCATAGCACAGTGTGGTGGAAAATGCAGCTCCGTCAACTCCCATAAAAGGTATGAGCAGCAGATTGCCCGCGAGCTTCACGGCTGTGCCTGCAAGCATTATCTTCAGGGGCGCGGAGGGTTTCCCTGCGGCCTGAAGCATACTGAACAGCGGATAAGAAGCGCACAGGCAGACCATTCCTGCCATAAGATACCTCAGCGGAGCTATGCACAGCGCCGCTTCGTCGCTCTGCCTCGGATACAGGAAGCCCAGCACCTCGGGCGCAAGAACAAAAAGCCCTGCCGCCGCAGGTACCGATATTATCACGGCAGTCAGCAGTGCCTGCATCGTACCGCGCTGTACAGCCGCCCTGTCGCCGCTGCCGCAGGCTGAGGCAATGCAGGTAAGAGCTCCCTTGCCCAGCATATTCGTCACCGAGGGAACAAGTCCGAACACCGTGAGGGCTATGCCTGCAAATGAACCGTACACAAAGCTCGGCAGTTCCCCTGCCGTTACGCCTGCGGGAGCTTTTATTCCGCTGCCGAACCTTGATATACAGCCTATCACAGTCCACATATCAACTACCGCCGTGAGGTTCGTCACAAGAGCTCCTATGCCTACGGGAAGCGCCGTCGCCATGAGCTCCCTGACTATGGCCCTGCCGCTCATGAGATGAGCTTCGCCGCCGCGGTGCGGACGCACGACAAGTCTCATGACGCCAAAGAAAAGAGCCGCTCCTGCCGTGGAGAGAGTAACTCCGAGGACGCCTGCCGCCGCGGCTGCTCCGCGGATATCGGTGATATCCGGAAACAGTCCCATGACCGTGCCGGGGTGTGAGGTCACATAGCCGCACAGCATAAGGCCTGCGACTGCCTTAACTACGCCCTCCGCCGCTTGTGAGAAGGCTGTGGGGTACATGTTGCTCATGCCCTCATAGTAGCCGCGCTCAACAGCGGTGATACAGCCGAAAAATACGGACGGAGCTATCATTGCAACTGCTCCGTAAGCTTCGGGGCTGCCGATAAAATACAGGCTGAACGGCTTTGCAAGCAGAAATATAAGGAGGCTCCCTACAAGTCCCACTCCCGAAAACAGCATCAGAGCAGTCCGTCGCACCTTTGCGGCATTTGCATACATACCGAGAGCCGCGCTCTGTGCAGTCATACGCGCCACGGCGGAGCTCAGCCCCGTCACGGTCAGGGCGTACACGGGCATGAAGATACTGTAGGCACAGCTGAAATAGCTCATGCCTATGCCGCCCAGTATGTTGGTAAGAGGTATCTTGAATACCGCTCCCAGCAGCTTTGCTGCCGCTGCCGATATCATCAGTATTATGGAGCCCTTGAGGAAATCCTGCCTTTTCAGTCCGAAACGCCTCCTGTTTGACATAATATGCGGAAAAGACCGCTTTTTTATAAAAATATATGATGCAGGATTTGAATTTATGTGGTATAGGTTCGCGGCACGGATAATTAATTTGCCCACTATTTTTCCGCGGCTGTTGCTTTTTTTGTAATTATGTGGTATAATGGTTAAGATAGGCTGATAATACATTCCGAACTGTCCCGATATAAGACGTGACGGGACAAAACCAAGCAAATAATTAACAAACAGACGAAAGGCTGGTTTTTATCATGAATTATAAATTCTCAGACAAGGTAAGCAAGCTGCAGGCATCGGCTATCAGAGAAATACTGAAATTCACCGCCGATCCCGAGGTCATTTCCTTCGCGGCAGGCAATCCTGCACCTGAGGCTTTCCCCAAGGAGCAGATCGCCGAGATATCCGCTGAGCTTCTCAGAGACGACCCTATCCTCGCTCTTCAGTACAGCGTTACCGAGGGATACACTCCGCTCCGTGATTACCTCAAGGGCTGGATGACTGAAAAGGGCTGCTTCCATAAAGAGTTCGACGACCTTATCATCACCTCGGGCGGTCAGCAGGCCAACGAGCTTGCCTGCAAGGTGCTCCTCAATGAGGGAGATACTCTCCTTGTTGAGTCTCCAAGCTTTATCGGTTCGCTCAACGCTTTCCGCTCATACAACGTTCACCTCAGGGGTATCGAGATGGAGGACGACGGAATTGACCTTGAAAAGCTGGAAAACGCTCTCAGGACAGAGAAGAACGTGAAGCTCCTCTATGTTATCCCGAACTTCCAGAACCCAACAGGAAAAACTATGTCGCTTGCAAAGAGAAAGGCTGTTTATGAGCTTGCCTGCAAGTACGACTTCATTATCCTCGAGGACGACCCATACGGCGAGCTCCGCTTCGAGGGCGAGAACGTTCCGTGTATCAAGAGCTTTGATACCGAGGGCAGAGTCATCTACTCCAGCACATTCTCAAAGATAATCTCATCGGGCTTCAGAACAGGCTACTGCTCAGCTCCGTCACCTGTTATCCAGAAAATGGTCGTATGCAAGCAGGTGGCAGACGTTCACTCGAATATGTGGGCTCAGGTAGTATCCTACAGATTCATGTCAACAGTTGACAGAGAAGCTCATTTCAAGAAGCTCCGCGCTATATACAAGGAGAAATGCGACCTTATGTGCGGATACATTGACAACGACTTCTCAAAGCAGATAAAGTACATCAAGCCTCAGGGCGGTCTCTTCGTATGGTGCGACCTTCCCGAGAGCTGCGATATGAACGATTTTTGCAGAAAGGCTGTACAGCAGTACAAGATTGCAGTCGTTCCCGGCAATTCGTTCAGCATCGAGGAGGGCGAGGTAAGCCACTCCTTCAGACTCAACTATTCAACGCCTACCAACGAGCAGATAAAGAAGGGCATGGATATACTGGCCCGTATGACAAAAGAAATGCTCGATTGATAAAAAAGAAAAGGGCAGATCCTTTTTGCAGCGGAAATATCTGCTGACAACGCAAAAAGTACAAGCCCAAAGAAATTACACTGAAAGGATAATCCATTATGCCAAACAGAATGACAGACAGATATAATGTCACACAGAAATACCTCATGACAAGAGGTCAGGCTATCAATTTCCCTGCCGAGTACTTCAACAACATCATCAAGCTCAAGAAAGACGATGTTTTCGGAGTAGTCATCGACATCCCGATGTCGGCAGACGTTCTCACTACTATGGTATGCTTCATCAACGGCGCTGCCAACGTTTACTTCAACAACGGCGGCGAGTACACAGGAGCTTCCCAGAGATACAGAAATCTCGTTCAGGCTGCTCATACTCTCGTTGCAAATGCAGGTCAGATCATGCCCAAGTGCGAAAAGACAAAGTCCTACGACCTCCCCAAGGGAAGAAACAACAACATCTTCCTCCTCACCAAGAACGGCGTATACAAGACAGTACTTGCTTCAGGTCCTATCCCCGAGGAAGAAAAGGAGCTCCGTTCATTCTACGTTCTCTATCAGCGCGTTCTCAGCGAGATAAGAAACTGTCAGCTCAAGGACGACGCTATCAGAAGAAAAGAAGCTAATCAGTAAGGAGTCGGCACAAAATGGACGATAAAAAGCTGATATTCAGCGGTATCCAGCCTACAGGAACCTTCACTCTCGGTAACTATATCGGAGCTGTAAGAAACTGGGGCGTTTTGCAGGAGCAGTACAACTGCATCTACTGCGTTGTTGATATGCACGCTATCACGGTAAGACAGGAGCCAGCAAAGCTCCGTCAGAACACACTCAATTCGTATGCGCTTCTTATGGCGTGCGGCGTTGATCCCGAAAGATCCATACTCTTTATACAGAGCCACGCTCCCACACACGCGGAGCTCAACTGGATACTGGGCTGCAATACGCAGTTCGGCGAGCTCTCACGTATGACTCAGTTCAAGGACAAGAGCCAGAAGCACCCCGACGATATAAATGCGGGACTCTTCACCTACCCTACTCTCATGGCTGCCGATATCCTCGCATATAACGCAGACCTCGTTCCCGTAGGCGTAGACCAGAAGCAGCATCTCGAACTTGCAAGAAATATCGCTCAGCGCTTCAATCAGCGCTACGGCGACTTCTTCACGCTCCCCGAGCCATATATCCCGGAGGTGGGCGCCAAGATAATGTCATTGCAGGAGCCTTCAAAGAAAATGTCAAAATCCGACGATAACCCCAACGCCTGCATACTTATCCTCGACGATAAGGACACTATCATACGCAAATTCAAGAGAGCCGTTACCGACAGCGAGGCTGAGATATGCTACCGTGAGGGCAAGGACGGCATAAATAACCTTATGACTATATATTCCTGTGTTACAGGCAAGGACTTCAAGGCTATAGAGTCCGAATTTGCAGGAAAGGGCTACGGCGACTTCAAGCTCGCTGTGGGTGAAGCCGTTGCCGATCACCTTGAGCCTGTACGTACTGAGTTCGCAAGACTCAGCGCCGACAAGGCTTACCTCAAGCAGTGTTACACCGAGGGTGCACAGAAGGCTCTCAGGTACTCCGGAAGGATAGTTTCAAAGGTTTACCATAAGGTCGGATTTGTTGACAGATAGGTGATTTGACCGTTTCGGGCGTTTGTATATATATAACTAACTGTAATTATATGGCAAAAATATACAAACTGCGACGAGGTAAAGCATATTATTCCACAATATTGACGAAATTGTAAAAAATAGGTTGCAATTTGATAAATTTTAGGGTATTATATTACATAGCCCGTCTTTAAGGGAGTGTTTTCCTATGGTTGAATATCAGCAGAAGGATCATTACTCGATCAGCGATCTGCTCGATATAGTCAGGCTTTTGAGAGGCGAGGGCGGCTGCCCCTGGGACAGGGAGCAGACCCACAAGTCTATCAAGAGCGACTTCATAGAAGAGACCTGCGAGGTCATCGAGGCTATCGACCTTGACGACAAGGCGCTTCTTCGTGAAGAGCTGGGCGACGTTCTGCTTCAGGTAGTTTTCCATTGCAGGATCGAGGAGGAAACAAGTACGTTTACCTTCGATGATGTGTGCGACGAAGTCTGCAAGAAGCTCATCATCCGTCACCCCCACGTTTTCGGTGACGTCACAGCCAATACCACCGACCAGGTGCTTAAAAACTGGGACGCTATCAAAATGGAAACAAAGGGACAGGAACGCTATACCGATACGCTCACAAGCGTTGCAAAGTCGCTTCCCGCTCTTATGAGAGCGCAGAAGGTCGGCAAACGCGCAATGCGCGCAGGTATGGATTTCCGCTGTGCAGAGGATGCTGTGGCTTGTATCGGAAACGAAAAGGCTGAGCTGGACGCTGCTATCGCTAACGGCGATAAGGCTAATATCGAGGAAGAAATTGGCGATCTGCTTTTTTCGTGCGTAAATGCAGCTCGTCATCTCGGCGTTGACGCCGAGCTTGCACTTAAATCGGCTACGGAAAAGTTCATCAAGCGCTTTTCCGTCACAGAAGACCTCACTTCTGCCGAAAAGATCGACATGAAGGAGCTTCCTATTGAAGAGCTTGACAAGTATTGGAACAAGGCAAAATCAATTATCAGTAAAACGGAGGAACGTAAAAATGACAAAGACTGAACTCATCAATTCAATCGCAGAAAAGGCTGGCTGCACAAAGAAGGACGCTGCAGCTGCTCTTGAGGCTACACTTTCATCAATCCAGGAGACACTCGTTAAGGGTGAGAAGGTTTCTATCACAGGCTTCGGTACATTCGAGGTTCGTGAGAGAGGCGAAAAGACCTGCATCAACCCCAAGACAAAGGCTAAAATGGTTTGCCCTCCCTGCAAGGCTCCCGCTTTCAAGGCTGGCAGAGGCCTCAAGGAAGCTGTTAACACAGTAAAGAACAGCAAGAAGAAGAAAAAGTAATAAATAACGGGGACAGGCTTCTGTCCCCGTTTGTTTTACAATAGAAAGGATAAATATGAGACTGGACAAATACCTTAAAGTAACACGCCTCATCAAGCGCCGCACCGTTGCCAACGAAGCCTGCGACGCAGAAAAGATAGTCGTTAACGGCAAGGCTGCACGCGCTTCATACGACGTTAAGGTGGGCGACATAATAGAGATCAATATGGGTACACGCCCCCTCAAAGTAAAGGTCCTGAGCGTCACAGAACACGCTACAAAGGAGAATGCTGCGGATAACTATACCGTTATTGAATAAGGAAATGTTCAAGCCCCCGTGTGACTTCGGCACACGGGGGCTTTGATATTACTTGGTATTATGTAAGTCCCAGCGGAACGTTACAAGCTTTGACGCACGGGTGCAGTCAAGCATATTGTTGTTTTCAAGCTTATTGATGTCAAGGAAACGGTAATTCTGCTTTTCCTCCTTGCTTGCGCCGAATATTCCCTTCAGCTTAGACATTGCGCCGGCAGGCGACTTCTGAACTACCGCACCGAGGCGATGATGTTCACGCATGAAGGTTATTATATCTGCGGCAGATGTGAGGAGCTTGTCACCTACGTTGTAAACTCCGGAATATTTAGTAGAATCCGCATTCTTGATAAAGCAAAGAATAAAATCAACAAGATTGTGCACGCAGCAGAACTGAAAGCCGTATTGTCCCTGTCCGTACACGAAAAGCGAACCGTCCTTCGGGTCTGTGATCTTTACCATGAGATTATCGGTGAAATTGTGGGTATAAACAGGTGCAAACCTTATTATACAGCCGATTATCTCCTTATGGTGCTGCATTTCCGTAGCCATCATCTTCTCAGATGAGTACTTCATGCTCGCGTAATTTGTGATCGGTTTGAGATCGCTGTCCTCGCGTATAGGTTCGCGGGACTTGGTGATCTGATAGATCTGAGAAGTACTGAGCATAACTATTTTCTTTATCGTCGATGTTACCGCATAGTGATAGATGAATTTGTCTGCAGCGGCACACGCCTTCATCTCCCCTTCGGTTATAGTCGGCGGGAAATCGTTATCCACAGTGAATGCAGCGTGTACGATCGCCGAAAAGTCATACTTCTCAAAAAGCTCTGCAATGGTGTTCTTGTCAGCAGGGTCACACTCAACGAAGGTGTAGTTATCCTTGCCGTCGTTGTAGCCTGTTTCCTCCCTGTCAATAGCTATGACCTCATATCCCTTCTTCAGCAGTCCTGAACAAATATGCTGACCTATTAGTCCGCATCCCCCTGTAACAAGCACTTTCTCCATGATCATAGCCTCCTTCCAAGCTCTAATTAACAAGATCTTAACCGCTTTTCGTTAATTATAGCATAATTTTGCACATTATTCAATAGTTAAACTAAAAAATTACATCTTTGCTTAGTTTTCGGGGTCTCATTCGACATCCGCAGCCTCGGGAGCTGCGTTTATCTTGTCAAGATACTTATCAACTGTTGCGTAAATGGATTCGTATGTCTCATTCCACGGTGTTCCTCTTGCAGCCTTTCTAAGACTGTCATCAAGAAGCTCGCCGCAGTCGTCGGATATGCCCTTTGATATGTCGATAACAGGATTTTCCTCCGCAAGCTCCTGCATACTATCCTTCATATCGAGCATTTCCTGTGTCCAACCGTAGTCTTCCAAGAATTGCTTATCAGCAAGTGCCTTTGTGTTCTCGTCCAGATGTGTGAAGCGCTTGCAGTCGAGGTACTTTGCCACGCCCTCGGGGTTTGAACCGCCGCTCACGAACATATAGGCTTCAAAGCCTGTGGGGATATAATATTCGTCAGCCTTTGGGTCCTTTGGCATAGGTACGAAGAACGCATCGTTTCCGAAGGTCTTGCTCCACTGAGCCTTTTCCTTGTAGAACTCATACAAGCCCGAAGGATAGAACAGCGTCTTGCCCTCGCCAATATATGCCGGGTGCTCCGTCCAGCCCAGGTCATCACTGCCAATAGCAACATAGCCTTTCTGACTGAGCTCATACATCCAGTTCTGAACACGCTCCATTGAAGGATTGCCGATATTGCTTATAAGTTTGCCGTTTTCGAGGCTTACGGGCGGAATACCTATGGTATTCATCAGTCCGAACTCGAACCACCAGCCGTCAATGCCGTACCTCTGATTGGGGATATCGACGTACTGTTCGAGCATACTCTCGAATGCGTCCCAGTCCCATTCGCCCTTTGCGAACAGTTCTGCGGGGTCCTCCAGACCTGCCTCAGCAACGGTCTTTCGGTTGTAGATCACTCCCACCTTGTCACCGGTAGCCTGAACTCCAGCCATATAGTGTTTGCCGTTCCACATAAAGCTGTCGTTAAGCTCCTTTACGTCCTCCCACAGGGGAGAACTGAAGTCGATGTAGTCATCGACGGGAGCGAATATCTTTTTTATAGCACCGTTTGGAAAAGCGTCGAGGTTTCCTCCATAGAAAAAGTCTATGCCCTCGTCGGAGTTTATATACTCCGCAAGCTTGTCATAACGGTTCTGGAATGTACATTTATAATACTTTACCGTGCCGCCGTAGCGCTCCTGGAATACTGCAAGATCGGTAGGAACGTTCTTGCCTGTGCCGTCGGGATTGATATCCCAGTCGGAAAGCCACTTTATAACACCGTTTTCAAGTTTGTCGCCTGTAAGAAGGTCAGATTCAGCGGCATTCTTATGTATCTCTTCTCTTACAGAATTATCGAGCTCCTTACTATACTTCGGCTTCTCGTCCTTGCTGCTGCATGAAAGAAGTGATGCAGGCATTGCAGCTATGAGCAATGCAGAAATGAAATACCTGATTTTTTTCATCATCTAACTCCTTTTAAGATCGCGCTTTTATTTTTGAACAGACCTTTAATTGCGTTTTTATCAATTATTGCGTTTTTCTTAATTATATCACTTTGTTACTATTTGTGTCAATATCTATTTTACATAGATTTTAGGACGATTTATAGTGATATTATCACATATTTCTGATTAAATAAATATCAGAAAGCATCTGTATTACGTACTATTTTTTACAAATACTGCCTGAAAGTCTGTAGGCGCAGCTGTCTTTCATTGTGCATATCGCACAGCTTCGCCTGCCCCGCTCAACAGGCGAGTCAGAAATGCCGATGACTGCCGTCACCGACTTTGAAGGGATAAGGAGACTGCTGTCCGTAACTGTCAGTCCTATGCGGCGCTGAGCGTTCAGTGCAAGGAGAAATCCGCGCTGCAGCGTTATCGGAAGGTCTCCGTAGCCAGGGCTGAACCGCCATGTCCTGTAGGTCGCAGCTTCCCTTGCGAATATCTCCTCCTCCGCCCTGTCGCAGACCTGTTCTATGGCTGCGCTGCATATGCAGTCAAGTGCGAGAGAATATGCCATATCCGTCACAGCTGCCTGTCGTATGAGCTTATCGGCTTCCTGCGAAAGAGTTGCCGCAAGGAGCACTGCTTTGTTGCAGCCCTTCATATGACGCTTTATGTCCTCCCCCGTCAGAGGCTCGGACATTGCACTGAGAAGAACTCCACCGTCTGTAACGGTCATATCAGTTTCAAGATAGACGTACTTGGGGCGCAGAGTCTCGCGTACCTGCTTTTCCGCCCTGTCAAGGAGCTCCGCAACTGCGCTGTCGGGCTCGCCCTTTACGCCCATATACCGTGCGGCTTCCGCCTTTGATATCGGCAGCAGCTCCATTACGCACCGATTATGCCCGATACGGCTTCGCTTATCTTGCGTGCAACGTAGGGCTTGTTCATAGTATAGAGATGTATGCCGTCAACTCCGCTCGCCACAAGGTCTACTATCTGGTCTACAGCGTAGGCTATTCCTGCGTCGCAGAGAGCCTCGGGACTGTGCTCATATCTCGTCATTATACGCACGAACTTCTTCGGCAGACTTGCGCCGCAGGTAGTTACCATACGCTCTATCTGATTTTTGTTGACAACAGGCATTATTCCTGCCTCTATAGGCACGTTTATACCTGCGATCGCAGCCTTTTCGCGGAACTCGTAAAAGCTGTCGTTATCAAAGAAAAGCTGGGTTATAAGATGATCGGCGCCTGCCTCCACCTTTTTGCGGAGATTCGTTATATCCTCTATGAGATTTTCTGCGTCGGGGTGACACTCTGGATAGCAGGCTCCTGCAATGTCGAAGCTGCCCTTTGTCTTTATGTAGCTTATAAGGTCGCTTGCGTGACGGAATTCGTCCACAGGAGGTATATCAGGATTGATATCGCCTCTCAGTGCGAGTATGTTCTCGATACCGCGCTCCTGCGCCTCGCTGAGCGCTGCGTCGATCTCAGCCCTTGTAAAGTTGATACAGGGCAGATGAAGCATTGGCGTAATGCCGCTCGCCTTTATTTTTGAAGCTATCTCCAGCGCATATTTGCTGTTTCCGCTGCCGCCTGCGCCAAAGGTTACGCTGATAAAATCGGGCTTGAGTCCGTTCAGCTCGTCGAGAGTCTCGTATATCACCTCTACAGGGCTCGTCTTTTTGGGTGGGAATACCTCGAATGAGTACACCGTTTTTTGGCCGAAAAGTTCCTTTATATGCATGATCTGCCCCCGTTCAGTCTATTGACCAGTCTATTTCTCCCATGCCCTTTGCGCGGAGAAATGCGTTCGCCTTTGAAAAGTGCCTGCACCCGAAAAAGCCGTTGTACGCCGAAAGCGGACTGGGATGTGCGGCTTTCAGTACAAGGTGAGCCGGATTTGTTATAAACTGCTGCTTTGCCTTTGCGTCGCCTCCCCAGAGCATGAATACCATTGGCTTTTCACGCTTGTTCAGGAGCTGTATAACATCTGTGGTGAAGTTCTCCCAGCCTATGCCGTGATGACTTCTTGCCTGATCGGCACGTACCGTGAGTACGGAATTGAGCAGAAGAACTCCCTCCTGCGCCCATTTTGTCAGCTCGCCGTGCTTGCCGAGGTTGTCGATACCTACATCGTCGCGTATCTCCTTGAATATGTTTATCAGCGACGGCGGCGGAGCTACTCCCTTGCGCACGGAAAAACTAAGCCCGTGAGCCTGTCCTTCACCGTGATAGGGATCCTGTCCTATTATAACGCATTTTACATCGTTGTACGCCGTGTACTTCATAGCATTGAATATGTCGTACATTCCAGGGTAAATACGCTGCGTCCTGTATTCGGTTATAAGCGTCTGCCTGAGCTCAAGATAGTATTCCTTGTCAAATTCACCCTTTAAAAGTTCGTCCCAGTCATTGTTGAAATTTACCATTTTTACACGTCCGTTTCTGTATACAAATACGGGGCAGCTTATGTGTGGTACACATACAAAAGTGTATGTTTATTATTGAGGGAAACCCTTTTGAAAAAGGGTTCTCCCTCAAACTCCCTTCCTAAAACTTCCAGCTTAAATTTTCCTAAACAGGTCACCCACCCAAAAACTAAAACGCTCTGTACATCTTACAATGGGCGTCCTGTTTAGGAAAATTTGGGTTAAAAGTCTTTGGAAAGGGGTTCGGGGAAGAACCTTTCCTCAGAAAGGTTTTCCCCGATAAATAAGTATAGGCTTCTGTATATGTACCGCACGTAAGTCGCCCTTTTATCAATTGAACACTGTATCCTCGTAATATTTGAACTTTACGAGGGTATTACGCTTATATGTAAGCGAGCCCTGCTGATTAAAGGGAATTTTGTCGTAAGCCTCTGCCGAGCACTCTATTTTCAGCTTCTGCCCCTTTCGGGTCACGAAAATAAGCTCATAGTACTCGTCGACGAGTCTTATCTGCCCCGAGCTTTCGATTATTCTCAGTCGGTCGTCGCTCTTTCTCACAAGGGTAGCCATTTCCACAATAGGCTCGGAGGTGCGCTTCTGTACGAACTCCTCTTCGGGAGCGGCTCTGCGCTGCGCGGGTGCGGCAGGAGCGCCTCTGTGCGGCGATCCTCCGTCCATTTCCTCCTCAGGCTGTTCCTCGAGGAATATTGACAGAAACCGTCTGAACTTGCTCTTGCTGCTGAAAAGCAGTATTATCAGTATGAGTATTACAACTATTGCACCTATCAGTATGAGCAGCTTCTTCAAAGGCGCTGAAATAGCGGTATGATCTGCCGCTGCCATAATGATGATATCGTTTAATAATGAGGTCATTTCTTTTTCTGCGCCAAAAGCGCAGCTCCTTTCGTTTATGGGCTCTTTATTGCAGGAGCTCCACTTATAATTATATATTGTCCTTTATATTATAATATATTTTTGCTATTTTTGCAAGTTTTTAATTGCAAATTTTTTGAAAACACGCAGTATCAGGTGAATTGAAAGGGTGCATGGTATACGTAAGCCAGCAACTTAAACTTATCATCTTGCATTTTGAGCTTTTTTGTGTTATAATCAATCGAATACGATTTACGGAGGACATTATGCAGAAAATTCTCGGTTATATGCGAAAAGCTATTCAGGAATACGGACTCATAAGCGACGGCGACCGCATTCTTGCAGGCATTTCGGGCGGCAAGGACAGCCTTGTGCTGATGCAGGGGCTTATACTCCTCAGGCGCTTTATCGGTATAGATTATGAAGTCGTGGGAGTTACCCTCGACATGGGCTTCAAGGACAGAAAGCCCGACTTCTCCCCTGTTGCGGAGCTTTGCAGCAGTCAGGGCGTGGAGTACCACGTTATCCCCACTCAGATAGGCGAAATAGTCTTTGATGTGCGTAAGGAGCCAAGTCCGTGCAGTCTCTGCGCGAGAATGCGCCGCGGAGCTCTTCACGACGCCGCAAACGAGCTGGGCTGCAACAAGGTGGCTCTCGGTCACAACTACGACGACGCTGTCGAGACCTTTGTAATGAACCTGTTTACTGAGGGGCGTATCGGCTGCTTTTCGCCAAGCACCTACCTCACTCATAAGAAAGTCACCGTTATCCGGCCGCTTGTGCTCGCTCCCGAAAAGGAAATACGCCGAGCCGCCCGCAAAAACGAGCTTCCCGTTGTGAAGTCTGTCTGTCCTGCGGACGGACACACAAACAGGCAGAAAACCAAGGAATTCCTTGCAGACATGGAGCGTAAAGACCACGGCTTCAAGGACAGGCTCTTCGGCGCCATGAAACGTGCCAACGTTGACGGCTGGGGCGGTATTGATTACACTCCGCCTGCAAAAAAAGACTAAAAAAGGCTCTCCAATGGAGAGCCTTTAATATTCAGTATGAATGGGGACTAATTAATTAGTCTTCCTTCTTTCTGAGAGCAAATGCTGTACCTACAGCGATTGCAAGACCTGCAACTGCGAGACCTGCACCCTGAACACCTGTCTTAGGTGAGTTGCCAGCCTTAGTTGTTGTCTTAGCAGCTGTTGTTGTAGTTGTAGTTGTTGAAGCCTTAGATGTAGTAGCTGAAGATGTAGATGTAGTTGTTGTTGTAGATGTTGTTGTAGTTGTTGTAGTTGTAGTAGTTGTAGTACTAGTTGTTGTTGTTGTTGGGCCCTTAACCTGGATACCACCCTGAACGATACCGTTTGTGAATACCCATGCCTGCATGAGCTGACCCTCTTCGTTCTGGTCAACGTTTGTGAAGAGGTCCTTAGCGTTCTCTGTGCTCTTGTAAGCGATCTCTACAGGGAAGAAGTCGCCGCCCTTAGCATCAGCAGGAAGCTTAAGGTCAAATGTCCAAAGAACACCGTCGTTACCGCTGTCCTTATCTGCAGATGTAGTTACGAAGAAACCGTTATTTCCGTCCTTCTCTTCTGTATAGCTGAGCTTCTTACCAGCGTCGCCTTTTTCAGCGTACTCACCGTCTCTCTGAACGAGCTCGAGTCTCTCATCGAACTGTACGTGGAGACCTGTAGGAGCATACTTGCCAGCAGCACCCTCAACGCTGAGGTTAAGAGTTACAGTTGAACCAGCAGCTGAAGCTTCGTCAACTTCCTTTGTCTCAATTGTAAGTGTAGGCTTAACTGTAGCCTTTGTAGGATCTAAACCTGCTAAGTCATAATCCTGACCAGCAGCCTTGGCAGCAAATGCTACCATAGCTGTACTTGAAACTGCTACAGCTGAAACAGCGAGTGCTGCAATAACACTCTTGAATGCATTCTTCTTCATTGTCATTATTTCCTTTCAGATATAATTTATATATGTTCTCTGCCGCCGCTAACGGCGGCAGA
The DNA here is from genome assembly GCF_017549005.1 of Ruminococcus sp. Lineage (GTDB taxonomy): Bacteria > Bacillota > Clostridia > Oscillospirales > Ruminococcaceae > Ruminococcus. The sequence goes on from NZ_JAFYYT010000056.1 coordinate 154,432, forward strand.
TTAAACATTCATTTGGTTTTAGCGAATGAGATCACGACTCATCCTGTGCTTTTTCCTGAGCGTCCTTGTTTTCGTTAGGATCAGGAGTGATCTTGTCAACGATGTCCCAGAGCTGCTTGTTTGTCATGCTATCATAGTCAGAAGAAGATCTCTTAGCGTAGAACTTGAGGATCCTTGAAGCATCGACAGCGTCGCAGGTTCTGTTGATCTTTCTTGTGAATCTTGTTACAGGCTTGTCAGCACCGGTCTGAACGTCGCTGAGGAATGCAGCGAGATCGTCATACGAGCTGCTCGGGTTGTTCTTGAGTATCTCATTGTTTGAAAGCTTTGTATCCGCAGGCTTATTACCTGTTGAAAGGGCTGCATAGTAACGGAGCACGAGTGAAGCATCAGCTGCATCTGCAATACCGTCGAGGTTTGTATCGCCCTTAACGCCGATGTAAACCTTCATTGTGAAAGGATCACCGACTGAGTCTGTAACTACCTCACCGTTGTAGTAAACGGGTATCTCATACTTAAAGGTCTTGTTTTCCTTGTTGTATGTGTTTGCAGGTGTTGCAGTACCGAATGTGATAAGGTTCATGTCTGCGTCTACAACAGCATTTTCCTTCTCAGCAACGATAACCTTGTTGCCGTCCTTATCAACGTAGCCTTCCTGATACTTACCGTGGATCTTAGCGTCCTTGATCTGTGACTTGTCGAAAGCTTCCTCAATGCTGTAATAGAATGAGTACTGCTCTACACTAGCCTCTAAGTAAGCGTTAAGAACTGTAGTTGTCACAACAGGCTCTGTTGTAGTAGTTGTTGTTGTGGTGGATGTGCTTGTATCAGAACCGCCCTTACCTGTAGTTGTGGTAGTGGTTGTTGTAGTTGTTGTTGTTGTGGAAGTTGTAGTTGTGTTTGTCTGAAGAACTCTCTCGAGCTGGAAATCAGCAGAACCGAACTTCTCTTCCTTTACGTTTGTAAGGTCGCCCTTTGCAGTGAGCTTCTTGTATGAGCTTTCATATGTATAGCCCTGCTTTGCAAGGGATTCCTTAAGCTCCTTGACTTCCTTTTCGCTGTCGGGGAATATAGCGATTGCTGTTCCCTTAGCGCCGTTTGTATCAACACTGATGTTCATAAGGCTGTCAGCGAACTGACCAAGCTCGTTAGCTGTGATGCTGAACTTGTTGTTTGCAACGTTCATAGCCTTCTCATAGTACTTGAGAACTGTGCTGTTTGCTGCGATATCAGTAGCTGTAGCGGGGAGCTGCTTGTTGATGCCGAGCTCCTTGTAGTACTTGTTGTTTGTGAGCTTATCGTTAGCATAAGAGATTGCATCAGGAACTGAAGCAAATGTCTTTGAGTGTGCACCGGCATTCAGGAGCTTTGTTACTCCGTTGTCTGCCTTTGTAGCAGCCTTGATGAACTTGTCAAGTTTCTCGTCGTACTTGCCCTGAATCGAATCTGCAAGGCTTGCGTCGAAGCTCTTCTTGATTCCCTCGTCGCCTGTCTTCTTGATGGACTCTAAAGCTGTCTTAGCGAACTCAGGAAGCTGTCCGAGGTAATATGTCTTACCGTCGTTGCACTTGTAGGTGAAATCAGCTGTAACTGTTGTACCATACTTGAGGTCAGAGCCGTTGATAACGAGCTTGAACGTACCGCCGATCTTTGTCTTTGAGAAATCGATGTCGCTGAACTTGATAGAAACATAGTCCTGGCTGATGTTCTTGATAGTATCGTTATCGATCTTAGCACCTTCAAGCTTTACTTCACCAAGAGTCTTTACTTCCTCATTTGCAAGATCCGGAATTTCATACTTCTCCGCGAGTTCCTTACGTGTATCCATATCGATGGTTGTAAGGTCGAGGTTCTTGAGGTCCTCAATGTCAACGCCCTCGGGAAGGAGTGAAAGATCCAGTCCCTCAGGGATCTTCGGAGCCATCTGACGTCCGGGAGCAGCCTGTGGTGCGGGCTTTGAAGAATCCATCTCGCTCTTGATGATCTCATTGAAATCAGGCTCTTCGATCTCGCCCTCGATTGTGAGGTTAAGATTCTCGTCGAGCTTGTATGTCACATTCTTGATGAGATCAAGTGCATACTCTGCAACATCCTTATACTGACCGGCATTGTTAATGATCTTCTCGGAATACTCCTTGATATCAATTGTTCCGGACTTTTCGCCCTGTCCAGCCATACCCTGTGTTAATTTCTTGTTCCACTTGGACACTGTCTCGTCTGCAGGGATATAAAGAATATCTTCAAGTGTTACACCTTTTTCTTCTGCCTGTACTTGTGCAGTTCCCTTTACCGCATTGATTGATACAGCATTTGTGAATGTTGGACACTGTGTGAGAGTCAGCGGAACAGCTGCTGCTGCTGCGATTGCTCTCTTGAATAATGAGTTCTTCATTGTTCTATACCTCTCTAACATTGTTTATTCCCCCTTTGCCCGAGACACGTCTTGGTCACAAGTGGCCCCGTGCATTAGGCTAAATTTCGGGACCAATTTCTGCATTTGAATACAACTTGCCCCAAAATTCATAACTACATTTTATCACATAAACAACAATAAGTCAAGCAAAACAGCACATTTTTATCAAAAATAATTGACGATTAATATTTGGGCTTTTTGTGCTTATTTCACAATATAGCCCTTAATGAACAGTAATATTTTCGTCCAATTGAACTTTCTGTAATATTTCTCCTCATTTCGATTCGATTTTTTGCTTTTCAGCATACATATTATATCATTTTGTTTTTGTTCTGTCAATCGGTAAATATTGAAAAAAAGCAGGCCATTCGGCCTGCTTTTTTATTAAGCTTAATCAGCTTTTATGATCCCTGCTCTTCACTTTTGCTTGGATTGATCTGCTGCCAGATAGTATTGCTTGATACTTCTGCAGCTGTTACAGATCTCATAGCATAGAATCTGAGGATCTTGGATGCGTCAACAGCGTCGATTACTCGCTCGCTCTTTGTCTGCTTCCAGTTTACTGCACTGTACTCGTTTTCGCTTACGTCACCGAGGAATGCAGCGAGCTGGTCAAATGCATCAGTAGGCTCGCTAACCTGATATGAACCTGATGTTGCAGCTGCTGTCTGGCACTTTACGCTATCAACTGTTGCACCTGTTGAAAGTGCTGCATAATATCTCTGTGCTATAGAAGCGTCTACTGCGTCACAGATGTTGTTAAGTGTGATATCACCCTTAACACCGATATATGCCTCGATAGAAAGTGCGCTGCCGCTCTCGTCTACGAGACGCTCAGAACCATAGTAAACATCTACGCTGTACTTGAAGTCAACTGCACTACCCTTGCCTACAACGTGAGGAACACTGTTATAAGCAGATTCAGGAGTTACATCATTGAAGTTGATCTTGCCAGTATCAATGTCCTGCTCTTCCTTGTGACCGTCATCGTAAACATCATAAATGTGGATAGTCTTGATCTGGCTCTTCTTGAAGCCGCCTGATACACTACCGTCATCGTGGCTGAAGTAGAAGCCTACCTCTGTCTCGATAGAAGCATATGTCTTTACATATCCAGCCTTCTTGGTTACAGTTGTTGTAGTTCCTGTTTCACTACCGCCATTATTTGTGGTTGTAGTAGAAGTTGTTGTCTTCTTAGGATCAACTGTTGTCGTTGTCGAAGTTGTTGTCTTCTTAGGATCAACTGTTGTCGTTGTTGAAGTTGTTGTCTTCTTAGAATCAACCGTTGTCGTTGTTGAAGTTGTTGTCTTCTTAGGATCAACTGTTGTCGTTGTCGAAGTTGTTGTCTTCTTAGGATCAACTGTTGTCGTTGTCGAAGTTGTTGTCTTCTTAGGATCAACTGTTGTCGTTGTCGAAGTTGTTGTCTTCTTAGGATCAACTGTTGTTGTAGAAGTTGTTGTCTTCTTAGGATCAGCTGTTGTCGTTGAAGTTGTTGTCTTCTTAGGATCAGCTGTTGTTGTAGAAGTCGTTGTCTTCTTAGGATCAGCTGTTGTAGAAGTTGTTGTAGAAGTTGTTGTTACCTTCTCAGTAGTAGGATTCGGATCACCCTTAGGAAGAACTGTGATGCTTCCCTTTACAGTGTAAATCTTTGAAGAGATATTTGCACTCTTCTCGCCTGCTACTACGAGATTCTTGATCTCTACAGGGATAACTTCGCCTTTTTCAGCGTTCTCGCTTACTGTGTAGATAAGCTCTGCAACAACGTCATCATTGCCTGCAGCCTTTAATTTGCTGTCAGCAAAGAGAAGTCTTACCTTGTCGTCGCTTGTCATAACCTCAGCACCGTAAGCTGACTTCTTGCCAACTTCTGCGAGAGTTGCATTGGCACCTGACTCCATATCGAACTGAGCGCCTGCGATAGCAAGTGCCTTGTTGTTAGGATCAAATACCTTGATCTCAACCTTAACCTGATCACCGGGTCTTGCATACACATTGTCAACTACCCAAGCGATAGACTTATCCTCGGGAATTACAATAGGAGCAGCTGTTGTTGTTGTGATCGGGAAAGAAACGGTTGTTGTAGTTGTTGTCTTCTTAGGATCAACCTTTGTTGTAGTAGTTGTTGTTACTACCTTCTTAGTAGTTGTAGAAGTTGTTGTTGTTCCGCCGATAGTGATAGAACCGTCAACAAGCTTAACCTTAGAAGAAATGTTTACGCCCTTTTCAGCACTTACAACTGTATCTGCCCACTTAACAGGGAATGTACCTGTTGTACCTGCGGGGATATCAAATATAAGTGTAGCGAATACATCGCCGTCCTTAGCTGTAGCGCCCTTTACTGCTGCGAAGAGATAAGTATTCTTCTCTGCGTTGGCAGCAAGTGAAACACCATAAGGCTTGCCTGAAGCTTTTTCCAGAGTGATAGGTGACTTAACGTCGATCGCAAACTGAGCGCCTGCAACTGCGAGGTCAGAGTTACCCTTTACCTGAACCTTGAGCTCAGCGCTTGTAGCGCCTGCCTCAACTGTAACGTCAGGAATCACCCATGATACTGCGTCAGCATCGGGATTAGAGCTTACTGTGATAGAACCGTCAACAAACTCAACGTTTGATGTGATGTTCTTGGATAAAGCGCTGCTGATAACTTCCTCAGCCCACTTTATGTCATATTTGCCTTCTGCACACTTTTCATCAACCTTGAATTCGAGTGTAACAACGGTCTTGCCGTTCTTAGCAGCTACTGAAGCTGAACCGGCCTTACCGAACATGATAACATTCTTGTCAAGATTCTTGCTGATAGAAGCGTCGTAAGCCTCTGACTTCTCAGAAACACCTACAAGCTTGATATCCTTTGATGCAGAATTGATAGCGAACTGTGCACCGGCAATTGCTACTGCTGCGTTAGCAGAGTCATCAACAACTGCGCTGAGCTTTACAGTATCGCCCGGCTTAGCGGTCTCGTTGCCGAGAACCCACTTGATCTTGCCTGTCTGCTGCTCATCAGCAGATTTAACTGTGATAGAGCCGTTTGTGAACTTTACCTTAGAGGTAATGTTCTTTGCTAAACCGTCACTTACAACCTGCTCTGCCCACTTAACATCGTAAGTACCAGCCTTACAATCTGTAGGAACAGTATATGTAAGTGTCATGATCTCAGCCTTATCAGCTGCAACAACGCCTTCCTTAGCAACCTTTGAGAAGAGGAAAGCAGGCTGTTCGCCCTTGTCATTGACTTCGATCTTAGCGTCATAAGCTCCGCCGTCCTTAACGGAATCGAACTTTACAGCCGAGCCAGCGTCGATAACGAACTGACCGCCTGCAACTCCTACAGCTGAGCCTTCTGCGTTGTTTACGTAAGCTGAGAGTTCAACCTTCTGTCCGGGAACAGCAGTAACATTGTCAAGTACCCACTCAACAGTTCCGTCAGCGTCTTTCTTGACATTGATAGCACCATCTGTGAATTTTACCTTGTCTGTTACATTCTTGCCGCCGGGAGCGCTTGCTGTGCTCTCAGACCACTTTACGTCATATTTGCCTTCCGCACAATCTGCGGGGATAGTGAATTTAAGAGTACCTACTACAGAATTCTGAGCAGCTACGATACCCTTTACACCACTAAAAAGAAATGTATTTTCGTCTGCGTTGGACGCGATCTCGTATCCATATGCATTTCCTGTTACGATAGAATTGAAAGCGATAGGTGAAGCAGCTTTGATCACGAACTGACCGCCTGCTATTTCAAGACCTGTGCCCTGAACAACTATCGGCATAGTCACGGTCTGACCGGGAGCTGCTGTAATTGTCGGGAGCTTCCATTCAACTGATCCGTCTGCAGCGAATGTCTTAGCAGAAACATCCAGTACTTCGCCCATACTAATGTTAGGCTGCTCGACAGTTAAACTGCCGGCAGCACTAACTGACGAAGCAAATGCACCTGTCATGAGCGAAGCGCTCATGACAACGGATGTAACTGCTGAAAGCAGTTTCTTCATCAGTGCATTTCCTTTCCGAGCATAAAGCTCTTATTAAATTAGTACGTTCTTATACTGTTCTCATTCGGGCTTGTTGATCTGCTTGAGGCAGTACTTGATGAGAGTCTCGCTATCTTCAGATGTGATACCCTTCTCGCCTGCAACGTCAGCATTGATCTTGCCCTGCTCTGTGAAGTAATCGATTGAGCTGTCAGAGATGTATGTGAGTACGAGTACAACGTCACAAACGTTTACGTCACCGTCTTCGTTTGCATCGCCCCAAACCTTCTTGCCGTCACCGCCGTTTGTCTTAGGTGCTGTTGTTGTAGAAGTTGTTGTTGTCTTAGGAGCTTCTGTTGTAGTTGTTGTTGTCTTCTCTTCCTTCTTAGTTGTAGTTGTTGTTGTAGTAGTTGTTGTTGTCTCTACTACAGGCTCATCGCCAACTACGATCTCGAGAGGAGCGAAGCTTGTCTTGTAGTTGAAGTTTGTGCTGTCCTTGAATACCTTGCACTGATCAGCAAAGCCGATTGTGTATGTGCCGTCCTTAGCGTCAGCGTCAACCTTAACCTTGAGTGTGAATGCAGCCTTTCCATCAGCAGGAACGATAGGCTCACCTGAATCGTCTGTAGATGTGAAGTTTGCACGGTACTCGTCAGGGTTTGTAGAAACTGCAGAACCGCCGCAAGCTGCTGACTTGCTACCGATCTGAGTGATTGTAAGACCCTTGGAAGCTGCGAACTGTACGTCCATAGCTGATACAGGCTTACCGTCAGCCTTTACGTTAGCAACAACTGTGATCTCGTCGCCAGCCTTAGCATTAACCTTTGTATTGCCCTTGTTGTCTGCGAATGTGAACTGGATGTCGCCGTCCTGAACTACAGTCTTAGTTGTAGTTGTTGTTTCCTGCTTAGGAGCTGTTGTAGTTGTTGTTACCTTAGGAGCCTCAGTTGTAACATCACCTGAACCGCCGCCTACCTTGATAGTAGCAGGAGCGAAGCTTGTCTTGTAGTTGAAGTTTGTGCTGTCCTTGAATACCTTGCACTGATCAGCGAAGCCGATTGTGTAAGTAGCATCCTTAGCGTCAGCAGGAACCTTAACCTTGAGTGTGAATGCAGCCTTTCCATCAGCAGGAACGATAGGCTCACCTGAATCGTCTGTAGATGTGAAGTTTGCACGGTACTCGTCAGGGTTTGTAGAAACTGCAACACCCTCGAGAGCTGTTGCCTTGCCGCCGATCTGAGTGATCTCAAGACCGTTTGTAGCCTTGAACTGAACGTCCATAGCTGATACAGGCTTACCGCCAGCCTTTACGTTAGCGTAGATTGTGATCTCTTCGCCAGCAGAAGCTGTGATGTCGCTGTTGCCGTTCTTATCAGCGAATGTGAACTGGATATCGCCGTCCTGAACTACAGGCTTAGTTGTTGTAGTCTCCTGCTTCTGAACAGTTGTAGTTGTTGTTACCTTAGGAGCCTCAGTTGTTGTAGCCTGCTCCTCACCATCGCCTTTAACAACGATCTTCATTGTCTCGAGATTGAGAGTCTTATCCTTAGTTGTGAATCTTGTCTTCTCGCCCTCTACGAGAGGTGATGGGTTGTCGTTTACGCCTGAAGCGTCTGTATTGTACTCACAGAACTTGATTGTGTATTCGCCTTCAGCGATATTAGCAGGAATAACTGTATCGAATACATAGAAAGGATATGAATCTGACTTTTCGCCAGCCCACTTGTAATCCTTACCGTTGTTTGTCCATGAGCAACCGATGAAGTAGTTGTCTGTGCCTGCTGCTGACTGGGATGAATCGATACCGAATACATACTTACCAGCTGCTGCATAGCCATCGAGATCATCGTATGAACCTGCAAATGAGATATAGCTGCTTGTTGAGAATGTATCTCCGCCAAGTGTGTACTCCTTCTCAGAGTCTGTATAACCTTCCTTAGTAGGATTATAAAGCTTGAAAGAGATGTCCTTGGAGTCTGTTGTGATAGCAACGAGAAGAGAATCTGTCTTGTTGGTACCCTCTGAATAATATACAGCAGAAGGGATAACATAACCGTCTGCGGGGATATCCTTCTTGTTGATTGTTATGGAGGACTTAGCATCAGAAGCAGCCGGCTTGCTGATGTCATATGTTTTAATAGCAAAGCCCTTGGAAGCGTCTGCAGCACCTACAGTTGCAGGAACTACTGCGCTTACCATTGATGCAGCCATACACAGTGATGTGACTGCAGAAATTAACTTTTTCATTTGTAATAATTCCTTTCTTTAGGTTTTTACGCCTATTAATAAAACATAAATTGGGTTTGTATTCCTTTGTAAGGGGGACAAATCAGATAATCTCGGATCAGAGCTCTTTAATGCTCTTGAGCAGGTACTTCTGGATCTTGAGTGCATCGTTAGATGTAAGACCCTTTACTTCTTCATCAACATCGCCGTTGAGCTTGCCCTGTTCAGTAATGTGCTTGGAATCAGATCCGCTTAAGCCATACTTGTTGGGGTTTGCAAGACTCTGCATGATGAGAACAGCATCTCCCATATCTACTGTACCGTCACAGTTTGCATCACCGCGAACGATCTTTTCAGTTGGCTTTTCAGTTGTTGTTACAGCCTTGCCAACCGTAACGCTTCCGTTGCTAACACTTGTAGCGAGCTTTACAGGCTTACCGTCCTTCTCGTAGCCACAGCCGATGTCTCCGTTGGGAGAACCTGAACCAGCATATGTCTCACGATCAATAGGAACGATCTTGAGAGCTGACTCTGCACCATTTGTTGCACCGCTTGCTACAGTACCCTTGATAGTACAGAATACGCCGTCGCCCTTGAGCCAATATGAAGCGTCATCAGTAGAAGTCGACCAGATCATGCTCACAAAGCCCTCTTTTGAATTGATAGAGCTTTCAAACAGCGGGGAAAGAGAAGCTGACTTGTCAGCAGACTCTGCGCTCTTGTTTATGAGAGCTCCCTGTTCAACTGATTTAATTGTGAGTACCTTGCTGTCATAGGTAACAGCAAAGTCAAGTGCCTGGATACCGGAAGATGGGATATCAGCTAATGATACGTCCACCGAAAATTCTGCACCTGCCTCTGCATTAGTTTTGCCAACGGATATCTGCACTGTTTCGCCGGCAGCTACTGCAGGTGCAAGTGAGCAGACAGAAAGTGAAAGCATCGCAGCCAATGCTCCGACGACTACCTTTTTTGTCTTCATTATTTTTTCCTCCTTCTTCAATAATGTTATATAACAAAGGAACGGGTATGCCCCTTTTATTATATCTTGTCTTAATTCAGCGGCCCCCTGTCCGCCGTCCGCAAAACCGCGTCACCGATATACGAATGAAGCACGTGCCTGGCGGGCGGAAAACGCCGCTGCTGGTCATACAGACGCGACCTAAGCACTCTGAGCTGCGGTTCAAGCGGATCTATCCAGATCAAGCGTTTGTACACACTGCTCCGAAGCTCCCCTCTGATGTCAGTCCGTGACCACACCGCACTCTGCACGCAGTGGTTTTGTCCTAAGACGCATCACACTGCCGTGATGAGACACTTAATGCCAAGTCTATACTTATTCATGATTTCATTATATATCAGGTCTAATCAAAAGTAAATAGGTTCATATAGTTTTTGGTATTTTACATAAACAGTTAAAGTTATTTTTGCACGGTTTGCACAATCTCATTTTTTCTCAAAAACAGCGTTTCAAGCCTGTATTTGAACAAAAAATGAATTTATCAATTTATTTGTCGAGTTTGCGAAATTCAGTAGGAATTGCCTCGTCAATTATGCGATTTATAACGTTCCAGCCGAAGTCTGTATAAGTACCCTGCGGCACCGCATAAGGCAGTCCGTGACGCTCTGCAAGCTCGGGTGAATATTTGCTGTAAGGATAAACTTTCATGTTTGAAAATTCGCTCTCGTAGTGAACGATAGTGGGTATGCAGCCCACATTTTCAAGTCTCAGCTCATTCGTCTGACCGTCGATGACGATATCGAAATCGGGAAGCTCACCGACCACGTTGAAGTTGTCGGTCTGAGCACATATGAAATTGCCCATTGAGTAGTAGACAAAGCCCTTTGTTCCGTCATCACGCTCTATCCATTCCATTGTCTGGGCTGTATGCGTATGGCAGCCGAGTATGACATCTGCGCCCCAGTCCACCATTTTATCGGCGAGTTCACGCCTTTCGTCGGAAACGATAGTCGTATCCTCAGCGCCCCAGTGCGCCGAAACTATAACAACATCCGCAAGCTGTCTTGCTTCCTTGATCTGCCTCTCGATAACGTCCTCCTCGTCGTTCTTGATAACTCTGAGCGGCACGTCGTCAAGCAGCGCGTCGAAGCCGTTTATATGCTCCGCATAGGCAAGGAAAGCGATCTTTACGCCGTTGACCTCGCGGACGCGGATATTGTTCGCATCTTCCTCGTCAAGGTAAGCGCCCAGGACTGTAAGGTTATTCTCCGCTGCCTTTCTGTTCCAGAAATTTATGGATTCCTCCAGTCCGCTCGTACCCATATCGAGCAGATGATTGTTTGCCATTGTAAATACGTCGAAGCCGAGGTCTATCACCGCGTCAGCCACCTCGGGCGGCGAGTTGAATATGAGGACTCCGCCCTCTGCGCCTCGTATGCCGTTGCTCTCGGAGATGACAGTCTCCTGATTGAGTATTGCGACGTCGGCAGCCTCGATGAGGTACTTGACCTCAGAGTACATGGGCTTGAAGTCGTAGCCGTAGCCGCCTGCCAGTTTTTCGGCGTTCTTGAACACTGAATAGTGTATGAGGTTATCGCCTGCAGCCGTTACGTGAACGACCTTATCGGGCGGAACAGTCGTCTGCTCCTCCGTAGTTTCCTCGGGGACTGTTGTCACCGCTACTTCAGAAGTATCCTGCGGATCGTTGTTGGCTTTGCCGACTATAGTTCCGCAGCCGATGCCGCCTGCAACCAGCGCTGTCAGGATCGCCAGCGCCCCTGCGGCACGTCCTTTTCTTAGTTTCATAAAGGTCTCCTTTGTAAAAGCAGTATAAAAACAACATAAAATATACCGCTTTTCAATTCATATTATATCACATTATTTTTCATTTGGCAATTACAATTTGTATCAAACTTAAATGACTTTACAAGCTGTTTTATATTACAAAAGATTAAATTTTGGTTACAAACTGCGGATTTAAGCCAAATTCTCCTTTTGTAACTTTATCACTACCCGTTATTTGTGAGTTCATACGAATTTTTAACTGATAATTTGTGCAATCCGTCAAACTTTGTCATTTTTATCCAAATAGTATACATTTTTCTACACTTTGTTGATTTCACGCTGACGCTGTAACTCGATAAACTCTGCCGCAAGAGCTTCCGCTTCCGCATAAGATGAAAGCTGATAGCACCGGCCGCGGAACTTCGCCGAACCGTAGTAGCCGTTCATGTACCACGCCGCGTGCTTGCGCGCCTCATGCATTGCCAGCTCCTCGCACTTTTCGCTGAGCTCCAGTATCAGGCGTATGTGCTCAAGCATGACGTCCATTTTCTCCTCAAGAGTGGGCGGAGTATAGGCTTCACCGCGGAGCTGCGCCGCTATTTCGCGGAAAATGAAAGGATTGCCGTAGCTGCCGCGGCCTATCATAACGAGGTCGCAACCCGTCCGCTCGTACATATCCGCACAGGAACGGAAATCCGTGATATCGCCGTTTCCGATAACGGGAACGCTCACCGCGTTCCTGACCGCCTTTACCACGTTCATATCCGACTCGCCGCTGTAGAACATATCCCTCGTGCGCCCGTGGACTGCTATCGCAGCAGCTCCTGCCGCTTCAAGAGCCTTTGCCATTTCGGGAGCATTGATACTGTCGGCGCTCCAGCCGCTTCGTATCTTCACGGTTACGGGAGTGTCCCCTGCCGCTTTTACTGCCGCCTCCGCAACAGCCGCCGCAAGCTTCACATCCTTCATAAGCGCCGAGCCCGCACCCGTTCCGACGACCTTCGGCACAGGACAGCCCATATTGATATCTATGATGTCGGGAGCATAGTCAAGAACTATCTTCACCGCCTCCGCCATGAAATCAGGCTCGCTGCCGAAGAGCTGCACCGCCATTGGCCGCTCCTCATCCGTGACCGTACAGAGCTCCGCTGTCTTGCGGTCGCTGTAGCAGATTCCCTTTGCGGAAACCATTTCGCTGACCACGTAAGCCGCCCCGTACTTCTTGCACATGAGCCTGTAGGCGCGGTCGGCAACTCCCGCCATGGGTGCAAGAGCAGCAGTCCGCTCAATGCTGACCTTACCTATTTTCAAAGTATCACTCATTTTGCTGCTCCGCAGGTTTACCGTCCTTGTTGCGGAAAACAAATATCTTGCTGATAACGTAATTGAGTATGAGGACCACAACGTTAGCAAGCGCCTTTACCAGCCAGAAATTCTTGCCTATCATGCCGAATCCGACGTGTATCATCACCCATTCCACTGCAAGGGTAAAAACTCTGCCGCCGTAGAACTTTCCTGCCTCTGCAACTATGTTTTTGAAGCCCTTTGCATTGGACTCGAACACCCATAACTTATTTGTGATGTAAGCAAATGTGACCGAGCAGACCCACGAAAATACGGTGCTTATATCTCCTATAGACTTCGTGCTGTAGCCTCCTGCGTTTTCGAGGACAGTCTTTGCCAGCCCTGCTGTCAGAAAGCTTACAGCAGTGGTAAGGACTCCGAAAACAAGGTACAGCCATTTCTCCTCATATTTGTAGTATATTTTCTGAAGCGGCTTCGGAAGTATCGAAACGCACCACTTGATGAACTTTTCCATTATCAATATCCTTTCATATTACAATGCCTTATTATAATAGCAGTTTACGAAAGAAAATGCAAGCCCTTTCGGGTGTTTTTGTAGTTTTTTTGAAATTTTCACTGAGTTTGCCCCCTTACACATACAATAATCGCTGTCAGTGCGGAAATTGTTACACATTTCATCTGTAAATATAAAAAAACCGCAGCTGTGATATTACATTTCGTACAAAGCTCTATTCACATTATACTAAGAGGGGACATCTTTTTTGTGAAATACTAATATTGTATATAACAAAAAATTGTGATATAATAACAAATGTATTAATCATTTCGCTTATTTAAGTTATCGGTGCGAAATGCTGATACTTGTCAAAGCTCTGTTTTCATTTCACAGCTAACCGCTGCGAAATCAAGAAAGCTCCCTTATGGGAGCTTTTTTATGTCCGCAGCATCGTCATTATATACAATGCCGCAATTTTTGCACGAGTTCCAATTGTTTGATTCTACAATATTTAAAGCCGCACTTTAAAAACTTATTGACACGCTTTAAAATACGTGCTATAATGCATACATCAGCTGATAGAAACTTTAAAAACTTAAAGTAGCACTTTAAAAAAGGAGATGCTGTTATGAACAAAATGATATCCGAAAAACTAAAAAAACGTACCTTTATCGACACTGTACTGAGCTGTATTCTCTGCTTTGTCGCCCTCGGAGCTGCTATATGGCAGTTCATAAGATTTCTGGACCATACAAATATGAAGGAGTACCTGACCAACAGTCTCTGCTCTCTTTTAATATTCGCCGAGCTGGGACTTCTTGCGCTGATACTGCTTGAAATACGCAAAACAGGCAAGCCCTTTTCAAAGAAGATCATAGCAAAGCTCCGCATTATGGCAGTTATCCTGTTTGCGGGCGGTCTTATCCCCTCCTGTTCGACTATACCCGTTGACGACAGTCAATATGCAATGGCCATATCTTTTAATATGCAGAATATCCTTATAATCGCAGCAGGCGTCATAATCGGCATTATATCCGAGGTTTTCGTCTATGGTCTCAGTCTTCAGGAAGACAACGACCTGATAGCGTAAAGGCGGTGCGGAATGGCTATAATAATCAGACTTGACAAAATGATGGCTGACCGAAAAATGTCGCTGAACGAGCTCGCCGAAAGAGTGGGTATGACCAATGTCAACCTTTCCAACCTGAAAACAGGCAAGATGAAGGGTATCCGCTTCGAGACCATGAACGCTATATGCGAGGCTCTCGACTGTCAGCCCGGCGACCTTTTTGAGCATACCAAGGACTGAAGCAAGCTCCCCTCACGGGTAATGTCATTAAGCTAAGGAAAAGTAAAATAATCACAGGAATCAAAAAGATCCTGTGATTATTTTTTTTGTATATAATGTAAATTTTTGCAAAAAGGTATTGACAAATAGCCAAAAATGTGCGGCGCAGCTAATCAG